>JAFVYP010000227.1 GCA_017508555.1 Lentisphaeria bacterium
ATATTTTACGATTTTTTTGCAAATATAACTTGACAAATAGTCTCTCATAGGAGAAAAGCGAAGTATTTTCAGTTCTGTATCATTGTATCTACCCATATCGGGAATACAGCCTTTTGATATCACGGGCAAATCCACTTGTGTTCACCGCCCGGGCCTGCATACAAGGGGCGAAAACGCATTTGTCCGACAGGCTTGCCACGGCGAAGCGCAGCGAAGACGGATCCGACAGGCTTGCCACGGCGAAGCGCAGCGAAGACGGGTCCGACAAAGCCGTTCCAGCAGATCTGCCTCAAACCCGGTCCGTCCGCCATACGCAAAAAAAGTCTGCCGATCCCCGCAGGAAAAGGCAGACTTGAAAAACAGTCAGCTTCACTTGAAAGCAGCGAAGGCACGGGCAAATCCGGGTGCAGCGCGGAGAATGATCTTTTCATCCACACAGCATGTCAGACGGATATAACCGGGACGGCCGAATCCCCGTCCGGGAACGGCCAGGATCTTCTCTTCCAGCAGCGCATCGACGAACTGACACTCATCCGCCACAGGCGACTTGACAAAGAAATAGAAGGCACCGCGGGGAACAGTAAACTCAGCTCCGGCATCGGCAAGGACCTTTGCCATGGCATCGCGGCGGCGGCGGTAAATATCCAAATCGACTTCGGCGTCAAGGCATTTTTCAAGGATCTTCTGTCCCAGTGCAGGAGCATTGACAAAGCCGAGGATACGGTTGCACATAATGAGACCGGCCATCAGCTCCGCAGCATTATCCACCTGGGGAGAAACGGCGATATAACCGAGGCGTTCTCCGGCCAGAGAGAGATTTTTGCTGAAAGAGCCGATCACGGCGGCATGCTTGAAAAAGTCCATGACAGGCGGGATCTCCACACCGTCGAAGTTGAGGAAACGGTAAGGCTCATCAGAGAGAACAAAGATGGGTTTGCCGTTTTTCTCTTCCTGTTCCCGGATCAGTTTTCCCAGGGCTTCCAGTTCTTCTTTCTTGTAGATCACACCGGCAGGATTGTTGGGAGAGTTCAGGATCACCGCACGGGTCTTATCAGACAGCGCCTTGCGGAAAGCCTCGATATCCAGCTCAAAAGTCAGATCTTTGGAGGGAGCCGTCACCAGCTTGCCGCCGGCATTGGCCACATAAAAATCATACTCCACAAAGTAGGGAGAAGGAGCGATCACCTCGTCTCCCCGGGTCAGGACCGCGCGGAAAAAGACATTGAGACCGCCAGCGGCACCGCAGGTGACGATCACATTATTGGCAGGGATCGTGCAGTTCTGCTCACCGGAAACCTTGGCGGCCAGTTTTTCCCGCAGGGACATGTAACCGGCATTGGGCATATAGCCGATGGCAAAAGGCTCACCGGCTTTTCCGGCGATCTCCCGCAGAGCCTCCGCCACTTCGGGCGGCGGCGGCAGATCGGGATTGCCCAGACTGAAATCACAAACGGCCTCTTCTCCGTACTTTTTCTTCAGCTCCATACCGGCCTCGAACATCCGGCGGATCCAGGAACTGTTGGCAAGATAACCCTTTATTTCATCACTCAAAAGCTGCATGGTACGGCTCTCCTTATTTTGCCAGAGCATCGGCACCGGCAATAAAGGTATCAAGATGCTTGGCCAGTTCAGGAACGGTGAAATCATCCACCAGCTTCTGTCCGGGAGCGTTCATTTCAGTACCGGCAAGGATGGGCAGATCCCGCTCAACGGCGGCGGCGATAAAGCGGTCAAGCTCAAAAGCCATCTTGGCACGTTTGTCAGGATCAACGTAATTCCAGTTGCGGTCGGGGATCAGCGTAATGGCACGGGCGCCGTATTTCATGTGCAGATCAAGGAGGGCACCGGGATCAGCTTCGCCGCCGGAAAGTCCGTTGAGCCAGGCCACCGTGGGGACAGCGCCGCAGTCGGTGATGAATTTATTCATCTCTTCCAGCGTGGGGAAGCTGGCCGGATCGGGATTCATATATCCCACGCCGCCCTTCTTCATGGTCTTGGAACGGATATTGGCTTCCAGTTTGACGGGGTTTTCTTCAAAACCGCCGATTTTTTCCTCCCAATAGGCTTTGGCACCGGCCCCGAGGATCTTTTCGGCATTCATGCGGTAAGCCTGACAGACATGACGCTCTGTCACATTGCCTTTGGGCGTGAACTCACGGGCAACGGCATCAAAATCCAGCGCGATCTCGGGCAGGAATGTGTTGACAGCTTCCACCACATTCCGGGTGCGGGCATTGGCCTTGCTGCGCAGACTGGCGGCAAAGGCTTTGGCCTTTTCAGGCACCTCAGAACTGGTGAAACCGCATCCCAGATGATAGGCGATACCGGGTTCGCCGGGAGAGTTGATCTCCACAGCGGCCAGTTCAGGAACAAACACGCGCGTTTCCATACCCGCCGTGGCACGGACACCCATTCTGGCGGCGGCGGCAAGAAACTCATCCACGCCGTCAAGAACGTCAAAATCCACCAGACCGACAGCGCGCCAGTTCATCTCTTTGGCCAGTGCCACCAGGTAACTGGGGCTGTATCCGTAGCCGTTGTAAGAGAAAAAGCTGTGGCAGTGCAGGTTGAAAGCCGTCATACCGGCCACGGCCTTGTCAAAAGCGGCGGCACGGACTGCGGGATCAAAAGAATTGAGTTTTTCGTCAAGCATAATAGAACTCCTTAATTTGAAAATTAAATCACATGGCTTCGGGAACGCCGATGGTCAGCGTGGCCAATCCGTCGGCAACGACCCGGCGGACAGCCTGGGCCAGCGCCAGACGGCTGGCAGCCAGCTCCGCATCCGCAGAGGCGATACTGACAACGGGGCACTCCCGGTAGAAACGGTTGAAACTCTTGCAGAGATCCAGCAGATACTCCACCAGTCCGGAGCAGTCTCTGCGCTCGGCACAGAGCTTCAGCTGGGCAGGATAAAAATAAAGTTTGACTGCCAGTTCTTTTTCAAATTCATGTCCCAGACGACTCCAGTTGGCCTGCGAAGCGTCGATGCCGCTTTCGGCAGCCTTGCGGCTGATGGAGTTGATACGGGCGGCAACGTACTGGACATAGGGTCCGGTATCCCCCTCAAATTTCAGAGAGGCCGCAGGATCAAAGGTGATCGTCGTCTTGGCATTGAATTTGAGAAGCATGAATTTGAGGGCGCCCAGACCGATGATCTCACTGCGGGAAGCCAGTTCCTCAGCAGAAATATCTTCACCGTACCGCTCCTTGCAGGCGGCGGCGGCAAGGGCTGCCATCTCATCAAAGAGATCATCCGCATCCACCACAGTTCCCTCGCGGCTCTTCATCCGTCCGGAGGGCAGATTGACCATGCCGTAAGAGAGGTGGTAAAGTCTGTCGGCCCAGTCGTAACCCAGCTTTTTCAGAATGGCGAAAAGCATCTGGAAATGCAGATTCTGCTCATCACCGACGACCCAGATCATGGTATCCGGATCATAATCATCATGCTTGAGCAAAGTCGTACCGATATCCTGGGTGATATAGACGCTGGTTCCGTCCTTGCGGAGAAGAACTTTGGTTCCCAGCTTGCCCAGATCACAGATGGTGGCGCCATCCTCGCGTTTGGTAAAGACCTGTTTTTCCAGACCGGTATTGACGATGTCTTTTCCCAGCAGATAGGTCTGGCTTTCCAGATAGGTATGGTCGAAATCAATGCCCATACGCTTGTAGGTGGCGGCAAATCCATCAAAGACCCAGCTGTTCATTTCCTGCCAGAGCTTTCTCACCTCCGGCTCACCGGCCTCCCAGTCGCAGAGCATCTGCTGGGCCTCTTTGCCCAGTTCCGTTTCAAGGAAAAGTTCATCATTGTCCTTGTCGGCCCACTCAGGATGAGCGGCCCGAAGCGTTTTCAATTCATCAGAGAGAGCCTGATTGAACTTGACATAAAAATCTCCCACCAGATGATCGCCCTTGATCCCGGCAGTTTCCGGCGTGACGCCGGCGCCGAACTTCTTGTACGCCAGCATGGATTTGCAGATATGGATACCCCGGTCATTGACCAGATTGATCTGAATGACATTGTGGCCCACGCGCTTGAGCAGAGAGGCCAGAGACATACCCAGCGTATTGTTGCGGACATGTCCCAGATGCTGGGGCTTGTTGGTATTGGGCGCAGAAAATTCGATGAGGATCTTTTTTCTTTCCGCTTCCGGCAGTTTTCCCTTTTCCAGCAGCGCTTCGATATCCGCAGAGGACTCCGCGTGAAGCGCCTCAGGTTTGAGCGTGATATTGACAAAAGCCTTGACAGCTTCGACACTTTCCACATCCGGATGTTTTGCGAGAAACTCCGTCACAGAGGCGGCCGCGGCCATGGGATTGCCGCAAAAGCGTCCGATCTTGAAGCAGTTGACGGTAAAATCTCCCTTCTGTCCGGCGGGACAGGGGTCGGCAGAGAGAACAGAATCCGCAGGATAATTGGCATGAGCCTGCCGCAGAAACTGTTCCAGATCAGTCAAGAATTTCATACATGTACCTTAAAGTGTTGTTTTGACCACGGTGCATTTGGCCGCCGGATCAAGGGATTGGATTGTATAAGCACCGAAGGCGGCGGGAAGCAGCACGCTCTCTCCGGGACGGATGTCTGCAAACTTATCCTCCCGTCCCACACGGACAGGAGCATTGACGGCTGTGATATAATGGAAACTCTCTTTTCTGGTATCATCGTTCCAGGGTTCCGTCATGCGCAGCTCCGCAACGTTGAAATAGGGACAGTTGCTGACCACATTGATTTTTCTGTTCCAGGCCACCTGATCCACCGCCGCCGCGATGCGCGGACTGTTGCGATTGACAAAATTGATGGACTGGATCCCCTGTTCGATATGCAGCTCGCGGGGCTTGCCGTCGCTGCCTTTGCGCCCCCAGTCGCTGATACGGTAAGTGGTATCGCTGTTCTGCTGGATCTCGAGGATCAGATTGCCCGCCCCGATGGCATGCAGCGTTCCCGCAGGAATGTAATAGGCATCCCCCGGACGGGAGGGATAATCGTGCAGAAGTCCTTCCGCCGAACCTGCTCTCAACAGATCGATCAGATGATTTTTGGAATATTGATTGCCCAGACCGGCCAGAATATTGGCTCCGGGCAGAGCTGACAGGATGTACCACATCTCTGTCTTGCTCTCAGCACCGTTGCCCAGCAGCTGACAGGCATTGTCGTCGGGATGGACCTGGAGACTGAGCTTTTCTCCGGCGTCGATCAATTTCATCAGCAGAGGAAAACGCTCCGTCTGACGGGCTTTGGAACCCAGCAGATTGCGTCCGTAGTACCTGACAAGCTCAGAGAGAGAAAAACCTGCCAGATCTCCGTTGATGACCTTGCTGTTGACATCATCCCGGTCACACAACTCCCAGGCTTCTCCGATGGGCGCCGTGTGCGGCGGCAGTTCACGCTTCAAAACATCTGCCATCTGCGTTCCGCCCCAAACCCTTTCCTGATACACAGGCGCGAATTTGAGGGGATAAAGTTTTTCAGCACTGACAAAATCCTTTTTGACAGTCTTTCCGTCCCAGAGGAGCTTCTCACAGCAGTCAGCCAGCTGCTGCGGCATGCGGACCGGACGTTTTTCTCCGTTCACACACCCCAGAACAACATATCCCTTCACCAGCAGCTCCTCTCCACGCAGGACCTGCGTGCAGACCCGGAGCTTGATCCGGGAAAAACTTTCCACATAGGAACGGAATGTCAGCAGATCATCATATTTGGCCGATCCCATGTACTCACAGTGAGCCTCCACCACAGGAAGAAAGACCCCCTCCTGCTCAAGGACGGAATAAGGCAAGCCCAAAGCACGGAGCATTTCTGTTCTGCCCCGCTCAAAATATTCCAGATAATTGGCATAATAAACCACCCCCATCTGATCGGTGTCGGCATAGGGGACGCGGTAAGTACAGTCAAAATACATAACTCAACACTCCCTGGGGTTTTGAACGATATAATCATGCAGCTGTTCCACCACCTGTTCGATGGAAAGCGCCGAAGTATCAACTAAAACAGCATCAGCAGCCTGACAGAGCGGCGCTTCAGCACGGTGGGAATCCTGATGATCCCGCGCGGCGATCGCCGCTTTGATCTCCTCAAAAGAGAGGGACTCATTAACATTCTGCGCCATTCTGCGGCGGGCCCTCTCCTCAACGGAGGCTGTGACGAAAAATTTATAGGCGGCATCCGGAAAGATCACACTGCCGATATCCCTGCCCTCCATGACGATCCACCCCTTTTCAGCGGCGTTGCGCTGAACGGGCAGGAGAAACTTTCTGACAAAAGGAAGGGTGGCAACAAAACTTGCGCCGGCAGCACAGGAGACTGTCCGCAGTTCACTGCCGGGATCAACTCCGTTGACAAGCAGAACGCCGTCAACATAATCCAGATCAAGCGCCGAAAGAAACTCCTCTTTGAGTTCTTTCACATCCACACCGCTCTTTGCGGCGGCCCAGGCAATAGCCCTGTAAAGACTGCCGGTATTGACATAGGTGAAACCGCAGCGGGCGGCCAGCAACTTGGCGACCGTACTCTTTCCGGCTCCGGCCGGACCGTCAATAGCAACAACTTTACTCATAAACTCATCTCCGCAAAGAGGATAAAATAAACACATCCTGTTTCCGGAAGGCTCTCTTTCAGCAATGCCGGAAACAGAACTAAACATAAAGAGCGCCCCGTATAAACAGAACGCTCGATTTTCAAAAAGCCTGTATCTGATCATCCGCAGAAAACTGCGGGAGGATACATATCAACTGCCGCTGCGGTTCTTGAGTCTTCCGCTCTTGAGGAAGCCCTCGTAGTGCCGCATGGTCAAATGCGACTCCAGCTGGCTCATCGTGTCAAGCACCACGCCGACCATAATCAGCAAAGAGGTACCGCCGAAGAACTGGGCAACCATGAAAGGAATACGGAAGCTGCTGTAAAGCACCATGGGAAACACAGCAAGAGCAAGAAGGAACACTGCACCGCCGGCAGTCACGCGGGTCATCGCACCGTCAAGATAATCAGCGGTGGGCTGTCCGGGACTGATTCCGGGGATGTAAGCACCCTCTTTTTTCAAGTTGTCAGCGATTTGCAGAGGATTGAACTGATTCGCCACCCAGAAGAAACTGAAAGCGAGGATCAAAAGACTGTAAACCGTCATGTACCCGGGACCGTCCTGCCTGAAGAAAGTGGCAAGAGTCATCCAGAATCCGCCGCTTCTGGCAGCCATGGTCTGGAAGAGATATCCGGGGATCATCATGATAGCTCCGGCGAAGATGATGGGCATGACGTTGGCAAAGTTGACCTTGAGCGGCATGTAAGTGGAGCCGCCCTGCAACTGTTTGCCGACGGTCTTGCGGACCATCTGGATCGGAACTCTGCGGTAGCCTTGGGACAACAGGATCGTCGCCGCCGTGACAACGCAGAAAACAACGAGAAGCAAAAGCAGCTGAACTGACTTGAAGGTCGTTCCGTCAGGAGTTGTCCCCTTGACAGCCATGCGGATCAGTTCGATAACGGAGTGAGGCAGACGGGAAACGATGTTGATCGTAATAATCAGAGAAACACCGTTGCCGATACCGCGCTCCGTGACCTGTTCTCCAAGCCAGGTGAAAACCATCGTAGTACAGGTGATGGCCAGCACAGTGACCGGTACGAACACCCCGACACTGCCGAGGTAAAGCGGTTCGGAGGGCGTGGGCAAACCGAGTTTGCTCGGATTGACCATTGCCATGGCGACCATGGCCCCCTGGATCAAACAGACAATGATGGTAAGATACCGGGTGTACTGCGTGATCTTCTGGCGGCCGGTCTCACCCTCACGCTGCATCTTCTCCAGCTGAGGGATCACAGGGATCATCAGCTGGAGAATGATGGATGCACTGATGTAAGGCATGATTCCCAAAGCTCCCAACGCAAAGTGCGCAAGCGCACCACCTGAAAACAGGTCGATGAGAGCCATGAAACCGCCGTCGGAACCGCTGGCGTTCGTAACTTCTTTGATGAAGCGTTCCAAAGCCGCAGGATCGACTCCGGGACAGGGGATATTGCTTGCCACCCGAACCAGCACGATGATCAACATTGTGAACATCAGCCGATTACGCAACTCTTTAACCTTCAAAATATTCAAGAACGCCCGCCACATAGCTTACTCCGTTGTTCAGAGGGTTTCGACTTTGCCGCCGGCAGCCTCGATCTTGGCGACGGCTGCGGCAGAGAACTTATCAGCCTTGACAGTCAGAGCCTTGGAGATCTCGCCGTTGGCAAGGATCTTGATGGCGTGAATGCCTTTGGTCAGAAGTTTCTTCTCGCGCAAAGTTTCGGGATTGACCTCAGCACCGGCTTCGAAGTTCTTCTCAAGCATGCTGAGGTTGATGATCTCGTAAACGATTCTGTCCGCGTTCTTGAATCCGCGTTTGGGCAGACGGCGGAACAACGGAATCTGACCGCCCTCGAAGAAGGGACGGTGAACCGCACCGGTACGGGAAAGCTGACCCTTTTCACCGCGTCCGGCGGTCTTGCCCCAACCGGAGCTGTCACCGCGGCCGACGCGTTTGCGGCGCTTATGGGATCCCGGAGTGGGACCGATATCATGAAGTTTCATAATTAAGACCTTCCTGAACTATCAATTGTTATCAGCTTTGACCGCCAGTCCGCGACGGGCATAGGCCATATCGCGGGTGGTGAGACCCTCGATCGCCTTGAAGGTGGCCTTCGCAACGTTGGAGGCGTTGGAAGCACCCAGGCTCTTGGCCAGAACGTCTTTGATACCGGCCAGCTCAAGGATGGCACGGACAGCACCGCCGGCAATCAAACCGGTACCGGCGCTGGCGGGACGAAGCAGAACACGGGCACCGCCGAATTTGACCTCGATCTCGTGCGGAAGGGTCTGTCCGTTCATCGGAACCTTGACCAGGTTGCGGCGGGCAGCCTCTCCACCCTTGCGGATGGCATCAGAGACTTCGTTTGCCTTGCCGTAGCCGTAACCGACACGACCATTGTGATCGCCAACAACGACCAGGGCGCCGAAACTGAAGTTTTTACCGCCCTTGACGACTTTGGCACTGCGGTTGATTGCGATCACGCTCTCATCGAACTCGCTTGCAGCGGCTTCGTTAATGATTTCACGTTTTGCCATAGCTGGAGTTCCCCCTTAGAACTTAAGACCATTAGCACGGGCAGCTTCGGCAATCGCCTTGACACGCCCATGATACTTGTAACCGGAACGGTCGAAAACCACGGTCGTGATATTCGCCGCTTTGGCAGCCTCAGCAGCCAGTTTACCCAACAGTTCAGCCCCAGCCATGTTCGGCTTGGCATTCTCAGCCTTGAAAGCGGCAGAGAGACTGGAGGTATTGGCCACGGTACGGCCGGTGACATCGTCGATGAACTGACAATAGATGTTATTCGTCGTGATGCTGACGCAGAAACGCGGGCACTCCGCAGTACCGGAGATCTTTTTACGGATCCGGGCATGACGGCGGGCGCGCAGAGTTTTTCTATCGGTAGTCGACATTTTTTATTCTCCTTGAAGCCTGCCGGATTAACCGACAGACTTACCTTCCTTCAACACGATGCGCTCATCGACATAACGGATTCCCTTGCCCTTGTAGGGTTCGGGCGGACGGAAACGGCGGATCTCCGCGGCAGTCTCACCGACCAGCTGCTTGTCAGCTCCCTCGACGATGATCTTGTTCTCGTTGAGAGTCACTTTCACACCTTCGGGGATCTGATAGTTGATCGGATGAGAATAACCCAGAGACAGATTCAGTTTGCTGCCCTGGAGCGCGGCTTTGTAACCAACGCCGACGATCTGCAGTTCTTTCTTGAATCCGGCAGTCACACCGATGACCATGTTGTTGATCAGGCTGCGGGCCAGACCGTGCATGGCACCGGCCTCTCTGGCCTCACCGGCCTGCTTGACCACAACTTTATTGTCAGCAACTTCCACCTCGACGTACGGGGGAAGATTCAGCGACAGCTTGGCCTTGCCTTCGACTGTGACGGTATTGCCGGAAACCGCAACTTTGACCCCGGACGGGATCTCAATCGGTTTTTTACCAATGCGTGACATATTTACGCTTTCCTTTATTACCAGACGTAACAGATGATTTCACCACCCACACGCTCTTTGGCGGCACGGCGTCCGCTCATCACACCTTTGCTGGTGGTCAGAACGACGGTACCCAGACCATTGCGCACACGGGGGATGTCGCTGCTCGAGCAGTAACGACGGCAGGAGGGTTTGCTGACACGCTCCAGACCACAAATTACCGCTTTTCCTTCATAATATTTGAGATCGATGACAAGTTCGCGCTGAACGCCTTCGCCCTTGATCTCATATCCACCGATATAACCCTCTTCCTTGAGAACCTCGGCGATCGCAGCTTTCTCACGGGAGGTCGGCATTGCGACCACTTTGAGACCTGCGGCACCGGCATTGCGGATGCGGGTGAGCATATCGGCAATCGGATCTTGCATACTCATTTTGCGTATTCCTTTCTTACCAGCTGGCCTTCGTTACACCAGGAATGCGACCCGAAGAGGCCAGTTCCCGGAAACAAATACGGCAGAGCTGGAACTTGCCAATATAAGC
>JAFVYP010000228.1 GCA_017508555.1 Lentisphaeria bacterium
CGGCAGAAGAGGTGTCCGGCAGATCCGGCTGCATCGACATCTGATCGTTTTCTGCCCCGTCCGTTTTTTTCTTGGGAGGACGGCCCCGGCGGATCGGGTTGCCGTTTTCATCCAGTTTCGGAGCGGCAGCGGTTTTTTTGACGGGATTGCCGTTTTCATCCAGCTTGCGGGGGCGTCCCCGTTTGGGACGTTCCGGCGCAGGGGTCATTTCCTGAGACGGATCAATATTATTGTTGTCTTCACTCATCTTTTTTTCCGTTTGTTATTTTTATCATCAAGTCATTTATTTGTCTGCGCAAAAGCTCTTTGGATCCGTTGTTGATGAGAGCAAAATCAGCTTTTTCAAGTTTTTCATCAGAGGGAAGCTGCTGATTTTCCCTTTTCCGGATCTCTTCATCTGTAAAATGACGCATTTCCCGCAGTCTTTTATGTCTGACAGAGGAGGCTCCCCAGACGGTCAGGACTGCGTCAAAATATTTTTCATAATTATTTTCAAAGAGCAACGGTATCTCGAATGCACCGTTCTGCTGTCTTTCCCGGCAGTTGCGGATCGCTTCAACGAGTCTTTTATCCAGTTCCGGATAAAGGATGTCTGTGAGCTTTTTCAACTCCTGCGGTTTTCCGAAAACCTTTGCTGCCAGCTTTTTACGGTCGATGTTTCCGGCTGGTGACAGGATCTCTCTGCCCCAGGTTTCTGTGATCCGGGTGAAAAAAGTCCCTTCTTTTCCGGCATAAATAAGATGACAAATCTCATCTGCGTCAAAAAACTGCCAGCCAAGCGCGGAAAATTCTTCTCTGACTGTACTTTTACCGGCTCCGAAAGAACCTGTGATCCCGAGAATCATTTAGGGGGAAAATCTCCAAATTGAGTCCATTAACAGCAAAATAATTTCCATAAAAAGCAGGGAGAGAATCGGCAGTCTGCCATTCCGGCAATCGGGGGCAGGGCGTTTTTCAGAAAGTTTCTCGCAACATTTCCGCAGCTCGGGAAATTATCCTCGAAATATAATTTAATGCTTTTTGATGATTTTGCAAGCCGAAATAACGGAAAAAATAAGAAAAATCTCTTTTTATTTTCCGGAATGATTGAAAAAAGCCTGTTTTGAGGTTATAATATAAAGATGTAAAGCTATTGCTTCTTCAGAAAAAAAGAAGTTTCAATTCAATGGTCTGATCGCGAATATGATGTTCAAAAATGCAGTATGGCAGGCCGCAGGCGAAAGTCACCTGGGGCTGGCAAGACGGAAAAATGAGGATAGTTTCTGTCTTGCTTTTTCGCCGGATGGAAAAATACTCCTGGCAGTTGTCGCCGACGGCATCGGCGGTCACAGCCGGGGAGAAAAAGCAAGCTATATCTGCTGCCGTGAACTGGTCAGCGCCTTTTTGAAAGAGGCTTCCCGGAGAGAAGGGACCGCCGACAGGTGGCGCACTTTTCTGAGCCGTGAATTGGAACGCATCAATGGAGAAATTTATATCCGCAACCGGGCCAACAGGGCATTGCGTCCCATGGGGACCACTGTCAACAGCTGTCTGTTTCTGGAAAATGAGATCATTATGGCCAATGCCGGCGACAGCCGTTTGTATGAAGTCAACGGCGCGGAAGAGGCTGTGCAGCTTTCCACGGATCACTCCTTTAAGGCCGTATCGGCAGAACATGCCGCCCGCGGCATGGAAAATGTGATTTACAGAGCTCTGGGACTGTACCGGAATTTTGAATATGATCTTGAGAGCTTTTCTCCCCGCGCCGGTGCCAGGTATCTGCTTTGCACTGACGGCATGTACCGGTGCATGGATGCCGGAAGGGTGGGAACCGTTCTCCGCGAGGCATCTTCTCCGCAGACGGCGCTCAATGTTTTCATGCGGAGCGCCCTTGTGGCAGGCGGCAGGGACAACATCACCGGAATCGCGGTCTTTCCGAAGGATGACAGGTAATGGATACAAAAGAAAAAATTCTTGAAGTACAGCATTTGAAGGTGTACTATCCCCTCAGAGGAGCCTGGTTCAGAAAAAAACGTTTTCTGCATGCGGTGGAAGATGTCTCTTTTGAGCTGCATGCCGGAGAAACCATCGGTCTTGTCGGAGAATCCGGCTGCGGTAAAAGCACTCTGGGCCGGGCCCTTGTCCGTCTGGAAAAGCCCGTTTCCGGCAGGATCATCCTGAAGGGCAGGGATATTTCCGCTCTGGACGGCCGTGAGCTGCGTGCCTGCCGCAAAGACTTTCAAATGATTTTTCAGGATCCTTACGGCTCTTTGAATCCCCGTCTGACCATCGGAACGGCGCTGGATGAGGTTTTGAGGATCCATTTCAAAGAGGAATCACAGGCTTCCCGCCGTGAACGGGCCGGGGCTCTGCTGGAAAGAGTGGGACTTGATCCCGGGATCATTGACCGTTTTCCCCATCAGTTTTCCGGAGGACAGCGTCAGCGGATCGGTATTGCCCGCGCTCTGGCCGGAGATCCCGCCTTCATCGTGGCCGATGAGCCTGTTTCCGCGCTGGATGTAAGTGTGCAGGCCCAGGTCGTCAATCTGCTGATGGATATTCAGAGAGAGAGCGGGACGGCGTTTTTGTTCATTGCCCACGATATTGCTGTGGTGGAGCATATTTCCCACCGCATCATGGTCATGTATCTGGGACATGTGATGGAATCAGCCCCCTCCCATGAATTGGTGTGTTCTCCCCG
>JAFVYP010000022.1 GCA_017508555.1 Lentisphaeria bacterium
GTCTACCAGGAAGCCCGGAAGATCCGGGACCTGGCGCTGCTGGAATGCGCCGTTTCCCTGGAATATGACAACGGCATCCCCGCTGGCGCAGCGGACGCCATCGCTTCCCTCTTCGCCCGGGACTCTCTGACTCTGGAGAAGAAGGGAAAGAACGGCGTGACCGAACAGGATATCATCCCCATGATCCGCCGGATCACCGTCGCAGAACAGGACAGCAATACCGTAACCCTCCAGGCGCTGATCTGCTGCCAGAATCCTTCTCTGAATCCCGGCCAGCTGACTGCGGCCATTGAAAAGGAGATCCCTCAATATCGGCCCGATTTTTCCAGGATCTGCCGGCTTGAGATCTTTGACGCCAACGAAACAATTTTCCGATAAAGGAGTTTTTACCATGGAAAACAATACCATCATCGAACTGGAAGAATGCCCCTCTTGCCGGGGTGTGGGTTCCATCGTCCACGAGGGCGGCTGGAACGTGCAGGTGGAGTGCTGCGACTGCGGCGCCCATACTGTTTATGTGGAATACAGCAATGACGCTGAGAAGCAGGATGCCGAGCGCAGTGTGGCCCGTCTGTGGAACATGGGCAAGGTCATCAAGCTGGATCCGGGCGAATAAAAATATTTTTCATTTTTGAAAAATAATGCTTGCATTTTTCGGCAAGGTGTGCTAATATACTCAGGCAGTCGAGAGACGCAAGCAAAATCCGGGTGTGGCGAAGTTTGGTATCGCGCTTGAATGGGGTTCAAGAGGCCGCTGGTTCGAATCCAGTCACTCGGACCAATAAAACCGAAGTAACTGATGTTACTTCGGTTTTATTTTTTGTTGGCGGATTCGAACCCATCTAAATGCAACAGTCCGGTGGACTGTTGCTCCCGAGGGCTGGGCCGAGGGAAACCTCTATTTTCTCCGCAGGAGAAAATGAAATTCGAATCCAGTCACTCGGACCAACAGGGACATCCCTTCGGATGTCCCTGTTATTTCTTATTTATTTCTTCTCCACGCGGAAAGTTCTGATCTGTCGGCCGGTCACAGAAACTGTTTCGTCAAAGCACTCCCCTGTCTCCTGTTCCAGCAAGTCGCAGATATGCAGCCGATACCCCTGCAGCGTCACAGTTCCATCGGCCCCGGCAAATTCGTAGACCCGCAGGTAGATCCTGCCGTTTTTGACATAGTAAGCGCTTACAGCTACATTGCCGCTTGTTTCCAGGGGTAAGAAATTTAATTCTTCCGTACCGTCCACGGTACCTTCCCCTTCCGTTACGACCAGCGGATAGGTATAATCCAACGCTTCCCGGTGCAAAACTGTGGGCGTAAATTCTCCCGTCACCGGACGCAGCGCAAAGGTATGCTCCCGGGTACCCCAGATGCACTTTTCACCCCAGGCATAGGCGTTCTGGTAAGCCAGCGGAATGGAGAGCGTATTGTTTTCCTCTCGGGTCAGGCACATAGAACCACCGTTAAAGACTGCCATAGCCAAGACATCGTTGCCCACGGCCGCCAAATAATTGCCTTCCACATACTTATTATTTGTCTGGGCCACCAGGAAAGGCCTGTCCCGCCAGCCGGTCACTTCGCCAACAAAGGGAACGCCCATAACAAAGCGAAGCTTTTCCTCGTGAACAAAGCCGTTGTTGTTTTCAC
>JAFVYP010000229.1 GCA_017508555.1 Lentisphaeria bacterium
ACGATGGTCAGGATGACGGCGAACAGGAAGGGATCCGGCAGCCATCTGTTGACTACGTTAACGCAGCCGTTGACGATTTTCTTAAACACAGAATACACTCTCCTTTTAAGATTTGTGTGGACAGCGGAACGGTTTTCTTTCCGCACCTTTGTCTTCGGATCAATAACGATCCTGGACCCTCTTCCGGCACCACGGAAGAGCGCTCTCCTCAACGGCATCATTTTACAATAGATAAAAAACAATTACAAGGCGTAAAATGACAAAATTTTAACGCCCCATATGTGCAATATGATAAAAAATTAACATGTTCGTGATTCCCATATCCGTTTTTTCATGTAAACTTAACACTCGCTCCTTGTTGACGGCTCCTGCAGATGATCAGCGCCACAGCCACCGCCCAGGCCGGCAGTTTTCGCCGCAAAGAAAGAGGACGCGCCTCCGGCAAAGGCGCGCCCTCTCAGTTGATCGAATCACAGGTCGGGTCCAAAGGGATCCTGCGCGTGAAACTCTCCGTCATTCTGCTGATCTTCCGGAGCAAACCAGCCGATCCCCTTGATCTTCTTGATCTGCTGGAAGTAGCCGAGCTCCGTCTGGATGATATAGGGGGCGATCCAAATGGAGAGAACGCCCAGGGTCAGGCCGCAGAGAAACTGCCAGCCAAAGAAGGTCAGATCCAGAATGAACAGTTCGCCCTTATAGCCCTGCGTCTGGGCATTGGACATGCCCATGGCCTCCATCACACCCATCTCCGGGTTTTCGCACAGGTTATACAGGGCAAAACGGTAGCGGTAGGCGGCGATGATGCCGGGAATCACAAAGAACAAAGTCCCCAGGAAAATGTAAATATACATCACAATCTCCAGCAAAATCACTTTGCCCACAAAGGAGAAGCCGTCAAAGATGCTGCTGAAGCTCATCTCCTCACCACGGTGGATGCCCAGATGGTAGATGGCGCAGCCCGCCGACAGCACGGAGGTCAGCAGCGCTACCAGCACAGAAACAAACATCACCATCACCGGCGAGAAGGACTGGGCGTGCAGCAGGAACGCCGGCACAGGAACGCCGGGGAAAAATTCCTCCATATACGTCACAACAGAGGCATTGACATAGGTATTGATCACATCCAGCACATTGATGATCGCCAGATACAGCAGCGTAAAGAGATATGCCGATACACGCGCCTCACGGGTAATCACTTTTGCCTGACGTTTAAGTGCAATTCGGTCTAACATTTGGCAAATTCCTTTCTCTGGAAAAACTTTACGGATATCTCCCGAATAATAATATATATTGTATCACAGGCCATTTCAAAACACAAGACGTACCGTCTGAAAGATGGTTTCTGGCAGAAAACGTCAAATTCTCGTAAGAAACCGGACAAAGGACTGGACAAAAAGGGAGTTTTGTTGTAAACTTGAGGGAAGTATGGGGTGGCATAGGGCCACCCGTAAGTAAGATGAGGTGAAAGACAATGGCACAAGCTTTCTTTGGCGGCGTTCATCCCAACGATATGAAGGCCGCAACCAATGAAAAGGCCATCGAGCAGATCAAGGCACCTGCTCAGGTGGTCATTCCCATGTCTATGCACATCGGTGCACCTTGCAAGCCCATCGTTGCAGTGGGCGACAAGGTAACAATCGGTCAGAAGATCGGTGAACCCGGCGGTTTCGTTTCCGCTCCCATTCATGCGAGCGTTTCCGGCACCGTTAAGGCCGTGGAGCCCCGTCCTTTCTCCATGGGCGGCACCTTCATGTCCGTGGTCATCGAAAATGACTTCCAGAACACCGTTTGCGAAGACATCAAACCTGTGGCCGATCCCGACAGCCTGACTCCCGAGCAGCTGACCGAGATCGTGAAAAACGCCGGTATCGTCGGCCAGGGCGGCGCTACCTTCCCCACCCACGTGAAGATCTCTTCCGGTCTGGGCAAGGTGGACTACGTGCTCATCAATGCTGCTGAGTGCGAGCCCTAC
>JAFVYP010000023.1 GCA_017508555.1 Lentisphaeria bacterium
TATGCCCGCCGTTGTCGTAGGTATCTTTGCGGAAGAGCCATGCGGCTTTAGCTTCATCCGGAGAAGTTACCGGAAATACTTCAGCAAGAAAGCGGGAATTTTTTACTTTTGTCTCCGCCGAAGCCGGTTCTTTGATAATAAACATCGCCGCTGTCCTTAAATATCCAGCGTGGATTCCAGCGGCATATATTCCTGCAATATTTCACCGGCAAGATAGAGTGAACCTGAAATCATCACCCGGCGGTCGGAGATTTTCAGTGCTTCAGCTGCCGCCTCCAGCGGAGCTGGATTTCCGTGTGCCGGAACTCCGTATTGTGCGGCAAAACTGATCAATTCATCCGGGGCAAAAGATTTGCGGTTCCAGCTGCCCGGTGAGGTGAAAATGAAGTGCTCAGTAAATGCGGAGAGATTGCGGACACATTCACTGGCATTTTTATCGGCGAATGCCGCGTAAACGGTGGTGAATTTTTCACCGGGATAAAGTTCATTCAACGCCTCCGCGAGAGCGGCGGTTCCATCCTGATTGTGACCGCCGTCCAGTATCATGCGTTCTCCGATCTTCTGAAATCTGCCCGGCCAGCGAACCAGTTTCAAACCGTCCAGCGCAGTATCAAAGCTGAATTGCCAGCGTTCACTTAAAAGTTTCAGTGCTTCGTAAACGATACGGAAATTTTCCCGCTGCATTTTTCCCGGGAGAGCGAGAGTTATTTCGCGTCCATCGTAGATGAATTTTTGAAGCGGCACGCCGTCCGCTCCGGCAGACAGAGTATACTTTTCCGGAACCGGTTCGCGGCAGGGGAAAAGTTGTACATTCAGTTCCTGTGCTTTGGCGGCGATGACCGCTTGAGCATCTTCGGGAAGTTTTCCGCAGACCAAGGGGACATCGCGTTTCAAAATACCGGCTTTTTCGGCGGCGATCTTCGCGGTGGTATCTCCGAGGTGATCGACATGATCGAGGGCGATGTTGGTGATTATGCAAAGTTCCGGCTTGACGATATTGGTGGCGCACAGCCTGCCGCCCAGACCGGTTTCCCAGATGACCACGTCTACACCGCAGCGGCAGAAGATCAGCGCAGCCAGAACGGTGGCGAATTCAAAGTAGGTGAAATCCCCGCCTTCTGCTGCATCTGCAAGTTCTTTCCCCAGTTCGTTGAAGATCTCTTCAGAGACGGCTCTGCCGTTGATGCGGAACCTTTCGCGCACATCGATCAGATGGGGGGAGGTGTAAAGACCTGTGGAAAAGCCTGCACTGCGGAAGGCATGTTCCAGCATGGCGGCGGTGGAACCTTTTCCATTGGTTCCCGCCAGATGGATGAATTTCAGATATTTGTCAGGGTTGCCCGCCCGCCGGAGCAGTTCTTTTGTGGAGTCAAGCCCCAGGCGGATACCGAACATATTGGAATTTTCAAGATAAACAGCGGTTGAAAACATTTTTTTACTTTGCTCCTGTTTTGGGCGCACACTGGGACCAGCTGGGCATGGAAACCGGAATTCCCGGTGAGGCA
The DNA here is from genome assembly GCA_017508555.1 of Lentisphaeria bacterium. GTDB lineage: Bacteria > Verrucomicrobiota > Lentisphaeria > Victivallales > Victivallaceae > UBA1784. The sequence continues at coordinate 1,506 of JAFVYP010000023.1, forward strand.
AGCAGCCTTGCTTTGCCGCTCCAGGTGTCGATCACATAAAGTTCCTGTTTGCCGTTCCAGGTGCGCTTGCATACCAGCTGACGGTTGTCTGCCGCCCAGCCGGGGGACTCCCAGTCGCCGGGAAGGGTGATGACACGTTTGTTTTCCCCTGTTGCGGGATCGTAAACAGCGATGGTATAACGGCCGTTGATCCGGGTGGCATAAGCCACTTTTCCGTCTCCGGAGCAATCCGGTGTGACCGCATCGCTGCCAATGGTGGGAAGCCGTTTCCTTTTGTGATCGACAAGATTGTGACGGATGATCCGGGGGCGGCCGCTTTCGTCGCTGACATAGAAAACAGTTTTTCCGTCAGGGCTCCAGCAGGGGGAAGCTTCCACAGCTTTGTCCCGGCTCAAACGGGTACGCCGTCCTGAAGCCAGATCGATCAGATACAGATCCACCTGGTGATCAGGACTGCGGATAACGGCCATACTTTTGCCGTCGGGGCTGACGGCGGCTCCGGCATTGATCCCCTGTGAACCGGAAATCAACCGGCTGCGGCGGGGCTTGGCAATGGTAGTTTCCAGCACATCGATGCCCGTCCGGCCATATTTGGAATAACAGATGCTCAAGCCCCGGGGCGTCCAGCAGGGCTCCACGCACAGCGCCCGGAAGCTGGTCAGCTGTTCGATGCCGTGACCGTCGATGTCACAGGTGTAAATGTTGCTCACGCCATTGGAGGTTTTGGCACAAAAGGCGATCCGGGAACGGCAGAAACCGCGGACTTTCAGCTCTCTGAAGCTTTTTTCGATAATGGTATCCACGGCCACCTTGGCGCTTTCTCTGGGGGAGGAGCCTTTGTTGAAACGCCATGCTCCTGCAGGGGCACCGCCCATTTTCAAATAGAGAACAAAGGTTTTTCCTTCATCTTTCCCTTCAAGGGTGTAGTCTGCCGCTTTGGGGGTATTGACACAGTCGAACCAGCCGCAGGCGTTCAGAAAACGCTGTAAAGCTCCGTTCAGTTCCCCCCCATTGGCGATGGGGGCAAGATAGATGGAAGGGTTCTGGCTGGTGGTTTTGGAAACGGTCAATTCACGGACAACACCCTTTGCCCCCGGAAGCGCCGGAAGCAAGCCGCAGGTCAAAAGTGCAAGGAGAAAAAATTTTTTCATCAGTCTGGTTCCTCAAATGTAAAAAGTTATCAGCACAATGTATAGCCGTTTCAATAATTTTTCAAGACCGAAAGCAGATTTTCTGCCAAAAATTCTGCCTGTTCCTGTGAAAAGTCAAACCCGAAACTCAACCGCAGACCGGAAAAACTCTCTTTTTTACTGTAGCCCACGGCCCGGAGCGCCGGAGAACCAGCCGCACTTTCGGCGGCACAGGCACTTCCGGAACCGGCAAAAATCTGCCGTTCGCTCAACTGCCGCACCACGACGGCCCCCTGTTTGCCGGGAAGAAAACAGTGGAGGATATAGGGGGAACTTTCATCTTCAGGGACAGAAAAAAGGATCTCTTCACTTTTCAACGCCTGACGGAGAAACAAATTCAATTCCCGCTGCCGCTGAAGCGAAGCTTCAAGCAGTTCCAGCCGGGCATGGAAGGCATAAGCACAACTCAATGCCGCCGGCGGAAAGACCCGGGGCATAACATAATCCGGATGGCGGGCCTTTTCAACAGCTGCGAGAAATTTTTTGCTCCAGGGACGCTCTTTTCTGACAAGCAGTGCCGCTCCGCCGGGAGAACCGAATTTGATCCCCGAAAGTGCCAGCAGGTCAACTGAAGCTGCAAGCGCTTTCATGGGAAGTTTGCCCGCCATCTGGACTGCATCGGCAAAACGGATGCAGTCAGGGGGTAAAGCGGCAAAAAGTCCGGGCAGATCCTGGATGGTCCCCAGTTCACTCTGGACGGCTGTCAGGGCGGCAAAACCGAAATCTCCCCGAACTTTCCGGATCTTTCCATGCCGGTCGCAGGGAGCATAGGTAAGAGGACTGCCGCTGCGGCGCAATTGGGCTTCCAGTGCCGGATGTTCCAGACGGGAACAGAGAAGGGCCCTGTTGTGAAAGATCCCTGTATGAAAAAGCAGATTGAAGATCCCGGTACCGGAGTCAGCCCAGCAGACCGTGAAATCCTCCCCGCCCGTCACATCACGGGCCAGTTCATCCCCTGCCGCTTCGAGGGCTTTGCGCACTTCGCGCGCCTCCTGATGCAGTGCTTCCTGATTGGCACCGGCGATACGGCAGGCTTGAGTATAAAAGGTCAGGACTTCTTCATCGATCCGCATGGCGGCAGCCTGATCACAATAGAGCAGCACAGGATTTTCCTTTCACAATTGAAACGTTAAGAATTCGCTGTATAGTATAGCGCTTCAAAGGTGAAAAGTCAAGAAAAGAAACAAATTCTCCTGACATTTTTTTTATCCGTTGAAAGGAGGATCGTGTTTTATGGTCGTTGAATTGAAATCATTGCTGCCCATGCTGCAGGAAAGTCCGGAAGAGCAGGCAGAGGAAAACACTCCTGTCTTGCTGGCTGAAACCTTCAGAAACGGCACACA
>JAFVYP010000024.1 GCA_017508555.1 Lentisphaeria bacterium
CAGGCAGAGGCATTACAGAACGCGAATAGGAGCAAGACAAAAGCACACCTTTTTTGAATCATCTTTTGCTGATTATCTCAGATATTTTACGATTTTTTTGCAAATATAACTTGACAAATAGTCTCTCATAGGAGAAAAGCGCAGTATTTTTTAGTTTTTATCATTTATCGACCCTTGTCGGAAACAGAGCCAAATCAATAAAACCACCGGAGCTGCCGGTAAACCCATCGGCTTGCAAACGGCTCCATACACCCGCATACAGACCGATATCTCTAATGGGCCGTCAGAACATCTGGCGCTGATACTGTAAGAAATTTTTCATTTTTTTTCATTTTTTTCTTGCTTTTTACGGTTTTTTAGTGTATAATTTCAATATAGATGATGTTATACTTCATCAATAATGAACCTAAGGGTGTAAAATGAGTACACAAATAATCAATTATCCGATTTCCGTAGCTGAAATGCGGGAGCGCTATTTAAGGCTTTATTCAGGAGCGTTGAATGATGTGATGCGTTTTGAGTATCACACCAATGCGGCGCTTCCGTCAACTTACGCGCCGCTGCGGGAAAATATGAAACTCTGCGGTCAGGCATTCACCATCAAGGGGGCGCCGGATATCACGACCGACGGAGAGTTTGAAATGCGGGCGCAGATGCTGGAAGCTCTTCCGGCAGAGAGTATCGTCATGTTTGACTGTACAGGCGATACTGTCACGGCCCAGTGGGGCGAGGTGATGACCATGGCCGCCATGCGCGCCGGCTGCCGGGGCGCATTTATCAATGGGATCAGGGATACGGAAGCGATTTTGAAACTGGGCTTCCCCGTGTTCCACCAGTACCGGACGAATGTGGGTATGCTGGGGCGGTTCCGCATGTATTATTACCAGAAGCCTGTCCGTATCGGAGAGGTCACGGTCAATCCCGGAGACTGGATTTTCGGTGATATCGACGGCGTGATCTGTATTCCCGCTTCCGAGGCCTGCAATGTTCTGCTCAAGGCGGAAAAAGTTCTGAATAAAGAGGATGAGATCCGGGATATGGTCAACTCCGGCATGAAGCCTACAAAAGTCGTTGAAAACGGAGGATATTTTTAATGAAAGCATCTCAATACACCGGCGCGGAAAAAATGGAGTACCGCGAAGTTGCTCTGCCTGAAGTCAGAGAGGATGAGATCCGTATCCGTATCGCTTATTGCGGTATCTGCGGAACAGATCTGCACATTTTCAAAGGCCACATGGATGCCCGGGTCCAGAGACCCCGTACCGTTGGCCACGAAGCCAGCGGAACTGTGGCCGCTGTGGGAAAAAACGTGACGGGTTTTGCCGTCGGAGATAAAGTGACTGTCCGTCCCCTGGATAACTGCGGCAGCTGCAATACCTGCAGGGCCGGTTTTACCCATATCTGCGAAAAACTGCGTTTTCTCGGCATCGAAACGGATGGCGGTTTTGCCGAATACTGGACCGTTCCTGCACGCCTTGTCCACCATCTGCCGGAAAATATCTCTCTGAAACTTGCGGCTCTGGTGGAGCCCCTTGCCGTGGCCTGTCACGATGTGCGCCGGGGCAGGATCTCTGCGGGAGAGTACGTCGTGGTCAACGGCGGCGGTCCTATCGGCATGCTGGCCGCTCTCTGCGCCCGGAGCGCCGGTGCCCGGGTGACCATCTGCGAGATCAACAAAACCCGTCTGGCTTTTGCTGAGAAGCTGGGTTTTGCCACGGCCAATCCCATGACGGAGGATGTGGTGGCCAAAGTCCGTCAGGAAACCGGCGGCAGCGGTGCGGATGCTGTTTTTGAAGTTTCCGGTTCCGAACCCGGTGCCAAGATCATGACGGAGCTTGTCCGTCCCCGGGGCCGGATCATCATGGTGGCCATTTTCGCCAAACCTGTTCCGGTCGATCTGCACAAGTTCTTCTGGAAAGAGCTGGAAATGATCGGCACCAGAGTTTATGAATATGAAGATTATGAAAAAGCCATTGAGCTGGCTGGCTCCGGCACCCTTCCTCTGGAAGAGCTTGTCAGCAGCGTGTTCCCCCTGGAACAGCTTCAGGAGGCTTTTGCTTATTTGTGCGGCACGCCCGATGCCATGAAAGTTCTGATCCAATGCAATGAGGTGAACAAATGATTCTTGACCAATTCAAACTTGACGGAAAACTCGCTCTTGTGACCGGCTGCCGCAGAGGTATCGGCAAAGGCATCGCTCTCGGACTGGCTGAGGCCGGAGCGGATATCATCGGTGTCAGCGCCCAGCTGGAGGAAAACAGCGAGATCGAAAAAGAGGTGACGGCACTGGGACGTAAATTCTACCGCTATACCTGCGATTTTTCCGACCGCAAAGCTCTGTATGGATTTATTGAGCAGGTGAAAGCCGATCATCCCCGTATTGATATCCTGTTCAACAATGCGGGGAATATTCTGCGTAAACCTGCCGCGGAACATCCTGATGAGTACTGGGATAAAATCATTGAGACCAATCTTTCCGCCCAGTTTGTTCTGGCCCGTGAGCTGGGTAAGGAGATGATTGCCCGGAAAACCGGTAAAATCGTTTTCACCTGTTCATTGCTGACCTTTCAGGGCGGGATCAACGTTCCCGGTTATGCCGCCAGCAAGGCGGGGGTGGGAGAGCTGGTCATGGCGCTATCCAACGAATGGGCTAAGCACGGGGTCAACGTCAACGGTATTGCGCCGGGATATATCGCCACGGACAACACCCAGGCGCTCCGTGAAGATCCTGTCCGCAGTCAGGCGATCCTGGAGCGTATTCCCGCCGGACGCTGGGGGACGCCCGAGGACTTCAAGGGCGTTGCCGTGTTTCTTGCATCGGCGGCCAGTGATTATGTGAACGGCGCCATCTATCTGGTGGACGGCGGCTGGATGGGGAGATAAAATATGGTGAACCATCGGATCGTTTTATTGCTCGGACTTGCCGCGGCTCTGACCGCAGGCGCCCTTGAGCCGGAAATCGGAACGCTCAAGCTGCTGCGCAAAGATCATCCGCGTCTCTTTGTCAATAAAGAGACGCTTCCTGCGGTCAGAAAACGCGCGCTCACGGTGGAAAAGAAGATGCTGGATCTTCTCCGGATGAGAGTGGAAAGATTCCCTGAAAACCCCCGGCGCGACTTTGATCCCCGCAAACTGGTCAGGCAAAAGGACGGCACGTATAAATTCATACGGCCGGCTTTTATGATCAGTCACGCTCAGAAATATATCGGCGGTGTGGAAGCACGCGATTCGGCTTTTCTCTATCTGATAACAGGTGAGAAAAAGTATTTCGTCAAAGCTAAAAATCACCTGCTTTTCAGTGTGGATCTGTATGAGTGGGCTCTTGCCAATCAGCACATGGTCGAATGGGAACACAAAAATTATGAAGGCTCCATCTGCGCTTATGACTGGATCTGCAATGAGCTGACGCCGGAAGAACGCAAAAAGATCGTTGAAAAACTTCTGTATGTCGTCCGTGAGATCCAGATGGACGGCAAGGCGACCTTCCGGCGGAACGGCGGCGGTCCTACGACCGGGTTCTACGGTTCGGAACGGCTGCATTTTTACACAGGAGCCGCCTTTTACGGCGACGGGATCAACGACAAGGAGGCACAGCGTCAGCTTCTGCGGGGAATCAGTAAATTCAATGAGGTCCTTCAGTACCGGGAAAAGATCTCCGCAGGAACAGGGGCGCTGGTCCATCACACCATTGCTTACACCTTCGGAGAATATCCCGAAACTTGTCTCAACTATTTCTTTGCCGTCCGTTCCGCCTTCGGCGTCAACGAAGCTGCCCGGTGGAACCACATGCAGAAGTTTCCGGACTTTGTCGATCTCAACTGGATACCTTATCCCGGCCGTCCCCGGGAGTTCGGTTTGGGCGACTGTCATCATCTCGACAATTTCATGCCCGTTTATTCCTTTGATATGACCATGCGCAGCATCGCTGAGCTTTATCCGGAACATGCGGAGCGGGCCAAACAGATCCATGCCCGTCTTTCGGAGCGGCTGCGCAGCCGTTACCGGAGATTTACCACCTATCTGATGACCTCTCTGGAATCCATGGAACCAGTCAAAAAGGTATCGCAAGTTCCCCGTTTCCAGTACATCCCCACTGTGGGTGTTGCCTATTTCCGCTCCGGCAGCAGCATGGCTGATACCTATGCCTGTTTCCGTTCGGGAGGAAAAAATGCGCTCCACTGTCACTATGACCAGAACCATTTTGTGATCTATCATCAGGGATATCTGGCGCTTGACTCCGGTACCCGGGGATTGAACCAGAGTTTTCATCTGCCTTACTATTATGCGCAGAGCATCGCCCACAACACCATTCTGATCGACATGCCCCGTGAAAAGATCGGTTACCACTGGGGACCGGGACATCACGGCTACAAGAGTCCAGTTCCCTTTATGGATGGCGGACAGTACAGAAAACTTGCGCCTGTCAAGACCAAAACGGTCAATACAAAAGAGTATGCAGGGATCCTTTCGGATGCGACCGGCTCCTACCGTCCGGAAAAATGCAAACTGGCGGAGCGGGAATTTCTGCACTTGAGACCCCATCTCTTTCTGGTGATCGACCGGGTGAAGTCTGCCAAAAAGGAGTACCGCAAACGCTGGCTGCTCCACACGCAGCAGAAGCCGCAGATCGAGGGAAATGTTTTCACCAACTTTGAAGAAAAGGGCAAACTCGTGACCCGTTGTCTCTGGCCGCAGAAAGTCAAAGTGGAGTTGATCGGCGGTCCGGGCAGGGAATTTTGGGCCTCGGGCAAAAACTGGGAACTGCATCCTGTCTTTGACAAAAATTACAAAGGCAAACTCCACGGCAACTGGAGGATAGAGGTTTCTCCGGAAGAACCGGCAGAGTTTGATATGTTTGTCCATCTGCTGCACGCTTCTCCGGCCAAAGCCAACTTCATGCCGGTCAAACCGGAAATTTCTCAAGTCAAGGGAGGATTGAACGTTACATTTACCTATGCCTTCAAAAAATGGCAGATCTTTATTCCTTCAAAAAATGGTGTCATGTCGCAAATAAAAGTTTCACCCATCACTTCCCGGGAGAAGAAAAAATGAAAAAACACAACAAAGCCTTTATGTTCACCGGACTTCTGGAAAAATCCGCCTCTCATCTCTGCTGTAATCGTGCTGATGTAACGAAAAAGCCTGCCCATGGGCAGGTGAAGCTGTACAGCTTCACCTTAATAGAACTTCTCGTGGTCATCTCACAACTCTGCCGTGATTTTTTCAGAGGCTTTATTTGTACGGATCAGTACGGATGTGTACGGAAACATACGGAGAGTGCCGCTCACAAAAATACGCCGCTTTTCTTTGAAAGTGAAAGGGGGTTTGGGGGAAAGCGAAAACCTTCTTTTCTCGTGAAAAGAAAGTTTTCGCTGTCCCCCAATCTCTCCCCCTTTACTCTCATAGAACTGCTGGTTGTGATTGC
>JAFVYP010000025.1 GCA_017508555.1 Lentisphaeria bacterium
ATACAGAGCTTGTGCTGCCCGCACGTCACATAAGCCTCATTCGCCACAGTAACCGCTAACAAAGCCTGTTTGCAGTTCTGTCATGCCCCAACGAGGGCATGACAGTTATACCGGAGCCGACGTTCGGCCGGAGCCGACGCTCGGCCGAGGCCGACATTCGGCCGGGGGGAGGATCTTATTTTATTTGCAGTAAGAACGGCCACCGTCAACGATCAGGCTCTGGGCGGTGATGTAGCCGGCCATATCTGACAGAAGGAAGAGAGCGGCATTGGAAATATCCCCGACCTGTCCCAGACGTCCGAGGGGAACCTCTTTTTCGCCGAGGACCTTGCGTTTTTCCGGATCAGGATGCCGCTGACACAGCAGATCTGTTTCGATCAGAGAGGGATGGACGATATTGCACCGGATTTTATCTTTGGCAAAATATTTTGTCACAGCCCGGTTGAGACCTTCCAAACCGGCTTTGGCGGCCACATAATCTGCGCGGCCGCCGCCGCCGGAAACGATGGCGGCAGATCCGATCAGGACAATGGCTCCGCCTCCGGTCTGACGCATCATTTTCACGCCCTCCCGGACAGCCAGAAAAGCGCCGTTGAGGTTGATGTCAACGACCTGTTTCCATTCACTGTAACTGATATCGCAGAAATCCCGCGGTGAAGTAAAACCGGCATTGTAAACCAGTCCGTCGATACTGCCCCATTTTTCCCGGAGCGTATCGAACATCTCAAGGGTTCCCTGTTCGTCAGTGCTGTCAACTTTGAAGGAAAGGTAAGAGCTTCCTGCGGAAGAAAGTTCTTTTTCCAGTTCAGCGGAAGCCTTTTCGCCGTTGGCGCTGAAATAGGTCCAGGCGACATCAGCTCCGGCGGAAGCGCAGTCACGGACGATTTGCACGCCGATACCGCGGGCTCCGCCGACGATCAGGATTTTTTTTCCGGAAAGCTGGATGTTCATCCGAACACCTCGCGGACAGAGGCTTCAAACTTCTCAAGGACCTCATCAGCTTCAGCCTGATTGATAATCATGGGCGGTTTGACCTTCAGAACGTTCTTGCGGACGCCGCCTGTGCCGAGGATCAGACCGTTTTTGAAACCGACGGCACGGACACGGGTGGCCTCTTCTGTCAGCGGATTGAGCTTTTCATCGGCAAATTCGACACCGATATGCATACCCACCTGGCGGACATCTCCGATCTGGGGATATTTTTCCTGAAGTTTTTTCAGTCCGTTGCCCAGATAGGCGCCCATTTCTCTGCCGTTGGCAAGGACGCCGTTGTCAAACATCTCAAGCTGCTTGGCGGCGCAGGCCATGGAAAGGGTCGGATTGGCAAAGGTATGCAGCTCTTCGCTGTCCGGAGCAAAACCCTCCAGTTTGTCGTGGATGATGATGGCGGCCAGGGGGAGACCGGCACCGACGGATTTGCCCAGGCAGATGATATCGGGGGTCACGCCGAAATAATTGGCGGCAAAGGTCTCTCCGATACGGCCGAAGGTCTGGATCTCGTCAAAGATCAGCAGGGTTTCAAACTCATCGCAGAGGGCGCGCAGTTCCTGAAGGTAGCGTTTGGGCAGGATCAGCTGTCCGGCGCTGGCCTGGACGGGTTCAACAATGACGCCTGCGGGTTTTCCGGCGACGCCGCGCTGGAAGATCTCGCGGGTCATTTTGAGACAGATGTCGATGTATTCTTCGGTATCGACGCCCAGGGGATTGCGGTAGGTCACGGGATTCGGAATACGGACAAAAGACCGGGTCAGCGGCAGGAAACGGCTGCCTCCGAAAAATTTACCGGTGGATTTGGTGGAGATCCAGGAGGCGCCCATGGATCCCAGGGTCGAGCCGTGATAGCTGTCAAACAGCGTCACAAAGTCACGGGAGGGCTGGACATTTTTGAACGCGATCTTCATAGCCGCTTCAATAGCGGGACCGCCGCCGACGGTAAAGGAGACTCTGTTCATTCCTTCAGGAGCTTTACGGGCCAGTTCACGGGCCAGATAGAAGCGCATTTTGTTATCAAATCCCTGATGGATATGGGTCATACTGGCAGAGTGTTCATAGATGATCCGGTTGATTTCCTCGTTGCAGTATCCCAGGAGCAGCGCCCAGCTCTGGCTGGTGCAGTCGATATAGTCTTTTCCGTGGATATCCCAGACGCGCACACCTTTGCCATGATCCAGGACCGGGCCTCCGCGGGTCCCGCCGCCCAGGCTCAAATGCGCGGCACACTCTTCCAGTTCCTTGGGGTTCATCCCGTAAATTTTTTCAAGCAGTTTATCCATTTTATCAAAATCCTTTCAAATATGATGTTGGTTCAAAATTTAATATAGTCTCAAAAATGATTTTTTCAAACAAACTTATTCACCTTTTTCCAAAATAGTTTTTACAAATATTCATTTTTGACTTCAAAAGTGATTTTTTCGATCAATTTTGATCAAAGCACTCTTTTCAGATACCGTCAAACAGTTATTGATTCCTGTACGCCACAGACCAATCGACGGAGCCGTTGTTTTCCGCAAGAAGCGTGAGCGTTCCGGTCTCGCCCTCCTGAAGCCAGGTGCCGCCGGTACTGCCGGTGACTTCCACGCCGGAGGGGATGAAGAAGGTCAGCACGCAAGGCTCTTTACCGATACATTTTGTCCGGCCGGAAAGACAGCTGCCGTCTTCATAAGCAAGAGACTCCAATTCGCAGCCTCCCTGGGTCAGGTGACGGCTGCTGGATATCAGCAGAACTGCATCCTGTTTTTCAACAGGCGTGATCCGAAGCACGGTTGTGTCGAAGGGCGCGACTGTCAACTCCAGCTTGCGGGTGAAGATCCCCAAAAAACGCTTGTTCCAGTAATCATAAACAGCATAGGATCTGCCCATTTCCAGACGGCAGTCTGCGGCAAGATCAAGGGTGATGTTCAAGGGTTCGGCATCCGTGTTCATCACCGCAGCCACCTGCCATGAGCCCCAGGGACGGGCAAAGGTGTTGAGCAGAATGCGCTCTTTGCCGTCGGGATGCTTGGCTGTCAGATCCACCGCGTGGCTATCCACCACGGGAACGATGCGCCGCAGCATATCCAGACGGCTGTCATCGTACTCGCTGAAACGGTCCCCGACGGTCAGCATGACGCCGGAGAGACCGTAGAAGGATACACGGCTCCGGACTTGAGGCAGCGTACAGTATTCAGGTCTCAAAACGATATTGTCGCAGTCGCAGTAGAACATCGTGTTGTGCATCCAGTAAAAATAGAAGAGACGGTCAACGGCAAAATCAATAAATTCAAACCACCCGAATACGTCTCCGCCGACACGCGCGGCGTTGAAAACATCGGTCCCGACCGCAATGGCATCTTCGTTGGCCGCATTGCAGAAGAGCATGAAGATATCATCTCCCAATGTCTTGCGGGCACTCTGCTCCAGTCTGTGCAGCGCTTCATCCAGAGGAACAGAGGGATCTGAAAAATGCTCCCGGAGATCCTCCCAGATCCGCAGTGTGGAAGTCAGACAATCCCACTTGACCGCCGCATATTCCCACGCTTTGACCTGTTCAAATACCGTCGGAATATAGTCATTGATGACCTCGTCACGGGTGGGATCACACCACCACTGACCGCTCCAGGAACGTTTGTTGGGCAGAACACAATCCGGATGTTCTTCAAACCATTTGTTCATCCGTCCGTCATTGGTCGGCGCCACCCAGAGCGCCGGGATACAGCCGTTTTCCCGGATCTTCTGCGCAACGTATTTCATGCCGTTGGGATAAACAGACTGCCGCGGAACAAAGATATCGCTGTTGTCCTCGCCGCGGCCGGAATGGCTGGCATGATACCACTCCCAGTCCACCCAGGAAACCAGATTTTCACAGTAATTGCCCAGCAGTTTTTTCATGGCTGCCGTGTTTTCAAGAACCTCTTTTTCGGAAGCCTCAAATTTCACAGAATACCAGGTCATCCAGCCCACGGGCGGCGTGGTGAACCAGTTGCGCTTGTCGATGGGAGCGTAAGGAATATGGAACTTTCTTTCGCAATAATTTTCCTCCACATGAAGCCGCAGGATCGTCACAGGGACTTCAGGATGCATGCCGAATTCAAAGGCATAGGCGTTTTCCTCCCAGTCAAAGGAGAGTTTGAGGTCGCCCCGGGGGATCAGATGCAGAAGCCGGTCATTTTTGCGGTCAAAAAGGGCGTCATCTCCGGCATGGACGGCCGGACCGGAACTGCTGTGCAGTACAGTGGAGCGGGAGTCATATTCTCCGGCAAAGGTATCCTTGCCCGGATCGTCTCCCCAGCGGAGCAGTCCGACAAATTTGATATGGGCCGCCAGATCAAGCTCAACGGCTGCCTCTTCGTGATTCATATTGAAGAAAATATCAAAACAGCAGCGGGGATCATCCTTGCTGCGGAAACTGAACTTCCATGTTCTGAAATCAACGATGTTCCGCCGTCCCAAAGCCAGATTGGTGACTTCCGGCTCCGGCAGCTCCGGAAGCGGCGTGCCGTCTTTGAAAACGATCCGGCCTTTGTCGATGAGAACTTTTTCGTGCTTTTCTCCGAAACTGTGATAAAAACAGCGGATTCCCGCTGTGGCGGTATCCAGCTCAAGAGAGAAATTTTTATAACTGAAATAACGTTTGGCCATAAAAAACGATCCTTATGTGAGAGGCCGGATCACCGGGAAAAATGCTCCCGCAGAAACAAATTTCCCCGGATATGTGAGCTGCAAAATATCTTCAGAGTCTCGGACGCATATCTTTCTGGGTCAGGTGCTGAAGATAGGAAACATGACCATCGGCAAAAGTAAACGGCGTCTGTTTGTCATGGGCGGCATAGCCGCCGAAATATGTATCCATGCACACCTGCTGGTAGCAAATGTAGTAATAATGCGCATTCATTGTCACATTTTTCACAGCAGAATATCTCCAGGTATCTCCGAAAACAGGATACGCAGAAAGGGATTTGTTGCGGAGACCGGAAAGCTTTCCTATGCAGCTTGATGCGCCGTTGTGATAAAGTGCGCAGTTGCCGCAGGCCTTCTCCTTTTTGGTGCAGTAGTCTCCCAGAAAGGGGTTGTAGCCGTAGGACAACGCGATTTTATAGCTGGCATAGCTGGAATAACCGTTCTGACGCAAAAATCCATACTGGTCTCTGGCAAGAGGACAGACAAGATGGTTCATCAGCTCTTTGTTCCTGTTCGGATTCCAGGCCGTCTCTGAATATACAGGAAAATTGGAACTTCTGGAATAAACCAAGCCGAAAGACCAGTCCCCCGTCGCCTGCGCCCAACGGTTGATCATCGGCAGAACATTGCCGTCATTGGCATCCATATAAAACTGCCAGTAACTGCCCAGACTCTTCATTTGATTGATACAGCCGCTGGCTTTGGCTTTGTCCCTCGCCTTGCTCAACGCAGGCATCAGCATCGCCGCCAATATGGCGATGATCGCAATCACCACCAGCAGTTCTATGAGAGTAAAGGGGTGTGATGCGAGGGGAAAAGACAACTTTTTTTCACGAGAAAAAGCCGAACGTCGGCCCCGGTATATTTTTCCCCTCGCGCTCCCCTTTTCTTTCAAAAAAAGCGGGATATTTTGTTGTTGGGCGAAACCAGCCGTATTCTGCGGC
>JAFVYP010000026.1 GCA_017508555.1 Lentisphaeria bacterium
ATCCTCCCGCCGACAGGCGGCAACTTCACAAGCGAATGAAATGAGCGGCTTCACAAGTGCAATGAAGCGACAGCGTAATGAAACGACTTCACAAGCAAGGCTTCCCGGAATTGGTGAAGATGTGAAGAAAACCTTTGGTTTTGAGTGAAGAGCGGCTGACGCCGCGTGAAGAGAAGCCTTGCGGCTTCGTTCACCATTTTTGCCGCAGGCAAAAATGGTGGGCGCTACGGGACTCGAACCCATGACCTCTGCCGTGTGAAAGCAGCGCTCTAACCAACTGAGCTAAGCGCCCGAACACAAAAAATGGCATCTCCAACGGGATTCGAACCCGTGTTGCCGGGATGAAAACCCGGTGTCCTAGGCCTCTAGACGATGGAGACACTTTCTTGTTTCTGTTCCATAATATAGCCCCGTTTTTCTTCTTTTGCAAATACTTTTTTTGCAAAAAAAAGGTTTTTTTGCGTTTTTTTACTGTTTTTTTGACAACAACCCTGAATATACATCCGGATACAAGGCAAATAAAAGGTTTTTGCCGGCAATATCAACAAACATGACTGGATCTGAATGCCTGTTTTGAAAAGACCTTTCCTTTGTTTCCGGAAACAGCCGGGGCTGATTCTGAAAACGCTCTATGGCATCGGGGGAAGAGGAAAACTTCTTTTCACGTGAAAAGAAGTTTTCCTCTTCCCCCGAACCCCCAACTCTTTTCAAGAAAAGCGAAGTATTTTCAGTTCTGTATCATTGTATCTACCCATATCGGGAACACAGCCTCTGAAAAAAACACTTCCAATGAACAACAGTCCATCAAAGTTTGGCGATTCCAGGCGGAGTGATTTTCAAACAGCCGATCGACGGGGCAGCTTTTTTAATGCATAGCGCAAATAGATCCCGGTAAATAAAGCCGCACAACTCCATGAAAACGGAAATGTATAGAGCAGCATCGAATAGCTGGGAGCCATCCGGTAAATCGTAAAAATCCAGATCAAACGCAGAATACAGATACAGAAGATCATAACAAACGTAGGGCCGATGGAGTGTCCGAGGCCGCGCAGGGCTGATACAAAGATCTCCTGCAAGCCGCAGGTGAACATCAACGGCAGAAGAATACTGAATTTCAATACGCCCCAGCGGATGACTTCCGGATCTTTATTGAACAATCCCAGCATCTCCTCTGCAAAAATCCACAGCAAAAGACAAAAGATACCTGTGGAAGCAACACACAAAACATTGCAATATTTGATCGACTTCCGGATACGTCCGTATTCTTTGCCGCCGTAATTCTGACTGACAAAGCTGACAAGTGTTTGTCCCAGAGCCGTTGAAATCAGAAAACCGATCCCCTCCCATGAGGCGGCGGCGGTATTGCCGGCAAGCACCTCCGGTCCGTAGGAATTCATCGCCGTCTGAACCCACAGATTGGCCAGGGAAAAACAAGCGCCCTGAAATCCTGCCGGAACGCCGATCCAGAGCATGTCCTTCAAATAACGCCAGTGGATTTTCAGCTGAGCGATCCTGACCCGGCAAACTGTCCGGCTTGTCAGCAGAACGCGCAAAATAAGCAGTCCGGCAATGATCTGCGATACGATCGTGGCTGTTGCCACGCCGCCAACGCTCCAATGGCACACAACAACAAAAAACAGATTGAGTACGACATTGATGATCCCGGCTGCGATCAGAAAATAAAATGGCCTGCGCGTATCTCCGGAAGCCCGCAGAATAGCACTGCCGAAGTTATAAAGCATGATCCCCGGCATTCCCGCAAAATAGATCCGCATATAGGTCACGGACATATCTATAATATCTCCGGGGGTTTTCATCAGCGTCAGAACCGGACGGGAAACAAAAAATCCCAGAAAAGCCAGAAATACGCCCCCCAGCAGAGAAAATAAAACAGCTGTATGGATACTCCGCAACACCTTGCTGCGCTCTTTGGCGCCCAAATAACGGGCCACCAGCACATTGGCTCCAACGGAAACGCCCAGACAGACGATGATGAGCAAGTGGATGATGGATCCTGTCACACCGACGGCGGCCAGAGCCTGATAAGAGGCAAAACGTCCGACAACGATCAAATCGGCTGTGTTGAAAAGGAACTGAAGCACGCCGGAACAAACCAGCGGTATGGCAAACCAGATGATCTTGCGCAAAAGCGGACCGCTGCACATATCCATCTGATATCGGGATTGTCTGGAAACTGCTGAAGACATGATTTTTATTTTCCGTTGATTTTGAAAAGAGATAATATACAACTGTTTTCTTTTATTTCAAGAAATATTTTGTTCCGGCAGGGGCAGTTTCAGCTGTTCAATCTGCGGCGCATCCGCAGACTGGAGTGAACTGATACCCACGCCCAGCAGACGGACAGGGATGACTCCTGCGTCTGTTTTTTTCAGCAAACCAACGGCAAGATCCCCCAGTTCCTCTCCTGAAGAGATGACCGTCCCGCTGCCGCAGGAACGGGTCACGGTTTTGAAATCAGCAAATTTCACTTTCAAATTGGCCGTTTTTCCGACCATGCCGTGACGGCAGGCTCGACGGTACACTTTGCGGGCAAGGGTCCGGAGAATGATCCGCATTTCCCGAATATCGCTCAGATCCTCTGTAAAAGTGCTTTCCCTGCTGATGGATTTGGGATCTCCCGCAGACGCAACGCATCTGTCGTCGATCCCCCGCACTGCATAATAAAACCACGTTCCGGATTTGCCGAAAAGTTTTTTCAAAACCGGCAGATCAACTTTTTTCAAATCGGCACCGCTCCGGATGTTCATGGAACGCAGTTTCCGGGAAGCCACTTTGCCGAGACCGTGAAACTTTTCAATAGCAAGGGCATCCAGAAACTCGGCCGCTTTTTCCGGCGGGATCACGGTCAATCCGTCGGGTTTCTGGTAGTCAGAGGCGATCTTGGAAAGAAATTTATTGTACGAAACACCGGCGGAGGCCGTCAGACCTGTTCTGCTCCGGATCTCATTTTTGATATAACGGGCCAGGCGGGTGGCACTGGACCAGCCGAAGGCATTTTCTGTCACATCCAGATAGGCCTCATCAATGGAAACCTGTTCGATCATTCCGGTCACTTCACGGAAAATATCCATGATCCGGTTGGATTCGATCGTGTAACGCCTGTGATCCGGTTCAATAAAAACCGCCTCCGGACACAATCTGCGGGCGCTGGCGCTGGGCATGGCTGAATGAACACCGTACCGGCGCGCCTCATAGGAACAGGTGGAAACTACGCCGCGCCTTTCAGGAGAACCGCCGACGATCACGGGAACACCTCTTAATTCCGGTCTGTCACGCTGTTCCACAGAGGCGAAAAAGGCATCCATATCTATATGAATGATCTTCCGCAATTTATCAGGAGTCTCCCAAAAGTCTCATCTGCCGCTTGCCCAGAGGGAATTTGACCTGAAAAACCAATCCCCGTCCGGGAGAGGAAATAATGCCGAAATCAGCGCCGTGAGCGCGGCAGACCCGTTCAATGACCATGGTCCCGATACCGTTTCCCCCTGCCCTGCCGGTCTCAAAGGCATTGAACATGCTCCGCAGACGGTCGGAATCCACGCCGCTGCCGGAGTCGGAAAATTCGACGATCCAGTTTTCCGGATCTGCATATCCGAAAATTTCCAAAATCCCCCCGTTGGACATGGCCTGAACCGCATTGCGGATAATATTGTAAAAGGCCTGTTTGAGCTGCTTGGCATCGGCGGTCACAGGCGGCAGATTGGCTGACCAGCTGCATTTGACCTCCACCTTGCGCGCCTCGATCTCCGAACGCATAAACTTCAGGACATCGACGATCAGCTCCCGCAGATCAATGATCTTGAATTCGGGAACAGCCGGACGCAGATCGGTGAGAAAGCCGTGGATGATACTGTCCAGACGCTCCACTTCGCTTTTGCAGATACGGATCATTTCCTGCATCTCCTCCGGCGGCATCGCATCTGAGGTGTCCAGATCATTGACGGATTGTTCCAGGATCTGAAGATTCAGAGAAAGACTGTTGAGGGGATTGCCGATCTCATGGGCCACGCCCGCTGCCAGCTGGGAAACGGCTTTGACTGTTTCACTTTCCAGTTCGGAACGGGTCCGTTTGCGGTTTTCTGTCACATCCCGCAGGATCACGGAAGCCAGTTTGGTATCCTCCGGCAGCGGCACCAGGTACAGCTGGACAAAGCGGCGTTCCGGATACATGATCTCCACCTCCTGCCGGGCCAGACGGCTCCACTCCTCCTCGTCCTCCCCGATGATCTGCCGCCA
Organism: Lentisphaeria bacterium; assembly: GCA_017508555.1. Taxonomy (GTDB): domain Bacteria; phylum Verrucomicrobiota; class Lentisphaeria; order Victivallales; family Victivallaceae; genus UBA1784. Next base: position 4,258 of record JAFVYP010000026.1, read on the forward strand.
GTTGACCCCGCGGAGCAGCTGGGATACCCGGAGACGGGATATGTCATCCGGCAGCCCCAAAAGACTTTTGGCCGCCCGGTTGAAGTAACGGATCCGCAAATTCTGATCCACCACAAGCACGCCCTCTTCAATGGAATTGAAGACGGTCTCAAGAAATCCCTTTTCGCGCGCAAGACGCAAAATATAAGCCTGACGGCTCCCGGAATCAAGATCGTCAAACCGTTCACTGAAGCGATCCAGAAAATTTTTTTTGACTGCCATATTTACAAAATCCTTTTCAGCATGTATATTTTGTCATAACATAACGCATAAGAGCTGAAAGTTCAACCACAGATAGAGAGGTTATTGCTATGAAAAATGTATTTCTGACCGCTGCTTTGTTATTTTCGCTCCTTATTTCAGCTGCTCCGGCAAAACATGTCATCTACCATGAAGAGAGAGCCGCAGGGGAAAGCGTCACACCGACGGGCCTGTTCACTGTGACCGATAATGAAACGCCCCGCAAAACACAAAAGGCGCAAAAGAGCAGTTTGGCCTCCCGCCTGACACAGACCGGAAAAGATTTTTTCTGGAAACCCTCCCAAATCGAACACAAAGCAACAGGAGGAGCGGATCTCACCGATGCCTGCCTGTCACAGGATGAAAGTCTGCTGGTCATTGCAGAAAAAATCGGCGGCACAAACAAAAACAATGCAACGCGTATGATCCTTTTTGATCTGAAAAACAAAAGGATCGCTGCGGGCCATCTGCTCAAAAAGCGCAGGATCACAGCGATCCGGCTTCTCCCCGGAACAGATCAGCTTCTGGCTGTCCAGGAAGAACAACCGGTTTTCGGCAATAAAAATGCTGTCATCAAAGTCGATCTTAAAACAGGAGAGGTCACGGCAAGCTCCCTCTCTGCCCCCGGCAAAATAACCTCGTTCTGTTCCAACGGCAGAAAAGTCTGGTACACGGTGGAAAATGTCAAACAGATCTTTGAGCTGTCTGCGAGAGATCTTTCGGCATCCGCCGGAATCAGCACGGCTGTCAGCGCGCCGAAAGCGGCCCTTTCTCCTGACAACTCCCATCTTGTCGTGTACGGCAACGGCCCTGCGGAAATCTATGCCGTCGCGGGAAACAGATCGGCGGGACTTGCGGAAACAGCCGATCTGCCCGGAACGCAAAAAGACGCAATCTGCCTCGTCCTCAACAATAAAGCCTCCCAGCTCCTTTTTGTCGAACCCGAAAAAAAGGTGGTATTCGTTCAAAACGGCGTCTCAAGGACGCTTGTGGAAAAAAACACCGCTCTTTCAGCTTATTTCCCCAAACACAATGCGCTGCTTCAGGGGGTCGAGAAACTCAATGCCATCGTCAACATTGCCCTCCCCGGCGGAGATCAGACAGAAAAACCTCTCCAGCCCGGAAAACTCAAGCCCTTGAGCCGCAATGCCAACTGGGCACTTCTGCCTCTTTCGGATAAAAACATCAAAGCTGTTCTCATCGACCACAGAGGCAATATCATGATCCTTGAGAAAACAAAACGCAGATGGAAAAAATATGTTCTGCTGACCGTGGATAAAACAGGGTACAGATGATCTAACGGAGCGCCTGCGCCAGCGGGCAGCTTTCAGGATCGACCTGTTCTCCGTTCCGGTATTTTTCAAGGAGTTTCCTTGAGCCGGAGGCCAATTCCCGGCGAACCTGACGCCGTTCCCCTTTGATACGGGCGATGTGCATGTGATCGTAAGCCGTCGTCTGGTGACGCATCCAGGCAATGACAGCAGCCTCGGCACGGGCGGCAACGGGAATACGCTCTGTCCGTGCGACGGTGCCGCTGCCGACGGGAACTGCGGTATCGGTAACGGCATCGGCGATATCCCATGCCATTTCTTCATAGCAGGGCGCAAAGTTGAGAAAATCCACAACAGCCTGACGGAATTCCACGACATAGGCATCCTGTTTGGCGATGCGGGCCCGCCGGGCGGCTTCCAGCTTTTTCAGATATTCCGGACTGGAACGCTCCTCTTCAAGAGCGGCTTTGACCGCTTCGATCCGGGAGCTGTCTGTCCACAATCCCTTGGATTCGATTCGGTTTTTTCTGCGGTAAACGACGATCCAGCACTCGCCTGACGCCTTAAGGCGCCGGGTCAAGCCGGGATCGCCGGAGGGGACAAAAGCCCAGTTTTCAGGCACGGTCACATATTGGTCTCCATGCTTGAATTCCCGTTTCCGCATGGTTTCCCACACATGAAACTCCTCTTTTTCCGGAGGGGGATTTTTTTTCATAGGCTTTGCTCCCGATACAGGCAGATAAATGATAAAAAACTAAAAACACGCCGCTTTTCCCGAAGGCTGTGTTCCCGATATGGGTAGATACAATGATACAGAACTGAAAATACTTCGCTTTTCTTGAAAAGAGTTTCCTCCTTCGCCCAAGGCTATGGAGGACAAAGGGGGGGGGAAGAGGAAAACTTCTTTTCACGTGAAAAGAAGTTTTCCTCTTCCCCCGATGCCATCTACCCTTGTCGTGAACAGAGCGTTCCCGAAAAGAGCCAGAGTGCGGTGAGGAAAGAGAGCGTTTTCATATCAGCTCACCGAAAGGATCAATCCGGCCACGATGAGCAGACACCCCAGGATCTTGGGCAGCGTGCTGCGTTCTTTCAGGATAAAGATACCGGCCAGCATGGCAAACACAAGTCCCATCTGGCGGAACGCCTGCACAAAGGAAACATTGGTCACATAATTCATCGCCAGCAGAACAAGGACATAAGAAAGTGAGGCAAATATCCCGGCAAGCACAGGACTTTTATCCCGATCCGTCCAGAATCTCCTGACGATCTCTCTATCCTCTGCGGACAAAAGCGTACACAGCCACAGGGTACTCGTCAGAATGATCCCGCGGCTGGAATAATAACTGATGGAGGCCAATGGCTTGGAAAGCTCCGTAAAGATATTCAGCAGACAACGCTGTCCGAGACTGTCAAAGATCGTGTATCCCGTCGTCCCTCCGGCAACAATCAGAATAAAAAGAATATTCCTGTTGAAATAATTGGAGAGGCGGAAATCTGAAAGTTTTGCCATGGGCATCAGCAGACAACCGCAAAAAACCACAAACATACCGGCAATGGCTACCCCTGACAGGGGACGCCCCAGACCGCAGAAGGAGGTTATCAGCGCCGTAAACACCAGCGGCAGAGAACGCATCATGGGATAAGCCGTGGACATTTCAAGTTTCCGGTAGGCCCGGATCAGTCCGAGACAGTAGATCACATCACTGGCAACGGAACAGGCAATGCACAGCAGCACCCGCCCCGGCATTTTCCAGAGGGGAAGAGGAGACCACAGCTGCGTATGAAGCCAGCACAGCATCGCCGTTGAGCAGATGACCGTGTAAAAAGCAAGAGACATCCGGGATTTTTTGGCAAGCAAATTCCAGGACGCATGCAGAACAGCTGATATGACGATGAAAACAAATGCGACGATATTCATGATTTACCTGAAAAATACAAACCGGAAAACGCTGTGTACAGCGTTTCCGGCTTGCAGAATCAACGTTTTTTTACGGGCAGTTGAGACGGCCGCCGGCAAGGATCATCACGATATCCTCTCCGGAAAGCGGATGGTTGAAGATGACGGTCTTTTTCGTTCCGTCAGCCTTGACCAATTCTCCCGTCACAGGCTTGCCGACAGCCAGCTGGCTGCGCAGACCGTGGAAGTTGAGCGCATCACCCTCTTCAAAGGCCTCATAATCAGCAGGATCAGCAAACAGCAGCGGAATGATGCCGAAGTTGATGAGATTGGCCCGATGGATACGTTCGATGGCCATAGCCGCCACGACTTTCACCCCCAGATACATGGGACAAATAGCCGCGTGTTCACGGCTGGAACCCTGTCCATAGCTGTCCCGGCCAATGATGACACCGGCTTTTCCGGCATCGCGGACGGCAGAGGCGCGCTCCGCAAAGGAGGGTTTGCCGGGTTCGGTGAAACACTCGAAAACAACTTTGGAATAGGCAGGGATATTGCTCCGCAGCTTCAAGTGAACGCCCGCAGGCATGATATGGTCTGTGGTGATCTTGTCGCCGACTTTGATAACGACCTGTCCCTCAAGTTCATCGGGCAGAGCCGTGTTGAGGGGCGGTTCACCGATGGTGGGCTTGCGGATGATCTCTGCACCGGGAACGGGCTTCTGGAAAAAGGCGTCATCGCTCCAGAACTTTTCAGGCTCTTCGACTGCGGGACAGGCAAATCCCAGCGTGCGGGGATCTGTGAACTCTCCTGTCAGAGCCACGGCAACGGCCGTTTCCGGACTGACCAGATAGGCCTGATCGCCCTTGGTGCCGGTACGTCCGGCAAAGTTGCGGTTGAAGGTACGGACACTGATCGTACCGTCGGCGGGACTCTGTCCCTGACCGATACAGGGACCGCAACCCACTTCAAGGATACGGGCTCCGGCGGCAACCAGATCCGCCAGCAGTCCGTTGCGGGAAAGCATCTCCAGCACCGGACGGCTGCCAGGAGCAATGCCCAAAGTCACGTTGGGAGAAATCCGTTTGCCCTTCAATGCCATGGCCACCAGCGCCAGATCCCTGTATCCGCCGTTGGTACAACTGCCGATAAGGATCTGATCCACTTTCATCCCGGCAAGCTCAGAAACAGCTTTGATCTGATCCGGACTGGAGGGACAGGCCGCAAGCGGAACGATCCCGGAAAGATCGATCTCGATCACACGGTCATATTCCGCATCCGCATCAGCGGCAAGAGGCGCAAAACACGCTTCGCGGTTCTGACGCACAAGCCAGGCACGGGTCGCTTCGTCGGAGGGGAAAATACTGGTGGTCACACCCAGTTCTGCGCCCATGTTGGTAATGGTGGCGCGCTGGGGAACACTCAAGGTCACAACGCCGGGACCGAAATACTCCACGATGGAACCCACATTTCCCTTCGTGGTGAGGATGGAAAGCAGCTTGAGGATCACATCCTTGGCGGCGCACCAGGGAGAAAGCGCCCCGGTCAGCTTCACTCCGATCACTTTGGGATAAGGAATATGGAAGGGTTTTCCGGCCATAGCCAGAGCCACATCCAGACCGCCGGCACCGATAGCCATCATGCCCACGCCGCCGCCGGTGGGGGTGTGGGAGTCGGAACCGATCAGCGTCTTGCCCGGAGCGCCGAAACGCTCCAGATGCAGCTGGTGACAGATACCGTTGCCGGGAGGCGAAAACAATACGCCTTTATTGGCCGCGACTGTCTGAAGATACAGATGGTCATTGCGGTTTTCAGGACCGTTCTGCATCATATTGTGATCCACATAGGAGACGGAAAGCTCCGTACTGACGCCGGGCGTCTTCATTGCCTCCAGTTCAAGATAAGCCATCGTTCCCGTGGCATCCTGAGTCAACGTCTGGTCGATACGGATGGCCACAGGCTCGCCGGGAACACGGGAGCCGGAAACATAATGAGCGTCGATGATCTTTTGAGTTACTGTACCTTTTGCCATAATAAATATTCTCCGACAGGTCAGACCAATTTTGCCAGTTCGTCAAAATCGGTGAGTTTGAGGAACCCCTTGCAGCCCATGGACTGGGGAAGCGGTCCCAATTTGTCAATACAAGCTGAAGAGCAGCTTTCAAGCGCCTTGTCAGGCGCATAATCCACTTTGCCGATGAACGCCGCCAGCAGCGCCACCACGCGGCCGATACCGGAACAGCGGAGCGTGATCTTGCGGGCGCCATGCTGTTTGAGAAGAGCGACAGCGTTGAGAACGTCCCAAACGCGTCCGCCCAGATAGGATTCTCCCAGCAGGAGACTCAGGGAGGCATAATGATAATCGTAGAGGTAGGCCGCGAAAAAGTCACGGTTGTACTGATCGCAGCCATCGGGACAAACTTCGCCGACACCGCGGTAATCCACACCGAAGATCTTCTCTCCCTGAGCAAGTTCCATTGCCTCTATCTCGTTTTTGGTATCCTGATGGGGAACATAAAGCACCACATCTCCCAGATCATCCGGCAGATGATAGTAGCCTTTTTTGCCATCGAAAAGGAACATGGGAACGCGCATGTTTTCCTCAGTTTCCATCAGGAAGCGGGAATATATCCGATCTTTCTTTTCGCCCAGACAGGCCGGACGGAGCTGACGGTAATAGGGCGGCAGAGGCAGACCGTTTTTGATCCCCAGCAGCGCGGCAATCTTCTCTCTCAACTCATCCGCAGAAAGCGCTTCGCGTTCCTTCCGGACGGCGTCGGTCTTTTCTGCAATGAACTCATGGATCGTTTTATTGCCGGGATAGGTCAGCACGCTGCCCTCGGGAGTGCAGTAAAGTTCCTCTTCCGGAATTTCCGCCACAGCGGCAGGTTCTTTGCCGTCGGCAAAACCGGGAAGCCCCATGTGTTTGTTGAAGAAACGGTAGCAGTTTTCGCGCAGATGCCAGGAATAACCATGTCCTTCAGGACCGTAGAAAAATTCAACTCTGTCGCCGTATCCCAAAAGATCATAAACCTTCTTGACTTCCAGATAGGCTTCGCGGGTCCCGCGCAGATCGAAGAAGTCGTTCTTCTGGCCCTGGATGAGAACCGGACGGGGAGCTGCGGCGATCAGCAGATCAGCCATCTCTCCGCCGTTGACAGCGTTGGCAGGAGGGATCTGTTCCGCATCCACAGGCAGCTCGTTTTCAACATTGCGCAGCCAGGTGGTGATGTAGCAGTTGGGACAAGCCATGGAGACACGGTCCTCCACAGCAAAAATCAGACTGGTCATGGTCCCGCCGCCGGAGTTGCCGTTGACGGCGATCTTTGCAGGATCGACCTCTTTGCGGGTAAGCATATAGTCCACGCCGCGGATGGCATCCCAGATACGCCAGGTGCCGGTGGAGTCATCCAGAGGCAGCAGACGGCGGTTGACAACGTTGTGTTCCGTACAGACGACGATGGAGGAGTCTTTGCCGTACTGGAGACGTTCACCCTGTCCGAAGGGCTCGATCCCCAGAACCACATAGCCCTGAAGCGCAAAGCTCTGCATCGCTCTCTGATAGGCATCAGAGGCCTTGCCGTTGAAAGAGTGACCGCAGACAAAAAGCACTGAGGGCGCTGGTCCCGTCAAATTGTCGGGAATATACATGTTTCCCGTCACAGGGAAGCCCGGACGGCTGAAATAAATGACCTTTTCGATCCGGTAGCCGTCACGCTGGACGGTCCCCGTAATACGGGCATCC
>JAFVYP010000027.1 GCA_017508555.1 Lentisphaeria bacterium
ACCACCAGCAGTTCTATGAGAGTAAAGGCTGGCTGTGCGGGGGGGAAAGGAAACTTTCTTTTCACGGGAAAAGAAAGTTTTCTTTCCCCCCCGCGCCCCCCCTTACTTTCAAAGAAAAGCGGAGTATTTTGTTTTCGGGCGAAACAGGCCGTTTGCGGCGGGGTACAGCTCCGTACTCTTCCGTACTTATCCGTACCTGTCCGTTTTGAAAACAACACACTGCAAAAGTTATACAAAACAGCGATATGACGATCCATTCTTCAATTCTCCTTTTTTGCGTTTTATTCCAATATGAGAAGTTTGAAATCATAGGGTTTGATTGTGATCCGGGAGCCCTGTTCCTCTTTGCCGGTTTCTGCGTTTTTGATTTTGTAACCGGAGCCAAGCTGCAGTTGGGCTGCATCGGCTTTCAGGGAAAGCTTCTGCTCTTTTCCGGAAAGATTTCCCAGAACAAGCAGGACCTTTCCGGGAAAACGCCAGGAACTTGCCAGAACTTCGGCTGAATCCACTTGCAGTGCCGCCGCATCGCTTTCCCAAAAGGGAACAAAGCGGCACTCCGGTTTCCAGAAACCGAATTCCCCGGCAAGAGAGATGATGGAATAATAAAATTCATCATCTCCCGCCTTTGTCACCGGGGCCTTGAATTTGGCATCAAAGGGCAGCGAGAGCGCAATGAGGGAACGGGTCAGCTGCCGGAACGCTTTTTTCCATTCACGGGCAGGAACTTTCTGCCGTTTGATCCCTCCGAGAACACAGCTTTCCGCTCCGAGCTGGAGTCCTGTGCCTGTGGCCAGGATATCATCCACGGTAAAACGTGTGGGCAGGGGAGTGTCGCCGTAATTCTTTTCCCATCCCAGCGTACTGGTCGCCAGACTGAAGCAGGGGATCAGCAACGCATTGGTCATGTGGATCTGAAGCAGACGGGGATAGAGCTTGTGTTTGTGCTGAAGGACCGCTGTCCGCTTGACAAGATCGCGCATGGCGAGGATCCCCATGGACGGATGGATCACGCCCTCTGCATCCACTTTGGCCATTGTTTCCGGATTGGGGTCGGGCATCAGATACATGTCATCCAGATAAATCCCGTGCGCTCCGTTGAGCAGTTCCTGATGGAGACGATAGATCATGTAGTCCACGGCCGATGGCGTCAGGGAAACGCGGCGGACGCCGAAGTAACTCTGGGGAACCGGATTGAACCATTCCGCACGGAAATATTCCGGGATCTCTTCAAACATCCACATCAGCTTGCCGTTGCTGTACTTGAAGGGCAGGGAGGGACGGCGCGCCGGATTTTGAAGCTGGGATCTGCGGAAATTCATCCGGACTTTCCGGTAATGCTCCGGATAATTGCCCGCATTGGGGACCCGTTTCATCTGGGCGCGCAGCTGCGGTTCATATTGTTTGAGCCACTGATCCAGCTCTTTGGACATGTCATCTTTGCCGCCGTTCCTCACCGCCCGGCAGGCCGCACGGAACAGGGCGTAATCATCGGCAAAGGGCGCATTGCCCCAGGGAACATATCCCATCAGCTGCGCGCCGAGGAAAGTGAAATTTTTCATCGTTCTGGCGCCGATGCCCCGGCTGTCATGGGTGTATTGACGCAGCGCAGGATCGGAACGCTTCACCGGGGTCGGCATCAGACCGAAAGCAAAGTGCCGGGGCGTTTTGAGCGTGACCGGCGTATTGATGATATCCCATTCCACGGTCAGGACCCCTTTGTTCCGGATCAGACGGACGGCGCTCTGTTTGCGGCTCAGCGCATAGCCGAAAGTGCTTTCCATGAATATCGCCATGCCCCGCGAGGTCCCGCCCAGCCAGAGATAGGGGACGGCCTGGGGATGGAGTGTCTCATATCCGGCAATGACGCGCCGGGGCAGCCGGGAACCGGTCCAGACGACCCCCTGACCGGCAGGGATCCTGCCGGAGGGATTTTCCCGGATGAAATTGGAAACAGCATGAAAGAGCGGGACTTCTGTCTCTTTCAGCGGGATCTGAAGGGTCAGACGCTCCACTTTGTCTCCGGCGCTGCCGGAAAGGCTCATTTCCAGATACTGAAATCCATCGTATTCCACTTTTGATCTGCCGGCAAGTTCAATGGTTTTGCCGATGGTTGAGCTGAAGTTGTGGTGCAGCGCATAGCCGCCGGCTTCCACGGCGGGCGCAGAGAGTTTTCCTGCTGTAAAATATTTGACCTGCCCGTTGATGACGGCCTTCCAGCGCATCGGCGCTGCCAGCATGGAGACGCTTTCAGCTGTGAAATTTTCCCAAAGCCCGGAAGGATTGAGCCGGATCCGGCTGTGGGCGAGATTCAGATTTCTGCCATCCGCAGCCAGGGGCTTGAACGGCGGCAGAACGATCTTATCCTTTCCCAGACCGCTGTTCAGCCACGGGAAAGATTTTTTTTCCAGATGGAATACCTCCGGATAGAGTTGACCGTCGATTTTCAGCGCAAAGGGATACTTGCCGGGAGCGGCGGGAACCGGGAAGGAAAAGCGCCACAGATTTCTTTCCGCTTTTCCCGCGATCTCTTTGCCGTCCGGCAGAAGCAGGCTGATGCGCGAGGCCGGTTTGCCTGCTGTGCGGAACTGCACCGCCGCTTTGTCATAACCGGGGTAATAACGGCAGATGCCGCTGCCCTTGCCCTTCAATGAAAATTCGGCGCTGACTGGATGTCTGTCCGAACGGCCGCTTGCTCCGGCAAAAACGCGAGAGGCGTGAACTTTGCCGCTGGCAGGATCAAAAAGGACGATGTGGCAATGATAACGCTTTTTTTCCGCAGCCCGGACAGACGCCGTCAGAGAGCCGCTTTTACCGGCGGGGATGCTGATCTCTCTGAAAAGGTCTCTGTGTTCTGTTTTTTTACCCTTGGCATAGGTGTTGTGACGCAGCAGAACGGCCAGACGCAGCTCTGCGGAGGAGGGATTGTCGGCACTGAGAGAGATATTCCACTCCCCTCTGCCTATGTCGCCGGGATCTTTCTGCCGCAGAATACCGTAACGGCTCTGCCAGCGGACTGTCATCATGCGTTTGACATCAAAGTATTTACCCGGATTCAGCAGGGAGGAACCGGCCTTGCTCCAGTTTCTGCCCACGTTGAGTTTCAAATATTTCTGCGGAGCGCCGATCTCTTCAAGAGGACAGGCCATTTCCAGATCCCAGAAGCCCTTATCCACGCGGGAGCGGCACCGGAGACCGCGGAAATTCCACGCGGGATCGTTGACTTTTGACGGTGCGACGCCGCAGATCCTGTCAAAGAGCGTATCCCGGGAGTTGACGATCCAGTGATACATCTTCTGCGGCTCCCTGTCGGAAATCAGCATGAAATCCAGAGAGTCATCCTGATGAACTTTTCCGTCGCGCTCTGTGACTGCGGCGGTGAGACTGCCGCCGGGATCGTTGTTGGGCGTGGTTGTCCGGACGGCGATATAAAGATGCGTTTTGCTGCGCATGAGAAAGACAGAACCTGCCCCGCTGGTGACATAATTGCCGTTCAGAAGTGTGAAGCCGGAAAGCTGTGCGGCTTTTTTCCATTCCTCATCCGTGATATTTCCGTCGATCACAGGCGCTTTTTTGACTTCCGGAATGGTGATCCCCGCATTGCCCGGCCATTGACGGAGAAGGATCTTTTCTGTCGGGTGCGTCTGCGGCGCTGCTGAGAGGACAGCTCCGGCCAGACAGAGCAGGGCCCAGACATTTTTTACATTTCCATGACAAAAACCGGTGCATCGTTTCATTTTCATATTCCTTCTGGGAGCAATTATTTCTGTCCTTTTTTCAGGAACTCAAGTGTTTTCCGCGCAACGTAATCATGGCCCTTGTCGGTCAGGTGGACGCCGTCCTGCGCTCTGGTGAGGGAGTCTTTATCCGGCATGGCTTTCATTTCGGTATAAAGATCCAGATATTCAAGTTTATGTTCTTTGGCCAGGATTTGCAATGTCCGGTTGAAGGCCTCCATGTGGAGCGGATCTCCGAAGCGGTTGTGGACCCCTTTGAGCTTCTGCGCCTTTTCTTTGCAGATATCAAAGTTGGAGGAGGTCGAAGAAAAGAGAATGATTCTCCGGATGCCTTTTTGACGGAGTTCGGCAATCAGCTGCTCATAAAGTTTTTTCTGTTGGGCCGGAGGCACAAGAGCCTCTTTGTACTGTTTGGCGCTGGAGGCTTTGGTATCGTTATGTCCCAGAAAGATAACGGCCCAGTCATACTGCCTTGACCAGATGTCATGGTAGCGGTTGAAACCGGTGCTGCGCAGACGCTTCAAAATCTGCCGGATATGATCTCCGCCGCAGGCATAGTTCCAGATCTTCACTTTGCCGGGGTTGTATTTGTTGAGAAAATAACCGGTTTTGTCGGCGTGATTGCGTCCCAGATCAAAAAATGTCAGAGAGTCTCCGAGGTAAAGGATATGGACCGGTTTGCTGATTTTGATATCTTTGGCAATGGCATCAAAGGGGGCCGGATCTCCCTTGTCGATAAAGGCCCGTGCCGTCGCGCCGGAGCCCGGATGAAAGGCATCGCAGCCCTTCTGACGGATGTTTGCGCCGGAAACTTCTTTGTTCCTGTGATAGAGTTTGAAGGAAAAGGGCTGCGGCTTGCCGGATACAAGCTGATACGGCGGCTCTGCTTCCAGACGGTAGGCGGGATCAGAGAGACGGAAAAGCGCCGCTTTCTGATAGCTGCCTTTCCCTTGGATGAGCAGTCCGATACGGGCGGCCCGGACGGGCAGGTCTGCAATGAAATTTCCTTTGCCGGACTGTTCAGGACCCATCAGGCGCAGGGGGGGGGTGCCTTTGCCTTCCGGATGGATGATGAAGCCGAGCCGGTAAGCGCCGGGATCTGTTTTTTCAACGGAAAAACAGAGTCTGGCTCCGTAGGGACAACTTTTGACGACTGTATGGATGTATTCTCCGGCATCGGTCAGCAGCAGGCATTTGTTTTTTCTTGCAGCCGTCCGGGGGCTTGTTCCGAACCGCCAGACAGAGCGGGCGGTATCGGTATAAAGTTTTTCATCAGCCGTCAGCACAAGGGCTGCGGCGGCAGCTATGAGGCAAAAAACGTTTTTCATATCGTTATTTTTCCTGCCGGTTGTTGGGATCGCCGTACTCTTCCAGATGGGCGGTCAGTTTATCGACGGCAATGCGGATATCCGCCGCCTGCTGAGGACCGGAGATCTCTCTTTCGATGATGAGTTCCCCCGTAAAATCCAGTGCGTAAAGTTTCCGGATGATTTTGGCAAAATCCGCCCGCCCCTCGCCGAAGGGGACCTCTTTGCCCAGACTGTGACCGTCGGTTGGAAAGAGGCCGTCTTTGATATGCAGATTACGGACATATTTGCCGATGACTTCCAGCGCATCCACCGGATTGCCGCGGCCGTACAGGATCAGATTGGCCGTATCCAGATTGACACCGAGATTATCCAGACCGATATCTTCAATGGTCCGGAGCAGAGTCAGCGGCGTTTCCTGTCCGGTTTCAAACCAGAAACCGATATCGAGGCTCTTGCAGTGCTGCGCGACTTCACGGATCGCTTCAAGAGTTTCTCCGTAAAGGGGGTCCTGAGGATTTTCGGGAATGAAGCCGCAGTGGGTGATGAGAGCCGGGGCGCCGATCATTTTGGCGAAATCAGCGCCTCTTTTCAATTCGTCGATCCGTCTGGCCCGCTGATTGGCCGGAACCAGTCCGCATGTGCCGGGGCCGCCGTAGGAGTTCCAGATGATCTCCCCTGTGTAACCGCCCCAGAAGGCCGCAAGACGGACACCGGATCTTTCCAGGTTTTGCCTGACCTGGGCTGCGGTTTCCGGATTGAGGTTATCCATATCCCAGTTTTGAAGCTGGGCTGTTTTCAGGCCGAACTCACCAATCGCGGAAAATGGATCTTCCCCCTTCCGCAGCATGGCAAGAACGCCGATTTCCATACGTTTCATCCTTGATCTTCTCCTTGATGGGATCTTGTTTGTCATCCGGCGGTTCTGCTTCTGCCGGGCGGCTGTCCAAATAATGGACAGCCTCCTACTCGATCTCTTCCCCAATAGAACAACATACACGGTAAAGACGATTTTTTCAATTCTTTCAAGTATCAATATATTTGCAAAAAACTTTATATATATTGCAAACAAAGGTCGGAAAACTTTCAAAACATAAAGAAAATCCGGCGGAAGTGGATGGCGCGGGCCGTGTTACAGGGACGCGGGCAGGGGATAGCTGATCTCCTGTGCGATCTGTGTGCAGCAGCGGATGGTATCGGCGGCATCTCTTCCTGTGCATATTTGCGCGCAGCTGCCGCTCCGGACGGCCCGGATAAAGCAAGCCATTTCCGTCAGGTAGGGATTATCCGGCAGAAAGTTGTGTTCTTCAACGCCCTCCTGCCGGTATTCTGTGATTCTGCCCGATACCGGACTGACCAGTGTTCCCTTTTCAAAATAGGCGGAAAATGTTCTCTCAAACGGATAGCTGGAAGGCGTCACAAAACCGCCTCCGACCATCACGCTGAGATCCCGGTAGCGCAAAATGGAGGAGATCATGTCGAATTGAGACCCGCCCAGCCCTGCTGCCGATTCTGTTTTTTCCGGTTCTCCCAGAGAGAAACGGGCAAAGTCGATATCGTGAGAGACCAGATCAAACAGAGGACCTCCCGAGGTGCGGATAAATTCAGGATCTTTCCAGTTGCCCCAGGCGGGGATGCCGGTGATCCGGGAAAAATTCAGATATTTCAGTCGGCCCAGACGTCCGGAGCTGATCGTCTCTTTCAGAAACTGGTACTCTTTGGAAAACCGCACAACATATCCGACAGCCAGCAGCCGCCTGTTTTCTTCCGCCGCACGGACCATGGCATCACATTCCCTGAGACTGACCGCCAGGGGTTTTTCCACGAAAACATGTAATTTGGCTTCAAGACACCGGATGACTGCCCCGTGGTGCAGTTTTGTCGGCAGCGCAATGACTGCGGCATCGGCCCTGACCGCAGAAAGGGCTTCATCCATGCTGCGGAAAAGGGGAATGCCTTTGAGTTCTTCCAGCGTGATGCTTTCCGTGGCGCGATTGCCCCTGACCGTGGCCAGACGTTCAGCCGGATCGCAGGGATCCACGATGCCGGCAAGCTCCGTATCCGGCAGGGAACGCAAGCTGCGGGCGTGGGTCTGACCCATAAAACCGAAACCTGAAACCAGAACTTTTATTTTCATTGTTTGTCCTCCGGGAGACAATATAGCTTCACTGTGCTGTCTTTTCAATTTTTTCGAGTATCAATATATTTGCAAAAAAATTCATGTATATTTACATTCTTTGCGTAAAAAATAAAAAAGCAATAAAAAACTTGCAATTTTTCAAAAGAGAGTGTATAATACCCGTGCTTGGACGCATAAAGAAAAAACAGGGCCGGAGGACTTGAGATGCAGACAGAGGATCTTGTGCTGAAAGTGCATACACAGGGGACATTTTATGATGAGGATAACCTGCTGTCAAAGCCCTCTGTGGCTTACAACAACCGCCTGCTGGATGTTTTTGCCTTCGGTCATTCCCTTTTCAGAAAGGGGGCGGTCATCCCTATTTTTCAGAACCGCTGGGTGCTTCAGTTTCAGCTGACGGGCAAGACCTGCATCACCACGGCGGACGAAAAATATACGCTGCATCCGGGGGATCTGTTCATCACGCCGCCTGACACGCCGTACACATATCATGTTCCGGAGACCAATGAGATGACAAAGTACTATCTTGTCTTTCATTCCAGTCCCCTTCTGGAAATGCTGCTGGGAAAGGAGATCCGTCACAACGGTTTGAAGGTGACGCCGCTTTCTTCTTCAGCGGTCCGTGTGCTGCTGGAACAGGTTCGTGATCTTTTTGAAAATCTGGTTCCGGAATCGGTGGAACGGATCTCCGTTCTGCTGTATGAGCTGGTTTACAAGATCCGGAATGATATCCAGATGGCGACCTCCGAGGGACCGTTTTATGTGAAGCTCAATCAGGCGACCCGGACATTAATGAGTCAGAAGATCACCCTTGACAATCTGTCAAAAAGTTTCGGCATGGGAAAATTTTCTCTGATCCGTGAGTTTCATAAACAAACAGGGATGTCTCCTGTGGCGTATATGATCTCCGTCCGTCACAAATACGCCAGACAGCTGCTCAGTTTGAGAGATATGAGTATATCAGAGATCGCCATGTGCTGCGGCTACTCCTCTGTGGCTTTTTTTATCAGCGATTTCAAAAAGCACGAAGGGATCACCCCGGGGCAGTACCGGATGCAGAACAACAACTGAAACAGATTCATCGGCGGAAATACGCCAAAACAGAAGGCATTGTTCCCGATACGGTCTGATAAATAATCCAAAATCAAAAACACACCGCTTTTCTCCTATGAGAGACCATTTGTCAAGTTATATTTGCCAAAAAATCGTAAAATATTGAGATAATCAGCAAAAGATGATTTAAAAAAGGTGTGCTTTTGTCTTGCTCCTATTCGCGTTCTGTAATGCCTCTGCCTG
>JAFVYP010000028.1 GCA_017508555.1 Lentisphaeria bacterium
GGGTCTGGCTCCGTACACTTCCGTACTTATCCGTACTCCTCCGTACAACAGCCCCGCGCCCCCCCTTACTTTCAAAGAAAAGCGGGGTATTTTGGTGTTGGGCGAAACAGGCGGCCGACGATTTTTTAACATCATCCATTTTTCACTCTCTCCTTTTTTTTACAGTTAAATAAATTTGATAAATCCATTGGCATCATATTGGAAACGTATCTGCCGGGCTTCTGCGGCAGAAATATCAGAAGCGATACACAACGCGTTGCTCAAATATCCGGCATAGGCATCCTGATCCGGACGGAAGGTGCGGTCTTTCATCATCTCAAGCAAAGTCATGGCATGCTTTCTGTCTCCGCCGTTGTGTCCCTTTTCCGTTACAGGGATGTCTATGATCTGTGTCTGACCGCTCAGGGTATCGCAAACGCCGATCTGATTTTCGTCGATATTTCCCCAGACCCGGCCTTTGGTGCCGATGATATGGATATTGCGTCCCCCCCGCGTACCGCGGCAGTTGAACGCCAGAGTAAAGTTGGCGATCACACCGTTGGAATACAAAATGGAAACCACCTGATTGTCTGCCACATCTTTGTCGATATTGTAAATACACTCGTACATGCTGTCATTAAGGGACTTTTGAAGCGTTGCGTCTCCGGCGGCCTCGCTGAAAGGCGGCTCTTTGTAGTAAAGACAGCTCTCCTTCACTTTGCAGTCGGCACACTTGCGCGGCAGATTGGGATTGGGACGGAAAAGCAGAGAACCGCCGAAAGAGTTGACAGCGATCGGGCGTCCTCCGGCAAAATAGTTGATAAGATCCATGTCGTGACTGCATTTTTCCATCATCGTCCCTCCGGACATGGCTGTATGACGCCGCCAGGGAGAGCGGGAGATCACGGAGGACACCCCCGGCGTGACCAGCTCATCTGCCTGAATGGAGATCACCGAACCGATAGCGCCGGAATCCACGACTTCACGGATCTTTCTGTAAAAGGGCGTCGATCTCAAAACAAAACCGATCAGAAGCTGCGGACGGAAATCCCGGACGGCTTCCAGCAGATATTCAGAATCCTTCATGGTTGTTGTCAGAGGCTTTTCAAGGGCAAGCGGTATCCCTCTGCGGATGATTTCCGCTGCCGGCTGATGATGCAGATAATTGGGGGTGGCGATCACAACGCCATCCAGATCCTGTTCATTTTCACAAAGATCCTTCCAATCGGAATAGATCCGCAGCTGTTCCTCTTTGACGGCCGTATAACTTGACATCGTCCGCAGATGTTCGCGGTCAGGATCTGCACAGGCGACCAGTTCGACCTCCTCCGCGGCCGTCAGATTTTTTGCATACGCGATACTGCGGGCACCGCAGCCGATGATCGCGATCTTAAATTTCTTTTCCATTGCTTTTATCTCCGCTTGGTTAAAAAGGAAAACTCTCTCTGCGAATGTATTTCAATCTGATCTTACGCTCCACCGGGGTTTGGCGCTCCAATGTTTCCAGAACGGTCCGGGCCGCAACGACCCCCTGCATCTCCCAGGCGCCGTCAACGGTACTCAAAAAAGGAGTACCGACCGCACTGGGCAACCCCTCGATATTATCATAGCCGATCAGATAGAAATCTTTTCCGGCGATTTTTCCTTTTTCCTCAAAAGCATCTTTGATCCCCAGGGCCATCAAGTCGGAGGAACACCAGAAGACCTTGTACGCTTCCAGACTTTTACGTTTTTCACAGGCCGCCAGATAAGCGTGCCGTCTGACCTCCGCCAGATTACAGCTGGTATAAAGCTCAAGAAAAGGAAGCGGATATCCTTCCGGCGCCTCTTCCAGAGCGATCTGATATTTGTTTTCCTGCCTGTTCCGGCAGCAATAAACAGTTTGAGCGCGCAGCTCTTCCGGGATCCGCCGCCAGATGTCACCATAGGCACTGTTCAAATCCAGATGCAGTGTCCGGCAGTTTTCCTTCAGATACCTTCTTGAAAGACGCAGCACAGGAACCTGACATTCTGCCACGGCCTGTTCCACGGCCTCCGTCATCAGACAGCTGCCTATGATATAAGCATCTGCAACGCCGGAGCGGAGAAAATTCACGATCAAATCGCTCTTTTCCTCATTATCCGGCGCACAGAGCAGCAGCAGACTGTATCCGGCTTTCTGAAGCTCAAATCCAACACCCTGAAAAAAATATCCCTGAAAGAGATTCCCGAAATCATCCGCCGGCCCTCCGGATATGAATCCAACCTTGTAACTTTTGCCGGTCGCAAAAGAACGGCCGGCAAGTCCCGGACGGTAATTGCCCGTATTGCATATTTCAAGGATCCTGGCACGGGTCTCAGGCTTCACTTTCGCGGCATAACGGGGGTCCAGCGCACGGGATACCGTGGCCGTTGAAAGTCCTGTCAGACGGGCGACCTCTTTGATGGAAAGCATGATGTTCCTTGGAAAATAAAAAAATGTAAACGTTTACATTGTCTAAGGTAATATAGCACAGATTTTTTGGAAAGTCAAGAAAAAAAAGAGGGAAGTATCTTCCCTCCAAAGAATTTTGCTTTTTTGCTTACTTCAGGAAATCAGGCTTTTCAGAGAAAAATGTCCATTCCTCAGTGTGAGCGATGCTTTCTCCGGGAGCCAGCAGCACAAGCGGAGAAAGACTTTCCACCTCAAGCATGCCGCGCATGGTGAAAAACTCACAGTTGCAGCCGAAATCAGGATAAGCACAGCCGGAATACGCCGCAAAGCGCTTGACAAAATATTCTCCGTTCAACTCATAAGCGGCAAATCCGAGAGAATTGAAGAGACCGAACTTCAATGGTTCTCCGGAACCGCCGGCTTCACTCATTTCAATGAAATTCTTTCCCCAGACAAAGCGCTCATCGGACATATCCGTATAGGGCCACATGGCCATAGCGCGGCCCGGCAGAAGGGTCTGGCCTTCGCCGCTGCCCTGAGGAATGTATTTTTCCTGAGGAACGATCACTTTACCGCCGGGCGCCATAACGGTCAGAGACCAGGCAGCGGCTTCGATCTCCCAGCGGCCCGTATTGGTCACGGTGTGACAAAGAGTCACTTTACCGTCGGCAATGCTCACAGTCATCTGCTTTTTGATACCGTTTTCCTTTTCTTCGGGAATGTCCAGAAGAACCGTATCTCCCTCGATTTTCCAGGCGTAAGGCTTGTTGTCGATGGGGTAAGAACGGGGGAAGGCTTCAGGTGCGGTCCAGAGACGGTGGCCGCCGTAACTCTGCCATTTGTTTTCAGAAACGGAGGCAAGTTCATTTTTGAATTCACACATAAAATTCTGACCGCCGGCAAATCCGGCACCGATGATGCGGGGGCCGAAGTCAGTTGTGATATACAACTCAATGGTCCCGTCAGAAAGTTTGAGACAATTCTCTATTCCGTGAAAAGTACATTTGTCAACAGTCATCAGAAAATCCCTCCTGTTTTATTCATCCAACGTCTCCCGGAGAACTCCCTTCCAGAGAGAGAGAGGATGGTTATTGTAAGCATATCCCGGCGGAAGCAGATTGGTCCAGCTGCGCTCAGCCATACCCGGAAACTCTGTTCCGATCAGATAAACGACCTTTTCATTCCGGGGAAGCTCCCTGACCGAACGCAGTTTCTGCGCCTTGATCCCCGCATAAAACAACTCGCCGTAAAGATCATTGATCCCCATTTTATAAACGCGTTCAGCCTTTTCTGTTTCCAGAGCTTTGCGCAACACACGGCCGATCTGCCGCTTGCCGGTCACCTGCGCCCGGTAAGACTCGACCACGGTCCCGTAAAAAATACCGCAGCCGGCTGAAATCAAAAGCAGCATGAACCAGAGAGGACGGCTTTTCCGCCAGAAGTGAAAAAGCAGCGAACAAGCCAGCAGCAGAGCGCAGCCGCAGCAGGCCTGGATCAAAAATCCCGGTTCATTGCGGAATGCCATGCTGTTGCTCAAACTGGCAAAAAGCCTGATGCTCTTTTCAGGCAGAAACTTCACAAGCAGGATCAACAGCGCCAATCCGGCCAAAACGCCCTCGCCGCAAATCAGGACTTTTCTGATCCGCTGGCCGTAACGGCGCGTTCCCAATTCATAGGTGATCCCTGTCAGAACAGCCAGAGGACCGGTCAGATAAAGCAGTCCTCTTGACTCTCCTGCACTGAAAAACCAGATGACAACGGCTGAAACAAAAACAAGAGTCCGCAGATACCGGCTGAAAATGGGGGTCTTATCCAGATCCTGCAATGCCACACAGAAGGGCAGCCAGGCGATCAGAGACCAGGGAAGCAGACGCAAAAAGAAAAACAGAGGAAACTCCACGATATCAGACAGATAGCGGCGTTTGTAAAAAAGAACGCTGTCAAGCCAGATGTCGTAAAGAGAGTCTCCGAAATACATGACGTAAGGCACGCTCCAGAGGATGACCACAGCAGCAAGTATCACCACAGCCAGCACAAATCCCGGCGACCGGAACTTGGAGGAGACCGAAAGAGGCCGCCTGAAAAAAAACATCGGTACGATAAAACATGCCAGCATCAGAAATCCGCCGGACAAAAAGCTCAAGACAAGAAAAAATGCCGACAGCAGCCAGGCCTTGTTCCAGTTGGATTTGCGCATGCCGTAATAAAAAAACAACAGCTGGGCCGCCAGAAGGAAACAGGCACTCATGGTGGCGGGATTGCCCTCCACCCCCTTTTCCATGGCGATAAAAGAGCTGGCGTAAAAAGCCGCCGCAACGAATCCGGCCTTGGGCGTCCGCTGGGAGGCCGCCGCAAAATACGCAAGGACCGCTCCGGCGCCCAGCATAAAAACGGAGATCCCCCGCATGACAAACTCTACCGGCAGCTGAAACAGCCGGGAAAGCAGCGCCGTTATTCCGGGAAACAGCGGCGCCGCATTGTAAACAGGCACGCCGTGGGCCGTCACCCAGAAAAAGGGATGGGAAAACTCCACGGCCCCCACCGCATAAATACTTTCCTGACGGAACAATTCCCGCTCAGAACACAGCCAGGGCATATAGATCACAAGCAAAGACAAAACAAGGAGGATGATCCCCTTTTTTCTGCTCCACTCCTGTTCTTTGTAAAGGCCCATCTTTCTTTATCTCACCAGCTTGGAAACAGCCTTGAAGGCGGGATGGGAAGCATCTCTCAGCAGCATGAAGAGGATCGCTTCACTGCTGACGACCATCGCTCCGGCAGCCTGCATCTGGGCAATGGCCAAATCTCTGTCAGCAGTTTTTCTGCTGGCAACGGCATCTCCTGCAAGAATGGTGTTGTAACCGGCGGCGAGACTGTCCATCACGCTCTGGAATACACAGACATGGGACTCGATACCGCAGAAAATCAGCGTTTCAGGCGTTCCCTGTCTGACTTCATCAACAAAAAGCGGCTCTTCAAAGACGGAAAATCCCGTTTTGGCGATCACCGGAGTTCCCTCCGGCAGAAGTTCTGCAAATTCCGGACGGGTGGCACCAAGTCCACGGGGATACTGTTCTGTGGCGATCACAGGCAGAGACAACTCCCCTGCCCCCGCCAGAAGCAGACGGATCTTTTCCGCCGCTGTTTCAAAACCGTTCATGGCAGGAACCAACTTTTCCTGCACGTCGATCAGGATCAATTTAGATGATCCGCACTGAGGAATAAAACTCATTTGACACTCTCCATTTTCAATAAGATCCTCCTGTCGATACGCCCGTCAGAGCCACCGGCAGAAGAACGACATCCCAAACCAGCTTAAAGGGCGCAACCGCACCCAAAGCCGTATTTTTCACACCCGTATCAAAATATCCCACAGGCCACCCCAGAAGGACCTGTCCGATCCCGAGAGGCAGCCGGAATATGGCCACGACATCATAGCCGATCTTGACCATGTGAACAGCTCCGGACTGGATACCGCGCATGACATAGGGCGCCGCGATCGACGCCGCTTTCAGCGCAAGCGGTGCAAAAACCGCCATGGTCACCGGGTCCACGGCCCGGACCCGGCAGGGCACCAGACAGCTGAACACGATAATAAGGATCAGTAAACTCTTTCTCATATAACTTTGACCAGATTGGCAAAAAACATCACGACACCGGATACACATAAAACAGAATAAACACACTGACGGAAACTGTGTTCATTGACTTTACGGTGCAGATAATCTCCGAAGATCATGCCCGCAACGACAAAGGGCAGCGTCATCAGAAGATATTTGCCGAACTGCGGCGTGAACACGGTCCCCTGATACATCCATTCTCCGATACGGATAAAGTTCATCGTCAGCCACAGCATGGTCAGTGTCAGGCGGAAAAGTCCCTTTTCCGGCAGGGCCCGGGAGGCATAGATGACCACAAAAGGCCCGCCGGTCCCGAAGGCCCCGTGGATGATGCCGCCGAGAAAAAGGATCCCCCGCATGAAAAGATTTTTGGGAGGCAGCCCCGCCGGAAGGATATTCTGTTTCTCACGGACCGTTTTGAAAAATCCGTGCAGACCCACAATGACCATCACGCAAGCCAGAAGCAGACAAAGCGCCGCCGCAGGCAGACGGTTAAAAAGATACATCCCCACAGGCAGTCCCGGAGCCACATGGAGTGCAATAAAAAGATACTCTTTCCAGCACAGGGATCAGTAAGATCTGATGAAGATGTAGATCGAAAGCAGTGTACTCAGCACACACAAAAAAGGAACCGTCATCCGGATACCCAGCAGCATGGTGACAAAGGGCAGCGCGATCACGGTGCAGCCGAATCCTGTGATCCCCTCAAGTGTGAAAGAGGAAAACACGATCGCCCCCACGATCAGCAGACTCAAAATCTCATTCATACGCTGCCCTTTTACAGTCCCGAAACATCAAAAGTTGTATTTCAGATAAGATACAGCCTTTTAACGCATTTTTCAACAGCAATATTGTCAAAGCTGCCAATCATGTCTGCCGGAAGGAAGGTTTTTCCCTTTGAACACGGCAGCAGTTCCCTCCGGAACAGTGATGACTCCTCTGCCGTTATCCCATTCGATTTCCACCGGTCCGTGAAGCGTGGGATGCCGGCAGATGAACTTTTCAAGATATCCCGGCTGGGGATCGAAAACAAAACGGGCAAATCCCGCTTCGCAGGGACGGACACCGGCGATCCAGCGGGGAATGATGTTGGCCGGAGCTGCGCCCCAAGCATGATTCCAGTCCTGATTGGGTTTTGCCTCATTGTTCCAGGCCTCCATGCTCATGGTGGCTCCGGCCGCAAGCATACCGATCCAGGAGCGGTCATGTCCGGCAGTCATATAATCCAGCATGGCATGGGCGTTGCGCAGCATCCCCAGCGCCTCCAAAAGAAACTGGGAGCCGTAAACACTGCAGGCCATGCCGCGGGAAAGAATGTAATCATTGAGAGCTTTATCCTCCTCCGGCTCCGTCACGCCGAAGCGCCGGGCAAAAACGGCACCGTGGAGAGAATAATGATCCGATTCAAGACTGTCGCGCCAGAAACCATCCCGCAGAAACTTTCTGCGCAAATTCCGGCGCAGAAGCTGCGCCCGCTCAAGATAACTTTCTTTGCCGCTCAATTCATACAAAGCCATAAATGTTCCGTAACGGTAACAGTTGGGAACTGCGTTTCTGTATCCCAGCTCATATCCATCCCGCTCCGCAGGCGGCCAATCGACGATTTCGCCGTTGTTAAGGCGCCCGACGAAACCGTCAGCATCTTCCTCTTTGCTCAGCAGGCAGCTGTCCAGCCATTCAAGCCAGTTGTCAACGCTTTCGCGGTCACCGGAATAGTACAGATAATCCCGGGCAAGAAGAGGCGTCAAAAGCGTCCACTCCACAGGCCATGTGGGATTTTCACGGAAATAGCTGATGGTGTTCCGGGCAATGGAGTAATCAGCATCACAGCAGAAATATCCCAGCTGATTGATGTAGGCATCTCCCTCGTAGGGGACCCGTTCCCGCTCTCCGTCGATAAAGAGACCGAAGGCCGCTGTGGCTTTCATGGAGTATTTGCAGAAGGCCCAGACCCGGTTGAGAGCCGCGTTATCAGATTCAAAGTGCGAAGCCGTCTCATTCCACGACGGAAAAACCGCATGCCGCCGTACTCTGACAGGTCCGGCAGCGCCGTTGATCTCAACATAACGGACAGGGGCAACCTCTCCGCCGGCCTCTTCCGGAGCGTGCAGACTGGGATAACCGTCAACATACGGCGACTGGTGTTTGGGGATCCCCAGCCGCTGCCAGGTCCCCGGCGTTCCCTGGGGAAGCGTCAGACACCGGACATAGCGGAATCCGCCGGGCGCACGGTCGATCACGCCCTTCTTGAGGCACTCACCGATAACAACTTCAAGTGTTTCCCTCCCCTCCCAGGAAAGCTCAAAAAAAGAAAACGCATCCAGCGTAAAATCCAATACTTGATCTCCCTTTCCGGGAACGAAGAGAAGCTCTTTTGTTTCTATCATTTTTCCGACTCCATATTTTCCGGCAGTTTTTTATACTTAATATAACCCTTGTTTCCTGAATTTCCTCCCCAAAAACACAAAGAACAGCAAATTCAGGCAAAAAAAACAAAAAGATCCTTATGCCAGACGGAATGTCTCAACAGCTCCGGCGGCGGGATGTTGACTTTTCCGGACAGAAAAACAAGGAGTGATTTCTTTGCAAAAAAACTTGACTAAAACGTTCCGGAGCAGTATATTTTTGTTTTGACACAACTCTTCTATTTGATATTGATAAAAAAGGGACAACATGAAACTTGTCAGGAGAATATCGACAGTTGCGATACTTGTATTCTTTTCCATCGGCGGTGCCGGCGCATTGATCCTGCTCCACGGCTGTGCGGATGCCAAGATGCTTCTCAAGCCGTCGCAATGGTTCAGTGATCTGCACACAGCGATCCCCTTTCTCGCCCTGGGTTGTCTGCTTTTCGGAGCCATTGTCCTCATTCTCTGGATGCGGTATTTCATCAGCCATGTGGTCAGGACCCTGCGCCAATCAGAGGATTTCATCCGGGAAACGCTGTCGGGCAACATTCCGGGCAGGCTTTCCACAGAAGGGATCCGGGACGATGAGATCGTCTCTTTCTTTTCCACGCTGAACTTTATGCGCGACCGTCAGGTCAACCTTGCTGAACGTCTCCGCCAGCAGCGGGAGGGAGAGGAAAAACTGCGGCAGGAAATCGAATTTTTTGATGATCTTCAGCTGGCTGTTTTCAGCCGTCTCCTGCCGGAAATGCGCCGTTCTGCCGGTGTGGTCAAGGCCTATACGCTCATTGAGTTGGCCAGAGCCCGCCGGGAACAGCCTGATGATCTTGACGACAGGACCATGCTGGTTTCTCTGCGCCGCCAGGCAGCTCTTTCCCGGGAACTGGATTTTCTGACCGATGTGGTCAAACTCGAACGTAAACGCTGGAGCGCCCCCCGGAGAGACAGGATCTCCACGATCGAACTGGTGCAGGAACTCAACAGCCGCTGCCAGCTTGCGTTGAAATCCCGCGAGATCACCTTCATCTGCGCGTATCACGCCGGAACACCGGCGTATATTTCAAGCGACAGAGAGCTGCTTTACCGGCTGCTTTATCTTCTCATCCGCTCCGCAGCCCGTTCCCTGATGCGGGGGTCTCAGGTGACGCTGACCCTTTCCGGCAGAGAAAAACAGGCCGTTTTTGAAATCAGCGACCGCGGAGAAGATTCTCACCGGGAAAACCTTGCGGAAAATTATCAGAAATATTTTTCGGGCAAAGCCCCCCTTCCGGATATTACCGATTGCAGTTTGAGCACCATCGGTCTGGCACTTGTCAAAAGCATCGCCGGAAAACTGGACAGCTCCTTTGAAGTGGATTCCACGCCGGAGATCCCATCCACACTCCGTATGATCGTTCCCGCAGCTGCGGCCGCTGATGAACAGACAGAAAAGAATCCTCTGCTCATGCACAAACCACCTGCTGCCGGAGCTGTTTTGCAGAAAAAATCCCAGGAGACGCCCCTGGCCGTCCTGCTTTATGCTGATGACCCGGAGGAAACAGACGCCTTTACCCGGCTTTTTGCTTATGCCAATATCCATCTGACCGCCTGTACCGGCAAAGAAGAGCTGACAGCCCTTCTGAAAAAAGAAAAAAATACGGACGGCGTTATCATTTCAGCAGACATCGGTGCTGAAAATCCGCGGAAGCTGATCTCCCATCTGCGCAGCACAGCCGGAGATCCGGAGCTGCCGGTACTTCTTGTGCTGCCGGTCCACCGGCGGGAACTGGCCTCTGAACTGGAGCTTATTCCGGGCGTCTGGTGTCTTGTGGCGCCTCTGAATTTTGCTCAGGCAGCAGAACTCTTGCGTCATGGGAAATCAGCATGAGAACAGACATGACAAAGCTCCCCCATTTCGTCCCCCGCCTGCATGTGATCACAGGTTTGTTTTTCATCTGCCTGCTGGTCATCATGTGCAGAGCGCTTCAGCTGGCGTGGATATCACGGGACAGTTTCAGGAAAAAAGGAGAAAAAATCGCCCTCCGTTACGGCAAAATCCCTGCCCGGCGCGGAGAATTGCGGGATAAAAACAAACTCCTTCTGGCCTGGAATGAACGGCATTTTGAGTTGTGGTCAACTCTGGCTTCAGGAGAATCCTTTTCCTCTTATCAGCAGAAAGTTCTTGCCCGGAAATTTCCGGAAAGAAAGTTTCCCGCATCCCCCGACAGCCGGACAGCTCTGTTTTTCCGGCTGACGCCCCGTGAAGTCAGAGATCTGGAACCGCTCATCAAAAACGGTTTTCCCCTGAGGATCAAATCCAAAGTGATCCGGATATCCCTCAAACATCCGGAAGCCGACACCAGGATCGGCGAGATCCGCAACGGCACAGGGATCTCCGGCTGGGAAAAAGATTACAACGCCCTTTTACAGGGACGGGACGGCCGTTACTGTGTGCTTCTTGACCGCAGACGCAACTGGATCCCCTCCAGCTGGCAGATGCTTGAAAAACCCGTTCACGGCCAGAATGTGACCGTCCCCTGGGCACTGAACAAAAACACAAACAATGGGAGAAGAAAGAGATGATAAAA
Source organism: Lentisphaeria bacterium (assembly GCA_017508555.1). GTDB lineage: Bacteria > Verrucomicrobiota > Lentisphaeria > Victivallales > Victivallaceae > UBA1784. The sequence continues at coordinate 10,988 of JAFVYP010000028.1, forward strand.
CCCTCTTCAGGTCTCCTGACAGCCGAAAATATCATCCCCGCAGCGCTTCTGCTGCTGGGACTATCCGGCGTGCTTACCATTGCCAGCAGTCAATCCGGAGCGGAACAGCCCCTGTATCTGGTCATGCGCCAGCTGACTTTTCTGGTATTCGGTATGAGCTTGTTTTTCATTTTATCCGGCATAAGATTCCGCACAATGACAAGGATCTCTCCGCTTCTCTTCGGGCTCTTCTGGGGCCTGCTGCTGCTTCTGCCCTTTTTCGGAACAAAGATCAACGGCATGCGCGGCTGGTTCAAACTGGGCAGCTTCAGTTTTCAGCCTTCAGAAGCCGGACGGCCCTTTTTTCTGCTGGCGCTGGTCGTCATCCTCTGTGCCGTCCAGCCGGGAATGAAACGTTTTCTTCTTTCGGGACTGCTGACTTTTTTTTGGCTTCTGCCCATTGCCGTCCAGCCGGATTTCGGCATGATCCTTGTTTATGCCGTCACATTCTTCATTCTGCTTTATCTTTCCGGCACACAATGGAAATATCTGACGATGCTGGGAACTGGAGCGGTCTGTTCCGCGTTGTTTGTCCTGTGGCGTTATCCGTATGTCGCCAAACGTTTTACAGGGTTCCTCTTTCCGGAACAGGATCCTCTCGGCAGCGGATGGCATATCCGGCAGTTCCAGTTTGCCGTTGCCAGAGGCGGCTGGACCGGTTCCAAAATGGGCGGCGCCGTCTGGAGCAATGCCTATCTGCCCTATTCCTACAACGATTCCGCCGGTGCGGCGCTGCTGGAAACCCTCGGCCTGCTGGGAGCCGTGATCCCGCTCATTCTCTTCTGCCTGCTGCTGCTGGCCCTGTACACCCTTGCTCAAAAAGAGGACCTCAGGGACAGTGCAAAACTTTTTATTGCAGGAACGGCGGTGTTTTTCGCCGTGCAAATGTTGATTCACATGGGGATCAATCTGGCATTGCTGCCGCCGTCAGGGCTTGTGCTGCCCTTTATCAGCTACGGCGGCAGCTCTCTTGCCGGATTTTGCATGATGGCCGGCATGGCCCTCTCCGCTTCCAAAGATAAACAATCAACAGATTTTTAACTGAAACAACAAAAAAAAGGAGAAAAATGGAACAACACAATGAAAAATGGGGCTCCCGCTGGGGCTTTCTGCTTGCGACAGCAGGCTCTGCCATCGGTTTGGGAAACATCTGGAAATTCCCCTACATCACCGGCAACAACGGCGGTGCGGCTTTCGTCTGCGTCTATCTGCTGGCGATCCTTTTTGTAGGATTGCCCCTGATGATCGCAGAACTCTCTCTGGGCAGAGCGACAGCCTGTCATCCGGCGTGGGCCTTTGACAAATTCACCAAAGGTCAAAAGACGCCGCTGGCGGGTTTCGTGGGAACACTCATTATCATCAGCGGTCTGCTGATGGTCTTTTTCCGCTGTCCCGGACATGCGATCCTGCTTCTGACGCTGGGTATCTTCCTCTGTCTCAAAGGCTGGAAAACCGTGGGCGTCATTACGGGAGTTCTCGCGCCCTTCATCATTATTTCTTACTACGGCGTCATCGGCGGATGGACCATTATTTATGTGTTCAAATCCTTTGCCGGAGAGTTGAACTTTGCCGACCCTGCTCAGGGAAAACTGATCTTTGAACCGATCCTCAATGCGGAAAAAAGCACCTGGGGGATCCTGCTTTCAGCACATTTTGCCTTTGTAGCCGCCGCAGCCGTCGTTGTGTTCTTCGGCGTCCAGAACGGTATTGAAAAAAGCTCAAAAGTCCTGATGCCGATGCTCTTCATTCTGCTGGGCGCACTGGTTCTCAGGGGCATCTCCCTGCCCGGCGCCTCCAAGGGACTGAAATTTTTCCTCTCTCCCGATTTCAGCGCGCTGCGTCCTGAAAGCGTACTGATCGCCATGGGACAGGCCTTTTTCACTCTGAGTCTTGCGATGGGTATCACCACGACCTACGGCAGCTATCTGAAACGCGACGTCAATATCGTCCAGAGCGCCCTGACGATCATCGGGCTTGATACGCTGGCCGCTGTCATGGCCGGCATCGCCGTTTTCTCCTCTGTCTTTGCCATGGGATTTGATCCGGCACAGGGGCCGGGGCTGGTCTATATGATCGTGCCGTCAGCCTTCAACAAGGTTCCGGGCAATCTGGGCTGGCTCTGGAACGGACTCTTTTTCATCATGCTGACCATCGCGGCGCTGACAAGTCTCATCAGTCTGCTGGAGCCTCTGGTGAACTTTGCGGTGCGTCAATTCAAGATCTCCCGCCATCTGGCTGTGATTTTGTTTTCTCTGGTAATCTATCTTTTCGGTCTGCTCTCGGCCTTCAGCTGTGCCAACTGGAAAAATCTGCCCTGGCTTGAAAAGCTCATCAAAGATTTCTTCAAAGATGCCGGTCCCAGTTTCTTTGAACTTTCGGACTCCTTTGCCAGCAACTGGATGCTGCCGCTGGGCGGACTTGCCATCGCCATTTTCGCCGGCTGGATCTGGGGAACCAAACGGGTCATCAAAGAAGTCAGACGGGGAACCCGTTCCGGTCTGCTGGATGCCAACATCCTCGTTCTCCTGACAGGATTGGATCCCAGAGACTATGCCAGAAAATCTTTGTTCTCCCCTGCCGTCTTCTGGGCGGTCTCCATCCGCTGGATCACACCGGTGCTGGTGGTTTTCGCCTTCCTTTACTGCATCGGAGTTATTTGAAAAATTTCATATATCCGCTTGCATATTTTGCAGGCGGATATATATTATGAGATGGGAACATGTCGTCCGCGGGCAATCGCGGCCGGGAGGATGTCCGGGAAAGGGTCAAACCTTTTCCGTCCGCTCACCGGTTGAGGAAAGTCCGGACTGCATGGAGCAGGGAGTCCCTTTGAAAAGAGGGATGCCGCGGATCATAAGCCGCGGAAAGACAAGTGCAACAGAAAGAATACCGCCTCTTTTGAGGTAAGGGTGAAATGGTGGGGTAAGAGCCCACCGGACGGCAGGCGAAAGCTCCGTTGTCAAGGTAAACTCCTCCCGCAGCAAGACCAAATAGAGAGCAAGCCGCAGCTCCACGGCGTTATCAGCTCCGGGTTCTGGTCGCATAGACAGATGATTGCCCATGCGGTGTTGTGCTGCAGGACAGAATCCGGCTTACAGCGGACGGCGGCTCCTTTTTTTGAACTGATTATTTAATTTAAGTAAAAGTTGTTGAATATGCCAAGATACGCAATTTTAAGTGACATTCACGGAAATTTGGAAGCCCTCAATGAGGTGCTTGCCAAATGCAGAGGTTTGGAGATAGATCAGTACATCTCTCTCGGGGATGTGGTGGGATACAACGCCAATCCCTCAGAATGTCTCGGGATCGTCCGGGCTCTTCCCCTTGCGGCGTCAGTCAAGGGCAATCACGATGCTTATGCCAGCGCTGACAGCGAGATCAACGGTTTCAACAACAATGCCAAAATCGCCATCCAATGGACCTCGGATCAGCTTTCTGCCGATGACAGAAACTGGCTGGGCGCCCAGCCCTACCGTGCGCAGATATCCTCCCAGGGGGTGACTGTCGTCCACGCCACGCTGGATACGCCTGACAACTGGGGATATATTTTCGATGCACACCATGCCGCCGACAACTTCTCTTATCAGTGGACAGCTCTTTGTTTCTGCGGCCACAGTCATGTGCCTGTGGCTTTCTGCAAAAAGCCCATCACAAGCGGCAGTGAACGCAGTATCGACAGTATTCCGGAGTGGATCTGCAACATGAATGATCCCTCTAAAAATGATGACTTCCTTTCTCAGGATTCCCTGGAAGTCTCCTATAAAAACGGATATAAATATCTTTTCAATGTCGGCAGTATCGGTCAGCCGCGCAACGGGGATCCCCGCGCCAGTTTCGCCGTGCTGGATACGGATGCCAAAACAGTGACCCGTTACCGGCTGCCTTATGATATTGAAAGTGTTCAGAAAAAGATCCTGGCGGCAGGTTTGCCGGAGCGTCTGGCACGCCGTCTCGAAGCAGGCTGCTGATATGAAAAAGCCCGTCAAACAGATTCTGGTCATCAAGCCCAGCAGTCTGGGAGATATCCTTCATGTATTTCCGGCACTGGCGCTGCTGAAACGGCATTTCCCGGAAGCAGAACTGGATTTTCTTGTCAATCCGGAGTTTGCGCCTCTTCTGGATTTTTCCCCGTTTCCCATCCGCAAAAAGATCCTTTTTGAGCGGAAAAAAATGGCCAGGTTTCCAGGCGTTTTTGTGGAATTTTTCAAACTTTTCCGGACTTTGAGAAAAAACAGATACGATCTTGTGATAGATTTTCAGGGTCTGTTCCGCAGTGCTTTGTTTGCCGGTATAGCCTCACACCGCCGTGGAAGCGTTCGGGGTTTTGCCGCTCCCCGGGAAAAAATAGCCGCGCTTTTTTACTCTGAAAAGGTCTCTGCCAAAACGGTCCACGCCGTCAGTAAAAACGTGGAACTGGTCAATTTCATCACAGAAAAAAACGATCCTGTCCCGGACATGGATATTCCTGTCCATCCGGCTTGCGGCGATTTCATCAAACAGCTCCCCCAAGACTATATTCTGCTGATACCGGGAGCAAGATGGATCAGCAAAACTTTTCCGCCCCGGCTCTTTGCGCAGGTGGCCTCAGGCCTTCGCCAAAGGGGATACGGCGCCGTTTTTGCCGCTTCAGGAAGCAAAGCGGATATAGCCCAAACAAAAGAGATGCGTTCGCACCTTCCTAAAGATTTTCCCCTTCTTGATCTGACAGGGAAAACCAGTATCCCGGAACTTTTTGAATTGATCCGGAATGCCCGGGCCGTTATCTGCAATGACTCCGGTCCCATGCATATCGCCGCCCTTTTGAAAACACCGGTGTACTCTTTTTTCGGTCCCACGGATGCAGACAAAACAGGTCCCTGGCAGCAGGGAAACAGAGTGTTCTCTCTGGAACTTGAGTGTTCCAGGTGCATGAACAGAGTTTGTCCCGAAGCGGAAACGCGCTGTCACGGCATTGATCCTGAGATCGTTTGCACCCGGATCACAACTGAACTCAGCCCCTTTACAGACAGAAAGATTTAACAATGAAACATTTTCTTCCGATCGCTTTGTTTTTCGTTCCGTTTCTGCTTTGCGCCCAGCTGGGTATCAAAATGGAGTTCAACCGCAGGGATTACATGCTTTATGAGCCTGTTTACGTCTGCGTTACGATCAGAAATGACAGCGGCAAAGCGCTGCTGTTCGGCAACAACCCCAAATTGCAGGGTTTCATTCTCTTCGACATCCGCGATAAAAAGAACAACCGGATCCAGGTGCGCCCGGATGCTGAGCTGAATATGACAGGTCTCTTCCTGGGCCCCGGCGAAACGAAAAGCATCAACATCCCTCTTCAAAATTACTACAAACTGGATAAAACCGGTGTTTTTCTGGTTCAGGTTTATATTTCCCACAATCTTCTGGATAACGAATATCAGGCCAAAAATGCCAGCTTTATTCAAATCCACAACGGCGTCGAGATCTGGCGCAGTACCGTGGGTATCCCCGATCTGACCGGCAATACCGGGGGACCGGCAAAATCCCGCACCTACGCCATCCGCGGACTGGATATCAACGGAGAACGCTACTACTATCTGGTGGTGGAAGATGAAAGCACCGTCTATGGCGTCACCCATATCGGTTATCAGTACGGACAAAATAAATTTTATGCGGAAACGGATATGCTCAGCAGGATACATCTGCTGGTCCCCATGTCTCACAAGGTCTTTCACTACCTCTCTTTCGGTCTGGATGGAACCAACACCGAAAGCAGTTACTGGAAAAAAAGCGGAACGATCCCCTCTTTGTACCGGGATCCGGTGACGGGAAAAGTCAGCCGTATCGGCGGCGCGCCGGCGATCCCCGGCGTGGATTTCAAACTGGCTGACCGGAACCGTATGACTGTCGATGAGATCAACAAAAGATATATGGCGACTCCCACCAATCCCATGCAGAACTCCGGTGTTGTTGATATCGGCAGACACGTGGGCAAGGAGCGCTGAGTTGAACCTGACGGCAGTTTGGAAAAAGCCTGAAAATATCAATCCCGACCGGAGTTTGCTTTATGTCCCTTGACTACGATGCGCTGAATTTTGCAGGAACGGAAGATTACCGGAAAACAGCCCGGAAGGTCATCACCTATCCCGGAACAGAGACCGTCACCTGGTACGGCTTCACCCGGCACAATTTTGAAGTGGACGGTCATCAGGCCTTTATTGTGGAGCCCCCCAATCCAGCGCCGGGACTTCCCTGGAGCTGGTGTGTGCAATGGGCGGAGTCCTTCGTTCCCCGTACCCCTGCCCTCAAACTGCTGGAACGGGGATTCCATCATGTTTATATCGACGTTTTTTCGACCTACTTCAATCAGGAGGGGTTCGCTGTCGTCGAAAAATTCTATCAGCTCCTGCAATCTCTGGGATTCTACCGTCAGGCGGCTCTGATCGGCATGAGCTACGGCGGTCTTTTTTCCCTGCGCTGGGCGGCGGAACATCCGGAAACAGTGGCGGCGATCTATCTGGATGCGCCGGTCTGCACTCTCGGGTTCGGATATATTTCCAAATTCGCCCAGAACAGAGAATTTTTTGCGGAAGAGGCAAAAAAAAGAGCGGCTGCTTACGGAACAACGCCTGAAAAATTAAGCAGTCATCCCCTTTCGCCGCTCAACAACAGTCATCCCATCGCCGAGGCAAAGATCCCCATTTACTGTATCCGCAGCGGACAGGATCAATCTGTCGATCCGGAAGAAAATATAGATATTTTTGCGCAGCGTTTCCGCGAGGCGGGAGGGGAGATCGAGATCCTTGACCGCCCCCTTTTCGGACATCATCCCCACGGTCTGGATGATCCCGCGCCTCTGGTGGATTTTATTTTGAAAAATTATCCCTTCTGATTTTGTCAGTTCAACCTAAAACAAGGAAAAACATATTATGGCTAAACGTTATCAATTTTCAGAAACAGGCTGTTCTATTTTCGGTTCCTACGAAACATTCAACCGCGTTCTCTACGGCGGCCATAACGGAGATAAATCTCCCGACCGCTTTTTCACCTTCGCAGGAGACACGCCGCTTTTCATGGGCGCCACCAGTGATTTCATGCGCGACACCTGGTGTTATCAGGCCAAAAACGGCGTTCTGCTTTCCGGCCTCTGTCTGACGCCCGGATTTACAGAGTCTGCCGCACGGGATATTTACGGTAAATATTTCCACCAGTCCAATGATATTGACACCCAATGGCATCACGGTTATCTCACCTATCATCTGTCGCACTTTTCCTCCTACTTTCCCGCCGTGGATGTCAAAATCACCGTCCTGCCCCTTCAGGAAGAGGATGGTTTTATCGTTTCTTATGACATCACCACCGATCAGCAGGTCTTTTTTGCTGCGGGCTTCGGCGGTATCACGGAGCCTTTCGGAAGATTTGAATATCACAACTCTTCCAGAAAAGATTTTTCCGTTCTCGACTGTAAAGACAACACCGCACAGCTGCTCTCCTGCGGCGCCCTCCTTGAGGGAACAGGAACAAAAATGCTCATTGGAGACGATTTCAATGCCCTCTGGGAACTGGATGCCCCCGAAGCGCTGGAGGAACCCACCCCCTCTTATCTGCTCAAATCCCACGAAGGAAATGCCCTTGTTGCCAAGTGCCGCAGAGAATTGAAGCCGGGAGAACACTTCAAAGGAAAACTGATCGTCCTCAAAAACAGCACAGAAGCCCGGCTCAAAGAGCTGCTGGCCGACAAAAAGCTGGAGCAGAAGATCAAAAATGCCATCCGGAAAAAATATGCGGCAGCCTTCATGCAGACCCCTGAAGTCGTCCTCAACAGCGCTTTCAGTGATTTGCAGATCGCGCTGGATGCCTCTTTCCATGGCAACACGTTCTATCACGGCGCCATCGGTTATCACGCCCCCTTCCTGGGCTGGCGGGGATGGTATGCCAACACTCTGACCGGACCGCAGGAACGGGTCAAAAAAGGCCATTTTTGCCCACTTTGACACCATGCTCTTTTCCGACGGTCCTGAAAAGATCTGGTATGACGGCGCCGACCGTCCCGATCTTGACCACGTCGGTACCCAGTATCACCACATGGAAAATCCCACAGGACGCATCCCTGCCCTTCTCCACCGTGACGACATTTATGACATGCAGGAAGTTGCCGTTGACATGACGCTTTTCTATCTGGAAGCCACCGGCGACCTTGAGACAGGCAAAGCCATTTATGAATGTCTGGAGGCCCAACTTGACCATCAGGAACGCGTCTATGATCCCGACGGCGACGGCCTTTACCAGAGTTTCCTCAACACCTGGATCTCGGACGGACACTGCTATAACGGCGCCGGATGCGCTCAGGCAAGTTCCTACAACTACTTTGCCAATCTCCGTGCGGCCTCTCTGGGAAAAGCCCTGGGACTGCCCTGGGAAAAATTCCAAAAACGCGCTGAAAAGATCCGGAAGGCCGTCCGGGAAAAGCTCTATCTTGATGATGAAGGACTGCTGGCTGAACATGTGGATACCATCGGCAACAAACTGCTCCACAAGTCCCCGGAGCTTTCCACCCTGTATCTGGCCTGCGACTGTGAACTTTTTGATGACGTGGAAATGCACAGGATCCTCACTTTTGCAGAAAATAATATCGACAGTGTGATCTTCCCCGACCGGAAGGGACGTTTCTATTATTCCGCCAACTGGAAACCCAAAAAATATTCCACCTGCGGTCTCTTCCCTGCGGAAAACGCCTGTCTGGCGCTGGCCTATTACCGTATCGGAGAAACGAAAAAGGCCTTTGAGATCCTGACAGCCCTGATCGAAGGATATGAAAAATCCAATTATCCCGGAGCGCTCTCTCATGTGATGAGTGCCATGGGCGCCCCTGACGGCGGCGACATCGACTTTACGGACGTTTCCGGCTGCATGGTCCGCTTGCTCTGCGAAGGTCTCTGGGGCATCAGTATCCGTCAGCTGGAAAACCAGGTCAGGATCGCCCCACATCTGCCGGAAGAGTGGAAAAATGCCTCCCTCTCTCTGGCCGATCTCAAGCTGGAATACATCAAAACAGGCAACTGCACCAAACTGATCGTCTTTACCGATCTTCCCGGAACCAAACGGATCGATCTGCCTCTTTATCACGCTGGCGTGGAACAGATCCTGCTCAATGGCCGGGAGTGTGATTTTGAACGGGCCGCCTCTTTTGACAATCCCCGCGTCCGGATCACAACAGAGGCAACCGGCCGCATCGAGATCCAGCTTTATGAAAACGATACGCCTCTGCCGGAGATCCTCAATGCCTCTCAAAACATTCTTCCCGGCAGCAAGGCTGTATTCAAACTTTCCTCCGGAACGATCAGGGATTTTGTCATGCCGGATAAAAAACTCTCCTTTGCCGGAGCCACTTCGGCGACGCTCTCTTTTACAGCCGGAAATCAACCCGGCAAAGCCTGTGGCGTCGTGCTGGCGGAACTGGAGGATTCCCTGCTCTATCTGCCTGTCAGTCTGACTGTTGAGGCTGTTGAAGCAGTCCGGACACTCCCCGCCGGGGGCAAAGCTGAAAGCATTGATTTAAGCGCGCAGTTCAACTGCGAATTCACAAAGATCCACGAACAGAGTTTCATGTCCCCCCGTCCTGCGGGCTACTCCATCGGCATGCAGAAGAACGGCCGCTATGCCTGGGAGTGGAACCATTTCGGACACAACGGGTTCGTTGCCGACGACTCCGCGCTGCGCAGCTGCGGCGGTATCTACACCCTCTCTGACGGCAAATCCTTCAGAACGCCTGCGGCGGGCAGCAATGCTGTCTGCGTTTCCATCTGGGACAACTTCCCGACAGAAGTGACAATTCCCCTTTCCGGCAAAGGAACAGCGCTGGAACTTTTCCTCTGCGGCTCCACCAATGCCATGCAGAGTTTTGTGGAAAACGGCAGGATCATCCTGACCTACACTGACGGAACAACGGAAGCTCTTTCCCTTGTCCACCCTGTCAACTTTGATGACTTCCTCGTTCCCGCCCTGCAGAAAGAGTTTGACTACTTCTATTTCAGCCTGGGCAATCACGGCATCGTCTGCACCCTTCCTGCGGATAAAGAAAAAGAACTGGCCTCTTTCACGGTCAGAGCTGTTGCCAATGAAGTAATCATCTCCCTGCTGGGTGCCAATATCATAAGAGAGAAATAATGATGAAACACAAACTCAACGAACAGTACGATCAGATCCTCAAGGCCCTTGACAGCCGGAGGATGATGAAAACGACAGAGGAACTGCTTGCTCTGGAACTGGGACAGACCTTTTCCTGCTACCACGCCTCTGCCGACAGGACCCTGGAGATCCTGCAGGAAATGGGTATCCCCCACGCCGAAAAAATCACCTATGCCGCCAACGGCAAAGACAGCTATCAGGATAAAATCACGCCCATCGGCTGGGAGGCCTCTGTGGGAAAAGTCCGGATCGCCGAAGCAAACGGTCTTGAAAAAGGCATGGTCGTTGCGGATTATGAAAGCTGTCCCTTTGCCCTCATCAAGGGTTCCACCTCAACGCCCGGCGGCCAGATGGTCCGCATGCGCCTTGTGACCGAAGAGGCCATGTGGAGCGGTGCGGATGTGCATAATGCGCTGGTCATGGCCAAAAGCACCCTCTCTCCGCGCGCAGAGTCCCTGAGGCACATTCTGGATATGGGAGCTGCCGGTATTATTTCCGACTTTGCCATGAACGCCGATGATGCCCCCAACGGGACCCAGTGGAACAATGCTTTCACGGAAAAAGGCTGCTGGCATACCTGCGCCGATGACCGGGATTTCATCGCCTTTGCCGTTACGCCTGAAATGGGTTCCACCCTGCGCAAAGCCCTCTCCCGCGGCCCCGTGACCCTCGATGTCCAGAGCGACGGCAGACGTTTTGAAAGCACAGTCGATCTGGTCACGGCCCTTGTCCCCGGCAGACGGAAAGAGGAATTCTGGATCCTGGCCCATTTGTACGAACCGCTTTCCAATGATAACTCCAGCGGCGTGGCCTGCGCCATGGAGATCGCCAAATATATCGCCTCCAAAGGAACGCCGGAGTATTCTCTGCGCCTGATCTTCGGCATGGAACTTTACGGATTTGCCGCTTATGCAGTCCTCAGAGGCGGCAACTGCAACATGAGCAGTCAGGTGGTGGGCGCCATCGACTGCGATGCCATGTATCTGCGGGATAACTGGTATATCAATTTCAACTGTGCTTCTCCTGCCCTGCCCTTCTACGGCAACACCTTTATTCCCATGATCGCAGATGCGCTCAACATCCGTCCCGACACGCCCCGGATCATCCCCCGGAACAGCTATGCCACCATGTATGATGACGACTCGTTTCTGGGAGACGCCACCACGGGGGTTCCGACAGTCTGGCCCATCCGCGACGGCAAAAACTTCTGGCACAACTCTGTGCAGACCATGGATTACATCCAGCAAGAGGAATTTGCCAAAGGAACGGCGGTCAGCTGTCTCTTTGTGGATATGGTCGTCAATCCGGATGAGACCCTTATCCCGGAAGCGCTGGCTGTCTCTTTGCAGCAGCTGCGGGATGAAGTCCCCCGGTGTGTGGGCTCTCAAGCGGAACATCTGCGCAGACGTTATGAGATCGTCCGGCAGAACTTCCAGAATTTCACCCGTCCCTTCCCCGCGTTGGATCTTTCCGACGGTCTTGAGCTGATCGACGATGAATTTGAGGAGCTGCTGGAAGATCTGACGGATGAGATCCCCCGTTCAACATGGCGTAATTATGCGGCTCAGATCGTTCCCTCCCGCCTGACAGTGGGATTCCCCGCCGATCTGGCGAAACTGCCCTATGCCAAACGCAAACGTGTCACAAGTCCGCTGTATTCCCCTCTGGGCTCCATCCTTTCCAACATGGACGGCCACCGGGATCTGGCAGCGCTTTTCAGGATGGCAGAGCATGAAACCTGTACGCTCATGTCTGAAAGCGAGATCAAAAAAATGCTTTCCAGTGTGCTTTTCCTTGCCCAAAGCGGCTATGTTTCTCTGGGGAACTTCAAAGGGATCACCCGGGAGGAGCTCGTTGCCAAGCTCCGCGAACTGGGAGTCAAACAGGGAGACTGCATCGCGCTGCCCTCCAAACTTTCCTCATTCGGTCTGATCGAAGGCGGTCCCCGTACGATCTTTGAAGCGCTGAAGGAGGCCGTCGGTCCGGAAGGAACCTTTATGACGCCTGCGTTCAACTTCTGTTTTGCCAATATCGGAGGCCCCAATACGCTTTCTCTGTGCCGTCCCTTTGATCCGGCAGACGCGGCATCTGTCTGGACAGGAGCGCTGCCCCGTTTCATGATGAAACAGCCGGATGTCATCCGGACGCGTCAGATGACCCACAGCTGGTGCATCTGGGGAGCTAAAGCGGCGGAGATCGCTGAAGATATCCGTTTCAACGACGCGCCCATGGCGGCCAACAATCCTCTGATGAAGATGCTGAAATTCAATGGAAAGATCATCCACTTCGGCAATGAAGTCACCTCAACGACTTTCCTGCACTGCATCGAGGACGAGCTGGATCTGCCCGGCGTGGAGGATACGCTCTGCATGCTCAAAACGGGAGATACCTTCACCAATGTCTGTATTCCCCGCAACCTGCCCGGCTGCCGTGAATTCTACCACGGCACGGAGGAAACGATCAAATTCTTCTGCACGGCCAAAGCCAAAGGATTGACTGTTCAGCGGACCACCCTGGGACCGGGGATCATCAAACTGATGGATATGCAGCAGCTGTATGCCATCGGCAAAGAGATCGCCCGGGCAGATCCCTTCATCTTCCTCTGCGAAGAGGGACATGACAACTCCTGCGACACCTTGCGCCGCAAATATCTGGCCAGGAAAGCCATGCCATCACTCCGGTAAGGGGAGACGGCATCGCGCGGGGAGGGGTCGGAGATCGGCTTCGGCAGGCTGCTTTTCACGAAAAAAGAAAGATAACGGAGCCGACGTTCGGCCCCCTCCCCCCGTTTCCTCCTGCGTCCCGGGCTAAGGAGGATTTCAGGAAAGTTCTGTTCCCGATACGGGTAGATAAATGATAAAAACTAAAAAATACTTCGCTTTTCTCCTATGAGAGACTATTTGTCAAGTTATATTTGCAAAAAAATCGTAAAATATCTGAGATAATCAGCAAAAGATGATTCAAA
>JAFVYP010000029.1 GCA_017508555.1 Lentisphaeria bacterium
CGTCACAGGTTTCCACGGCTCAGGCACAGAGTGATCGACGATGGGTTTGTAATCGGCGATGGTGAAGTAAAAATCTCTGTTTTGGATTTTATCGACGGCTTTTTCACGGATCGGCCGCAGAAAAACCTGATATTTGCCGTCTTTCCACAGGGAACGGTCAAAGACATAGCGGTATTCGACGGAGTTGGAAGTCAGCACTTTTTTCAGCACAGACTTGCCGTTTTTCAACACCTCCATCTCAACAGGGAAGGGATTGCTTTGGGAATTGGTCCGGGAAAGGACAAAATCCAGATTGAGAGCTTTTTTATCCTGAGAGGAGAGCAGTTTCAGCGTGGTCACGGCGACGGGGATCCTGCTTTTGTCGATCTTGCCCACACCATAGGAATTGAACAGCTTTTCAACTTCACTGCCGGAAAGCGCTCTGTCATAAACACGGAAATCGTCGATCAGAGAGCTGCCGTCATGGTTGACCCATACATTTGCGGAAATGGGGCCCACGGAAAGCGTGTCGAAAGATTCGGGCATCAGCTCTTTTCTGTTTTTGACCATGCCCTTCTGGAGACCGTCGATATAGATACGGATGGCGTCTTTATCCCAGGTGAAAGCCATGTGATGGAATTCTCCTGTTTCCCATTTGGGAGCGGGAGTACGGGCCATCATCCAGCGTTCGGCTTTGCCTGTTTTGGTCTTGCCGAAGATGAAGGCCGGGAAACGTCCGTTATTGTATTTGTAGATGATAAGGATACTGTTGGGCCCCCTGGCCTCGCAGAACACATGAAATTTGGCATCCTTGAAGTTCCAATCCTGCGGTTTGAGCCAGAAAGCAATAGTTCCCTTTTTGGCATTGAGGTATTTGCCCGGATAATGGATGAAATCAGCTCTTGTTCTGCCCCCGACTGTTTCCGCACCGATCCTGGCGGCTTTGCCTTTGAGGCCGTTCTGGAGCAGAACGGAAAGGGTCTCCATATTCAGTGCCGAAGCGTGTTTTCCCTCAATGGTCTTTTGAGGCGTGACGGCCCGGAAATCGTGGTCGAATGCGGCATGCAGGACCGGTTTGGGGCCGGCCCCTGCAAGCACAAAAACGCTTCCGGCAAAAAGGGTGGTCAAAAAAAGTTTTTGCATAAAAATCGTTCTCCGTTTGGTTTTATCTTGATTTGGCAAGGATCCTGGCAATAACAGGCGCCGTGTGCCGGGCGATCTGATAAAATCCCAGATCCGTCGCATGGACGCCGTCAACTGTACACTCAGAGGGATCAGCACCGAAAAGCGTGCTGCCGTCGAGAAAATGGATGTTTTGATCTCCCGCCGCACGGCGTTTTTCCAGTTCGCTGATGTGGATGGTGGTGAAATCTTTGCGGATGGGGATAAAAGTCTCCTCTCCGGCAAATTCTGCGGCAAACAGCAGACGGGAAATCAGCAGTATGGGCGTATGAGGATGTTTTTCTCTTAAAATATCAATGAATACAGGCAGCGTTCTTCTCAAACGTTCCACACCGGCATTGGCATCGTAGTCCAGCACCAGAAGAGCAGGATCTTTGATATCAGCCATAACATGAGCCATGGCAGGTTCGCCGTTGGCACTGCCGGAAAATCCCAGATTGATAAAGGGTCTGTTCAGCATGCGGCTCAATATATTGGTGTGGCACATGCCGGGACGGCTGGCACATCCCCCCTGCTGAATGCTGGTTCCGTAAACGACGACGGGACGGGGATCAGGCCACGGCGCCGGCGCTTCCACAACAGCACCGGAAGTCAGACCGATCTCAACTTCTTCCGGATGGGCATAGAGGGGGAAGTGGAGTGTGAATTCACGCATTTTGGGGGACATTCCCGGTCCGAACATCACAGCGGTATATTCCGTTGCCTCCCAGCTGAAGCGTGAGGTTTTGACGAAAAATTTATCTGTACCGCTGCCGGTATAAAGGTCAAAACCCATGTAGGCTGTGGGCGGCATGTGATCCCATTTATCCACCTTTTCGTAGCGCACGCGGACGCGGATCTCAGCAGCATCGGATTTGAAACGCAGCATACAGCCTGCCGTATGCCATGAAAGATAATCCACGGCCTCTGTCACATGGGCGGATAACGGGATCCGCCGGAAGGGGTCCCCCGGTTTGCGCCAGTGAAGTCCATCAAGGACAAAACCGGGCGCATCCACGGAATACCAGTCCATCCCGTCGGCGGAAGCGTTTTTGCAATCCATATTTTTATCGTATTTTCTTACACCTTCAGACATGATAAAATAACTCCTTTTGTATGTGCATGGCGTCCAAACTCTGTTTTTTCTGCGTAAACGCAGCCTTCAGTCCGCTTTTAATATAGCACGCAAACCGATATCGTACCATCTGAACGCCGCACATGCTCTGCCATCTGAAGCCTGTTCAGATGACTTTATTTTTGGCTCTGTTCCCGATACGGATAGATACAATGATATAAAACTAAAAATACTTCGCTTTTCTCGAAAAGGGGTGGGGTGCGGGGAGGGGAAAAACCTCTTTTCCCGCGAAAAGAAAGATAACGGAGCCGACGTTCGGCCCCCTCCCCGCGATACCATCGACCCTTGTCGGGAACAGCGCGTTATTTTTTGACGACCCGCAGCATCCGCACAGTCCGTGCCGGCAGAAGGACCTTTCCCTGTTCGATCTTTTCTTTGTTTTCCGCGTCATAGACCGCAGGCGTTTTGCCCAGAAATTTTCCGTCAAAGGCCAGTTTCACCGTGACAGGTTTATCCAGATCGTTCAGCATCACAGCCAGAACACCGTCTTTGGCGGCGAAAGAGGAGACCATCACCCGTTCATCGGCGGGAGAAAGTTTTTTGACAGGATTCTCTTTGTTCCAGTATCCCCAGAAGGCGGTATTGTTCCCCACCCCGGCATCGGCCAGCACATTCCAGAAGGGACGGATGGCTTTGGTGTCAAGGGCGTGGATACCGGTATCGTGAACATACATGTAACCCATCAGATGACGCTGGTGAAGATCCTGATTTTTGAGTTTTCCCTGACGGGCCAGCTTGAGTTTTTCCGGCGCGTGCAGACCGTAAGCACGCATGAACTGCTGCATGTAGAACCAGGGAACACCAAATTGTCTGCCCTTGAAACAGGCCCGCACGTAATCGGGTTTGAAGATGCGGAAATAATTTTCATCATCGGCCACATCATCCACGAAACTTTCTCCGTCAAGGATGCAGTCGGCAAAGGAGACAAGTCCTGTCTCCGGCGTCTGGGAAAGGTGACGGATCGTCAGACCTCCGGGATAGATCCTGCGCTGGATACGGTAGCACCCTTTGGCCAGTTCCCTTGTCCCCAGAACATTGGAGCTGGGATAAAGTTTGCCGTGTTCATCACGCCAGCCGCAGCCGTGAGAAGCATTGCTGCAATAGTAGCTCAGATCATTGTCAAAATAAAGATGCTCCATCTTGAGCTCTTTGATGCACTTTTCGAGATTCTGCAGATAGTAACTGCGGTAGCTGGGGGAATTGGCACAGACGAAAACATATCTCCACTCTCTGTTGTTGGGAGAGGCTTCCGTCCCCACCGTAGGCGGCGTGATGCTCCATTTATTGGCGTACTGCGGAAAAGCAGGGTTTTCCGGAGAGGTCGAAAATCCGGCAAAGTAATGGAAAATCGGCACAGTATGTCTGCCGCTCAGATTGCGGCGCCGGATAGCGTAGTCTGCCTTCTTGAAACGGGCTTCAGGCACGTTGTGGATATCTGCCCACGGGAACCAGCTGACCACACCGACGCCCTTGTAGGCATAGGTGCTGGCACGCCAGAGGAGCCGGTTGCGTTTGAAGGGACGCATCGGCGTCACATGCAGACCGAAGCTCCAGGTCACAGGCTTATCCAGCACGGAGGCATAGTCGATCAGATTGATGGTAAAGAGCGCTCCCTCTTTCCCGGGATCAAGACGGACTGTTTCTGCGCGGTTTTTCAGACGGCGTCCTGCCTGATCCGCGGTGAAATAA
>JAFVYP010000030.1 GCA_017508555.1 Lentisphaeria bacterium
CCTCGCGCTCCCCTTTTCTTTCAAAAAAAGCGGCGTATTTTTGAGAGCGGCATTCTCCGTATGTTTCCGTACACATCCGTACTTATCCGTACAAACAAAGCGTTCAAAAAAATCACGGCAATGTTGTGCAATCACCACCAGCAGTTCAATGAGAGTAAAGGCGCTTCCCTTTTCTTTCAAAAAAAACTGGGTGTTTTTCTGTTGCGGCAGCGTACAACTTCGTACAAAAGCGGCGTTTGAGGTGATTGGATTGTTCATTTTTTATGACCTTTCATGTTAATGGTTTGTATGTGATATTTCAGGTTTCAGCAAAGTCAGAGGGGGGAGCGGCGTATTGGGATCGTTGATACGGGCGATCAGTTGCTCCAGTCCCATGCGGCACATCTGATCGAGTTTGTTGTCAATGAGTGTGACGTTTGGGCCGATCTGTCCGGAGGCGGCGCCGCTGGCAACGATATCAAGCGGACGGGATATGCCGTGAGCGTTGAGGGCCAGCCGGAGCGTGGGCAGCAGAGAAGCCGTGCGCACGAAACATCCTGAAAAAGAGGGATCGCGGAAAAAGATTCCGATACGTTCCAGCATGATCTCCTGATTGTTTCTTGTTTCAAGGATATGTTCTCTGTCAAGGGCAATACCGGCATTT
Organism: Lentisphaeria bacterium; assembly: GCA_017508555.1. Taxonomy (GTDB): domain Bacteria; phylum Verrucomicrobiota; class Lentisphaeria; order Victivallales; family Victivallaceae; genus UBA1784. The sequence continues at coordinate 644 of JAFVYP010000030.1, forward strand.
TCCCAAAAGGCCTGGAAGCCGGAAAACATCACACCCGACTCGGGGTGACTGATATCATTGGTGACGAAAACAGCTTTTTTATGTCCCTTTTCAAAAAGGTGTCTGCCCGCCAGAAAGCCTGCGCGGAAGCAGTCGCATGAAATGCAGGGGATCTCGCTGCCGTCCCCGAAAATATTATTGATGGCTGCAGCGGGAGCGGCACTGCTCAGGGCGCTTGTGATCGACAGCGGCAGACGGCTGACGATCAGGACCCCGTTCAGGCGCTTTTCCCTGAGCGCTTTGAGCAGATCGTTGTCAACCGGATCGGCGGCAAACATCCTCCGCAGATTATCGAAAATACGGATATGGACACGCAGATCTTTGGCATGTTCCGAAAGACTGTCCACGATTTTTCTGAAATGGCTGTCCGAACGGTAATAGGTGTGCCGCATGGCAACGGCGATATGGATGTCCCGCCGGTCGGAGGCACTTGCAATAAAGGTTCCGGAACCGATCTTCCGCAGAACAGTTCCTTCGGACTCAAGCTCATTGAGAACTTTGACGATGGTGGAACGGGAGTAGCCCAGCTCCTGAGCCAGCAGCCTTTCCGGCGGCAGTTTTTCCCTCCCGGAAGAGCGCAGTTCCGCGATCAGTCCTTGTAATCTTTCTTTGGCAGCCTGTGAACGCAGCATAAAAACAGTCCAATTTTATTGTATGTTATAGCCATTTTTTATATTATAGCCGGGAAGCCCCTCCTTGTCAATAGGAGCGCGCGAAAAAAAGGAAAAAAAGGGTGATTTGAGCATAAAAAAACTTTGGAACAGAAGGGGTTGTTCCAAAGTTGTCTTTTTTCTTCCGGAAAGGGAAGGGAAAATTTTTCAATCCAATTTCTTTCAGGAATGCATGATCTTTGCCAGAGAGCCTTTTGCAAATTCCTTTCCGATAAGGCAGTATTTGCTGTAAAGCAGATCATAGATCTCTTTTCTGGCGGGATCCGGCGTGCAGAAAAGCTCTCTGAATTTGCAGAGTTTTTTCTGGGCCTCTTCCACAGAGCTGACAGCTTTTCCGGCGGCGGCACCGCAGAGGGCGGCACCGAGGGCGCAGGTTTCCCTGCTGGCGGGCAGAAGCATTTTTTTGTCCAGCACATCGGCGTAGATCTGCATCAGCAGCGGACTTTTTTCAGGGATGCCGCCGGCGCAGATGAGTTCCGATATTTCAAACCCTGCCGCCGCCAGGATATCGGTGACCTGGCGGATTCCGAATGCCGTGGCTTCCAGCCAGGCGCGGTACATTTCAGCCAAAGTGGTGTGAAGCGTCAGATTGACCATGATCCCCTTGAGTTTCTCATCGGCGTAGGGATTGCGGTTGCCGTTGAGCCAGTCGATGGCGATCACGCTGTCGGGGGAGGGGGTGAGACGGGCAGCCTCCTGTTCCAGACGGGCAAAGTCAGTTACTCCTCCCACAGAGGAAGCCTGCCAGAAAAAGGCATCACCCACGGCGGCATGTCCGCCTTCGATGCCGTAATATCCGGGCAGGACGGAGTGCTGTGCGATGCCGCTGATCCCTTTGATCTCCGGAACATCGCCGGAAAATTTTGCCACGGTGATATCGCAGGTGGAGGTACCGATGATACTGACCATCTTGCCTGGGCCCGCGCCGGAACCGGCGGCGCCTGCATGGGCGTCGATCATGCCGACAGCAAGGGGCGTCCCCGCTTGGAGACCCAGTTTTCCGGCCCATTCCGGAGAAAGTGTTCCTGCTGTTTCACTGCTGGCATAAGCCTTTTTGTAAAGCCTCCCGCGCAGCGGCACAAGGGCCGGATCAAGGGCTGACAGGAATTTTTCATCAGGCAGACCGCCCCAATCTTCAGCGTACATCGCTTTGTGTCCGGCGGCTCCTGCGGAACAGCGGATTTGGGAATAATCCTCCAGTCCGGCCAGGACGGCGGGGATGAAGTCGCAGAGTTCCACCCAGGCAAAAGAGGCGTCAAAGACTTTTCTGTCGCACCGCAGAGCATGAAGGACCTTCGACCAGAACCACTCCGCAGAATAACTGCCGCCGCAGCGGGAAAGGTATTCAGGATGTTCTTTTTCTGCCAGAAGAGTGATCTCATCCGCCTCCGCCAGAGCGGTGTGGTCTTTCCACATCCACGCAAAGGCGTTGAGGTTGTCTTTGAATGGACCCAGACGGGAAAGGGGGATCATTTTCTGAGTGACGGGGATAATGGTGGCCGACGTGGCATCCACGCCGATACCGGCCACCTTTTCCGCCGCAAAAGCCGGATCGGTTTTCTTGGCCTCCTCCACGGCGGTCCTGATACTGCATGTCATGGCGGCAATGTAGGCATCCGGGTTCTGACGGGCCAGAAGCGGATCATCTTCCTTGAGACAGACGCCTCTGGTACCGCAGGGATAATCAGTACTGGCGGATGCGACCTCCCGTTCCCCTGCCAGATCGACGATCAGTGCCCGGATCGCTGTACTGCCGAAATCAAGTCCGATAGCATACATAAAGTATTCCTCCTCTTATCTGAAGGTCGGGGGATACAGGTGCATCCGGGCGCGGATCGTTGCCGCAAGACGTTTATGTCCTGCTTCTCCCGGATGGAGCCGGTCGGTTTCAGCGTTCTGGAAAAACATGCCGTGGGATGCCGTCAGGGGATGCAGGCCGCTTGTGCGGTAAAGGTCGATGAGAGGACAGGACCAGATATCTGCCGCTTCACGGATCAGGCGGATATAGGTATCCACATAGAGTCCCAGCTCATTGGGGAATGTTTCCTCCGGCTGGACATTGCTCTCTGAAAAGGCTGCAAAGGCCCTGTGGAGGGGCGTCATCAGAATGATCTGCTGCAAGGGGAAAGTCTCTTTCAGAAAGGCCATAGCGTTGTTGATCCTGCCGCAGAAGGTGGCATTATCCGTTGAGAGGATACGGCGCAGACGTTTGACCATAACGCCTCCGGCATTGGTCTCCTGCACCTGATGGGTGTACCATTCTCCGGGGGGGACGGCGCACATATAATCATTGGTTCCCATGAAAATAAAAATGGCATCGACATCCGTGCCGTGATCTGCCAGAAGGCGTTTGGCCTGAGAGATCACATGTTCCCAGCGCTGGCCGTTGACGCCGTAGCCCAGGGCTTTGATGCCCGGGTTTTCTTCCAGAAGTTCCCAATAGGTTTTATAATCGCGGAGTTTATCGGTAATGGAGTCTCCGAGAAAGGCGACTTTTTTGTTCTGCCACTCTGATTGAAACATTTTTTTCCTCAAATTTGATTTTGAAAGCTGAAAAAAAGCACCTCGTTGTTGAACGGGGTGCTTGTGTGCCGTAAAAGACTTACTTGAAGTTGAGGACGCTCTTGTCGTAACCCTCAGGCGCTTTGAAGCCCAGCAGTTCGATGCAGGTGGCGGCCAGAGAGCTGATCCCCAGTCCCCCGTTGAGTTCCTGCGCATACTCTCCCTTGGATTCGGGATCGTAGATCACACAGGGGACCGGATTGAGGGAGTGACTGGTTTTGCGGCGGGGAACGCCGTTTTCATCCAGCTTGACTTTGCCGTCTTTGCCGTGTTCGAGCATATCATCGGCATTGCCGTGATCGGCGGAAATGACCAGCACGCCGCCGGCTTTGGCCACAGCGGCTTTGATGAGGCCCAGACAGAGATCCAGCGCGGCCATGGAAACCAGAACGGCATCCATGTTTCCGGTATGGCCCACCATGTCTCCGTTGGGGAAGTTCAGACGGATCATGCCGTATTTGCCGGATTCGATGGCTTCCACCACGGCATCGGTGATCTCCGCGCACTTCATCCAGGGACGCTGCTCAAAGGGAACGATATCGGAGGGGATCTCGATATATTCATCCATGACTTCGTCAAATTTGCCGGAGCGGTTGCCGTTGAAGAAATAGGTCACATGTCCGTACTTCTGCGTTTCGCTGATGGCCAGCTGTTTGACGCCGCTGGCGCAGAGATACTCGTCCATGGTGCGGTCGATCTCAGGAGGATTGACCAGGTAGTTGGCGGGGGCATGCAGGTTGCCGTCATACTCCATCATACCGGCGTAGATGACAGCGGGAACAGTTCCCCGGTCGAATTTGTCAAAATCAGCTCCGTCCTCAAAGGCTTTGGTGATCTCAAGACTGCGGTCGCCGCGGAAGTTGAAGAAGATCACGGAATCGCCGTCTTTGATGGCTCCCACCGGGGTCTTGCCGTCGTCGGAAATGACGAAGGGGGGCAGATCCTGGTCGATGGCGCCGGTGCGCTCACGGAGTTTTTCAACGGCGGTGTGGGCATCGGCAAAGAATTCACCCTTGCCCTGCACATGGGTCTCCCAGCCCTTGCGGACCATATCCCAGTTGGCGCCGTAACGGTCCATGGTGATGACCATGCGTCCGCCGCCGGAGGCGATGCGGAAGTCAACGCCGAGACCTTTGAGAAACTCTTCAAAGGGATCGATGTAGAGCAGGGCGGATGTTTCAGGCACATCGCGTCCGTCCAGCAGAATGTGGATACGGGCATGTTCCACGCCGGCAGCCTTGGCTTTTTCAAGCATTGCCTTCAGATGGTCGATATGGCTGTGGACGTTGCCGTCGGAAAAGAGTCCGATGAAATGCAGTGTGGATTTTTTTGCGGTCACATTGGCAACGAGTTTTTTCCAGGTTTCCCCTTCAAAAAGTTTGCCGGTATTGACGGCCTCTTCAACGAGTTTTGCACCCTGCGAAAAGACCCGGCCGCAGCCGATGGCGTTGTGGCCGACTTCGCTGTTGCCCATATCGGCATCGGAAGGCATGCCGACGGCGGTGCCGTGAGCCTTGAGACGGGTGCAGGGACAGGCGGCCATGAGACCGTCCAGAACGGGGGTATGGGCCAGTTTGACAGCATCGCCATCCTCATATTTGCCGAAACCCACGCCGTCACAGATGGCGAGGACGACCGGACCGCGGCGTCCGGAGAATTTGCTGTTTTTTTCCAAAGCGTTCAACATAAAAAAATTTCCTGAAAAGTTAAAAGTTTAGTATCATCAATCGCGGTGTCCGCTCACGCCGGTAGCGAGAACGCCGCGTTTGCTGGTGGCGCAGAAATCGAGGAACTCGAGTACTTCGGGGATCTGGGGCAGATCGGTACGGATCTTTTCCAGCGCGTTGGTGGGGGTCAGACCGCTGCGGTAGTAAAGGCGGTGGATATGTTTGATGACCGTGATGGTCTCTGCATCGAAACCGGCGCGGAGCAGACCGATCTTGTTGATCATCTTGACACCGCCGTTGCGTCCTTCAGCCATCATGAAGGGGGGGATGTCCTTGCTGAACACGGAACCGCCGGAAATAATGGCGAAGCGTCCGATACGGCAGAACTGGTGCAGACCGGACAGTCCGGAAAGCAGCACATTGTCAAAGACTTTGCAGTATCCGGCGGTACCGGCGTATCCCACGAAGATCACATTGTTTCCGATTTCGCAGTTGTGGGCAACGTGGGTGCAGTTCATGAACATGTTGTTGTTGCCGATGAGCGTGGCGCTGTCGGGCTTTGTTCCAGTGTGGATGGCGCAGCCTTCACGGAAAATATTGCCGTCACCGATCTTGAGATAGGTGGCTTTGCCCGGTTCCACGGCATGATCCTGAGCGGGCTGTCCCAGCGCGGCGAAGGGATGGATCAAATTGTTCTGTCCGAGAGTGGTGTGGCCGTCGATGTTGCAGTGCCCGATCAGGCGGGTTCCTTCACCGATAGTCACATGGGGACCGACGAAACAGAAGGGACCGACTTCCACGCTGTCCGCAAGGACGGCGCCCTCTGACACGATGCTGGTCGGATGGATCTTTGCCATAATTTTTTTCTCCAAAATTTTCACGTTTATTGTTGTGATCGTTTCCATTTTTCTATAATATAACACATCTCATGCGTTCCGTCAAAGTTGCAAAAGCGTTTTTTCAATGTATATTAGTTAAAAATATTATGGAGCGGCTGAAAATGATGATGCGTCAAACGATTGTTCCGGAAAGAAAGATCTTCTTTGCCGGAGAAAATATCTCTTTCAGACTTGAGTGTTCAAGTCCCATTCCCGGTCGTGCCGTCCTCAGGACAAATCTGGGCCGTGCCGCCGTCCGCCGGGCGGAGATCATTGCCCATACGGAAAAAGATGCGCCTGTTTTGGGCATGGACTGGCACGATATCCCCATGGAAAAAACCGGACACAATGTCTGGCATATTTGTCTGCCTCTTACGGAAACGGGGAATTTTGAGGCCAAATGCTGTTTTGTTCCCGATGACGGTTCCCGTATCCGCTGGGCGGGAGGGGAGAACATCTGTTTCAAGGTGGAACCGTCGGGAACGGCTTGCGGCAACAGTATTTATTCCGCATTCGTCCGTCAGTTCGGGGCCAACTGCCGTCTGGCAGGGGCGCCGGAACTGCCGGAGAGCATCAAAGCTCTGGATCAGGCAGGCTACACCGTTATTCCTCCCTCCGGGACTTTCAGAAACGTGATCTCTGAACTGGATCATATTTTTGGCCGTCTCAACTGCCGTATCCTACAGCTGCTGCCGGTCCATCCGGTGCCTGTGCAGTACGGCAGAATGGGACGCTACGGCAGTCCCTTTGCCTCTCTGGATTATTTCAATGTCGATCCGGCACTGGCAGATTTTGATGAAAAAGCCACGCCTCTTGAGCAGTTTTGTGAATTGATCGACGCTGTTCATGCCCGCAGAGGTATGATTTTTATGGATATCCCTGTGAATCATACGGGGTGGGCATCCAAACTTCAGATCGAACATCCGGATTATTTTGTCCGCAAGGAGGACGGCACATTTGAAAGTCCCGGCGCCTGGGGCGTTGTCTGGGCGGATCTGTGCAAGCTCAATTACAGAGAGCCCAAGGTCCACGAACTGATGGCCAAAGTGTTTCTGTTCTGGTGCCGCCGGGGCGTGGATGGTTTCCGCTGCGATGCCGGATACATGTTGCCTGAAGAGGCCTGGGCGTATATTACGTCAAGGGTCCGCGAAGAGTATCCCGATACGATTTTTCTGCTTGAGGGCCTGGGCGGTCCGACGGATCTCCAGGAAAAACTGCTGGCGGAAAAGGGACTCAACTGGGGCTATTCAGAACTTTTTCAAAACTACACGCGGGATGAAATATCCCGTTACCAGCCCTACATGGAAGAGATCAGCCACCGGGCCGGGACGCTGACAAGTTTTGCCGAGACCCATGACAATCAGCGTCTGGCCGCCGGCGGAAAAGTTTATGCCCGTCTGCGTTTTCTTGTCTGTTCCCTGCTGTCTGCGGGAAGTTCCTTCGGGTTTGCCAACGGCGCGGAGTTTTTTGCTGCGGAAAAAATCGACGTCCACGGCAGCGGGGCGTTGAATTTCGGTGCGGAAGACAATCTGAATGCACTGATTGGAAAACTCAATTATCTGCTTTCAGCGCATCCGGCCTTTTTCCCTGCGTCCCGGACACGCCTTGTGCAGACCGGAAGCGGCAATGTCCTTGCGGCGGTAAGAGAAAACGCTTCCAGTCGCGTGCTTGTTCTGCTCAATCTGGATTGCGGCAGTTCTTCAAGAGTCCACTGGAGCAAAAGGGAAAGCGTTTCCTCCGGCAGAGATCTTCTGACAGGGCGGCAATATGCCTTTGGAGAAGCCGGAGAAAATTATTTCCTTGACCTTGCGCCGGGGGAGGGGCTCTGTATCGGATTTGATGATTTTGTCATTCCTGAAAATGTTTCCGCAGGGGAACCTGAGCGGGTGATCGCCATGCGGCGGGATTTTATGGCTAAAAAAGCTGTTCTGGCCATGACGGGAGACCCTGTCCTTGCCGGCAGGTGTTCCGGCGAGGATTTTGCCGCCTCTCCGGAAGATTTCGTCATCCGCACTTCCGGGATGAATCCGCCGCCTCTGGTGTACTGGAGCGCCGGACGCGGTGATGACCGGCGGGAAGTCATGCTCACTTCAGGAGATATGCTTCTGGTGGAAGATGACCGTCCCTTCCGCTGTGAGTTCAAACGCGACGGAAAAACCGTCTTTTCCTCTTACAGTGTTCCCGTTTCGGGAGGCCGTCAGGCCGTTCTTGCCGGAGGCCGGAAAAATCTGACGGAAAAGAATGTTGTCTTTACCCTGCTGCTGACCCGTTACGGGCAAAAGACAGAACATATCAGCGCAAAGATCATTCTTCTGCCTGACAGCACCGATCGCCGGATCTCCTTTTCCTCCGGAGAGGTGGATGAAAGCAAAAAGCTTGTCTTTTGCTCCAACCATGCCGGAGGCTATGCCATGTTTCCGGCTTCGTGGGGAAAGACCGACAGCAAATACAACGCCATGCTTGCAGCCAACTGCGATCCCCGTTATCCGGTGGACAGGCGGGTCCTGTTTTCGGGACTCCGGGCATGGCTTGTGACCAATGATTACTCGCACGAGATCACTTCCGATTGTCTGCGGAGCTTTACAGCTTCTCCCGGAAACTGTGCCAAATGGGAATTTATGGTCCCTTCCGGACAGGGATGTCTGACAGCTCTTGAGATCCATTTTGCCATGGCGGAAAACGGCAATGCTGTCAAATATACCTTTATCCGCAAAAATCACACCGAGGGCGTCATGTCCAAAGCCGGCGCCAAACTGATTTTGCGTCCGGCGCTGGAGGATAGAGTCAACCATGAAGTGACCAAAGCCTTTACGGGACCTGAAAAGGATTTCCCCCGTTCCATCGTTTCCTACCGGGAGGGATTTGATTTCAACCGTCCCTGCGGCGTGTTTGCCATGCGGTGCGACCGGGGCAGGTTCTGTTCCGAACCGGAGTGGTACTACATGTGCGCTCTGCCGGATGAGGCTTATTACGGTCTTGAAGCCAGCACCGACCGTTTCAGTCCGGGATATTTTGAGATCAGCATGGGCCTGGAATCCCGGGCTGTGTTGACGGCTTGCCTGCAAACGGGCAATGTCAGTCCCCGGCAGCTGAAATGGCCTGTGGAAAATTTCCGTGACAGCATGCTGCCAGAGGAATTTCTGCTGACCTCCCTGCGGCGTTTTGTTGTGAAAAGGGATGAGTTATCCACCGTCCTTGCCGGATATCCCTGGTTTCTGGACTGGGGACGGGATACGCTGATTGTTTTGAGAGGACTTGTCCGGGCCGGAGAGTTTCAGCGTGACGCTGTCAATATCCTCCGCGCCTTTGCCGCCTTTGAGCGCAACGGCACGATCCCCAATGTGATCCGCGGCGCCAGTGAGGCCAACAGGGATACCAGTGATGCGCCCCTTTATCTTGTCATTGCCGTCAGGGATTATATTGAAAGTACCGGTGATGAGCGTGTTCTTCAGCTGGATTGTGCCGGACGGTCTCTGAAACAGGTGCTTTGCTCCATTGTTGATAATTACATGGCAGGCACGCCCAACGGGATCAAAATGGATCCGGAAAGCAAACTGATCTTCAGTCCCTCCCACTTCAGTTGGATGGATACCAATTATCCGGCGGGAACGCCCCGGGAGGGATATCCGGTGGAGATCCAGGCCCTCTGGTATGCGGCTCTGGCCTTTCTCGGATATGACAAACTTGCGGCAGAGGTCTCAGCCAATATTGAAAAATATTTCTTCCGGGATCCCCGGCACTGTTCCGACTGTCTCCACTGTCCGCCGGGAACACCGGCCTCTCTGGCCGTCGCCGACGATCACAACCGTTCCAACCAGCTTCTGGCTGTTACGCTCAAAGCGGTCAAAACGCCCGCTCTGGTCAGAAGGATCCTTGCAGACAGTGAACAGCTCCTTGTGCCGGGAGGCATCAGGACTCTGGCGGATGAAAAGGTGACATATCTTCTGCCGGTGGTCCATAACGGCAGACTGCTCAATGATCCCGGCCATCCCTATCAGGGCCGTTACTGCGGTCCGGAAGATACTGCGCGGAAGGCGGCCTACCACAACGGGACTGTCTGGTGCTGGCCCTTCCCGGCCTACTGTGAAGCGTTGTTTATGGCAGGCGGAGAACCTGTGAGAAAGAGGGCTTTGAGCATTCTTCTGTCTGCCGTCAAATATTTTGAAAGCGGAGCTGCCGGTCAGCTGCCGGAAGTGGCAGACGGCAATGCTCCTCATCTGCCGGGCGGCTGTCCGGCTCAGGCATGGAGCCTGTCGGAGTTTTTCAGAGTTTATGGATTGCTTAAAGTATCACATTAAAAATGTCTGGCTCGTCCGGGGAGACGGCAGCGGGCCTGTCAGGGGAGAGGTGCTTGTTTCCGCTGACGGCAGACTGCTTTCCTGCGGACCGTCTTACATCTCGTGCGGAACGGTCATCGACGGCCGGGGAAAGATGCTTGTGCCGGGATTGATCGACGTCCACGGCCACTCGGATATTTCCGTCATTGCCTCTCCCGGAGGTTTTTCCAAAGTCTCCCAGGGGGTGACGACGGAAATCGCCGGCAACTGCGGCCTGTCGGCTTTTCCGCTGACGGAGAGAAACAGGGAACATCTGGAGGAGCTTTACGCACAATATCATGTGCCTCTTTCATGGAGCAGTTTTTCCTCTTACAGACAGCTGCTGAAAGAGAAAGAGTGCGTTCCCGATCTGATCCCGCTCTGCGGCCACAATACTTTGCGGGCCGCTGTTGCCGGATACGAAAAAAAGACTCTTGACCGGGCTGAAGCGGAAGAGATGAAACAACTTCTTGCCGCCGCTCTGGAGGAGGGGGCGCCGGGACTTTCCACGGGACTGCTTTATGTTCCCGGAAAGTTTGCTTCTCCCGGAGAGATCATTGAATTGATGAAGGTCCTTGCGGCGCACGGAAAGATCTACGCCACGCATCTGGCCAGCGAAGGCGACCGCCTGCTGGAATCTCTGGAAGAGACCCTTATGTGTGTCCGGGAGGCCGGATTGAAAAAAGTACAGATCAGTCATTTCAAAACCGCAGGTCCTGCCAACTGGCATAAGCTGGATACTGCTGTGGATATGATCCAGTCTGCCCGGAAGGGGGGGATATCTGTCACGGTTGACCGTTATCCCTATACGGAATCCATGACCCAGCTGTCGGTCATCCTGCCGGGAGAATGGGCCGATCTGGATGATATCGCCATTGAAAAAAGACTCCGGAACAGTGAAGAGAAAAGAGAACTGGCCCGTCTGCTGTCTCAGTCCCGTTCTGCCGATTACTGGCAGCGTGTCCGTCTGGTCTCGACCGGGGTTGAAAAATACCGCAGCTCCTGCGGAAAATTCCTGACGGAGATCGCCGGGGACCCCGTGATGCTTGCTGTGGAACTTCTGGCCCTTGATGCGGCAGGGACATGTGCGGCCTTTTCCGGCATGAGTGAAGAAAATCTTACCCGTATCCTTCAGCTGCCCTTCTGTATGCCCGGCAGTGACGGCAATGCGCTGCCGGCGGATCATTCTCTGGGCCGGGCCCATCCCCGGGCTTTCGGAACGGCGGTGCGTTTTCTGCGCCGGCTGCTTGAGATGAATGTCTCTCCCGGAGAGGCTGTTTACAGGGCCACGGGGCTGCCTGCTGAAACCTTCGGCCTGACCGACCGGGGACTGCTCCGGCAGCAGTTGAGAGCTGATCTTGTGCTGCTTGATCCGGAGGATCTGGAAGACAGGGCCGATTTTGCCTCACCCCATACACCGGCAAGGGGCATCATCTGGACCATGGTCAACGGCAGGATCGTTTACCGGAGCTGATTTTTTCCTCTTTCTCCAAACTCTTTTCAAAGAAGGACTTCCGGCTCTGTCGGTTCCGGACGCTGAAGCTGTTTTTTGAGGGCCGTGAAGAATTCCGCCGTCAGGGGCGCGCATGTTCTGCCGCCGCTTTCGCCGTCCTGAACGACCAGCGCCGTGGCGATATTTCTGCCGTGGACACGGGCGTGAGCGATGAACCAGGCAAAAATTTTCAGGTTTTCCCTTCTGCCGTGTTCGGCGGAACCGGTTTTGCCGCAGATCTTCAGATCCGGCACATGTCCCTCCCGGCCGGAACCGTCGCCGGAATTGACGACATCCAGCATGGCATCGGCGATGGCCTGAAGGTGTTCTGCGGGGACAGGGAGTTTTCTTTTGATCTGCGGTTTTCTCAACCAGATATCCTGTCCTGCTGAGTCCACCGTTCTGGCAATGATGTTGGGCTGCCAGACCTTGCCGCCGTTGGCGAGGGCTCCGCAGAAAAGAGCCGCTTGCAGAGGGGTGACGCCGATCAGTCCCTGACCGATGGATAAAAGGGCTGTGTCATAAGTATTCCACGGGATCCGTGTCCGGCGGCGCTTGAGGGGATCAGAGGGAAAGATCCCGGCGCTTTCCGGCAGACAGATCCCGGTTTTTTCTCCCAGTCCAGCCGCGCGGAGGATCTGCTGCATGGGAGCCAGACCCACTTTCTTTGCATATTCGATCATGTAAGTATTGCAGGAATACTTCAGGGCATCGTGCATATTGAGCAGTCCGTGTCCGCCTCTGCGGTAGGAGGCGCAGCGGATCTTGACGCCGTAGATCTCACTGTGACCGGTACAGTCGATCTTCTTTTCCGGATCGACGCCCTCCTGAAGAAAAGCCAGTGCGATCAGGGGTTTCAGAATGGATCCGGGAGGATAGATGCCCTGAAGGGCCCGGTTGAAAAGAGGTCTTGCCGGATCATCATGGAGTTGTGTGTAATTCTCTGAACTGATGCGTCCGGCAAAAAGTCCCAGATCGTATCCGGGGGAGGAGGCGGCGGCAAGGATATCTCCGTTGTCGGCGTCAATGGCTACAAAGGCGCCGTTTTTACCCCGCAGAAGGTTTTCTGCTGTTTTCTGCATGGCGCTGTCGATGGTGAGGATCACATGGTTTCCATTGACCGGGTCGATCCGTTCGATCAGGCTTTTCCGGGCGTATCCCAGATGATCCACCTGGATCAGCGAGTAGCCGGGAATACCTTTCAATCCCGGCAGGTTATTGGCCGAATTGATGTTGTCACAGGCTTTTTCCAGACCTGAAACACCCACGTCATCGGGCAGATAATAGAAAAAGTTCTTCCGGTCGGGCGCCTGTCTGGGGTCTCCCGGGCGGGTGTAGCCGATCAGATGACAGGCCAGGCGTTTTTCAGGATAAGTCCTGCGTTCCATCGGCTGAATAACGGCTCCGGTGATGCTGCGTGCCGCCTCCATGGCCCGGGCGGCGGCGGCATCACTCAGGTCTCTGAGGACATGCAGCGGCAGCCCCGGACGCATATTCAGATGCCGTCTGATCTTCTCATAGGTCAGTCCATGGGGAACGCCGGCCGCTTTTGAGATCGTATCGGCGCAGGAAAGCATATATTCAATGGAGCTTTTCTGCTTCCTCTTTTTCATTTCAGCCGGAAAAAACAGCACTTCAAAAGCGGGCGTGTTTTCAGTCAGCAGTTTCAAATCCGCCGTGTAGATCAAACCGCGCCGGGCGGGGATGCGGATCTGCCGCAGACTTTGTTTGGAAACCTGATGTCTGTGTTTTTCTCCGGAACGGATCTGTTCAAAGTAAAGGGCTCCGGCGAGGACAAGCAGAGACAGCATGGATAATGCCGCCGGAAGCAGGATGCGGAAACGGCGGAATTCCTCCAGTCTTTCCTTGGTGATTTTCCGGGTCATTTTTTCCTCCTGTGCCGGGTGGCTGTTTCAATGGGGATACGTTCATCTCTGCCGCTGTCCGGATTGATATCGGCGCCGGCTTTTGCCAGATAAAGCGGCAGATTGAGTTTCAGCGCCAACGCATCCAGCAGAATAATCAGGATCGGGAAAAAGATGACCCCGGCGATCATGGCTGTGACCAGATGGACGATGATGCTTGACGGATAACCGGATTTACCGTAGATGGCGCTGACGGCAGCTGCATTACCGAGAACGAATACGCCTGATGCCGCCGCTCCTGCCGGAAGACTGCGGATCAGCATGCTGCGGTGTTCCCGGGGCGGAAGAAGGGCGATGCCTGCCGCCGCTGCCGCCAGCAGGACTGCCGCCGAAAAGGCTGCCGGACGGGCATAACACATGTCAAGAAAAAAGCCTGCCGCCACGGCGGCGGGAAACACCGCTTTCCCGGCATAGCTGCCGTAGAAATAGATCAGGGAACAGGCGGTGATGGAAACGGCAAACCCCACATTGCCCACCAGCATATCTGTCAGAAGGACGGCAAGAAAAATAAGGATGAAGAAAAAGAGTTTCATTTTTTCTCCATCTGCCTTGCGATCAGGACAAAACGCAGGCGGTTCGGGTTGAAGGCGGGACGGATCAGACCGGAGTTGCGGGCAGAGCCGGAAAAGAGCGGATGACTCTCTTCCAGCTGATCCAGTTCTCCGATTTTGATGCCGCCGGGAATACGTTTTTCAAATCCGGTCGTAATGACCGCGCTGCCTGCGGCGGGCATTTCTGCTGATGTGATGTAGCCGACAGGGACCCGTCCGTCACCGGCATTGCGCGCCGTTCCGGCATTGACAAAACCGATCACGCGGCGGGGACCGATGGAGGCGGAAAAACTGAAGTCAGGATTGAAAACAGTCAGGACTTCGGCATGGTGTTTGCCGCAACTGCCGATGATCCCCGCCAGGACAGGGATACCCTCCTCTGCCACATCAAGAACCGCGTCTCCCGGTTCCAGTCCGTCCACGCTGCCCCGGTTGATGGTAAAGTGTTCCAGCCAGAGCAGGGGGTCGCGGAGCATGACTTCAGCGGCGATATAGTGCCATTTTTCAGGCGTGTTCAATCCGAGATAACTGCGCAGCGTCTGATTTTCCCGCAGCAGTTCCGCCGAGGCCGCCGCCTGAATGGCCAGAGCGGTATTCTGTTTTTGCAGCTGTTCCAGTTTGGCCGCCAGCTCCGCTCTGCTGAAAGAGAGAAGCGTCCTGTCGGAGACGGTGTGGACTGCCATCCGGGAAACCCGCAGGTAAGGATAAAAGAAATCAGCTGTCAGCCGGCCGATGCCGGGTCTGATAGCATGGTAAACGGCTGTTGCCAGCAGCAGCAAAAGCAGCAGCGCCGCCACCTGGATAAAGATGTTTTTTTTGTCAGTGATCGGTTCGGGCATGATCTGTTTCCTGTGTTCAGTCACTGTATGTTTTTTCTATTTCCAGCAGAAATTTTTTCTGCTCCGCTGAGGCGGAATCCCGGATGTTCTGCACGGCAAGCTGATGTTTCAGCAGCTGTGCGGCGGAACAGTGTTTCTGTTCGGTTTCCGCGAGGAATTTTTCAATTTGTTCCCTGCTGTGCAGAAGCATTTGGAGCCGGTCGAAGGCCTTTTGCAGCTGCGCCTGTCTTTCTTCTGCATTCCGCGGGGTATTGTAAACAAGGATGGCAAAACGGCTGAAGAGATCTGCCTCTCTGTAAGTGCATCCGGTACTGAACGAGCTGACCCGGAGTGCGGCCTTTTTCCGCTGTTCTGCCGCGTCGGGACGCCGTTCCAGGAGCGTGGGCAGTTCCAGAAGGGAACACGCCTGCATTTTTTCCGTCGGCACACCCTCCTCATCCAGAACAGGCAGCTGCCACTTGAGCATGCGGGGAAGCTGTTCCAGTTTTCTTGAAGCCGGTTCAGGTTTGTAGGTGTTCCACAGGATCTTTTCCAGCGCCTTGAGGCGTCCCTCCTGATCTTTTGCCGTCAGGGGGCCTGAAAGTTTTTCCAGAAGGTCCTGGCTTTGTTTACTGTATTTCTGGGTTTTGAAGAGGGTGGAGGCATATTCTCTCAGCAGTTTTTGGTCATCAGCCGTTTCCAGAAGGACCCGGGCAAATTCACCGTACCATTCCCGCAGCTCCGGGGGCAGTTCCGCAGAAAGTTCAGGCAGACGGAAAAGGTCCGGAAAACGTCCGCTGCTGTACAGGGCCGAGACCGCCGGCAGATGATGCAATCCGTGAAGATAGCGTTCCGTCGAGCTGTTGGCTGAGAGTTTATTGGCGATCCCGGCACAGAGCCAGCGGGGCAGGGCCTCTTCTGCACCGGAAAAAAGGGTACGGGTCCCTGCGCTCAGAAAGAGCGCAGAAAGCAGGGCCTGAAAATTTTTGCCGTTGTCAAAAACAGGTTTATCCAGAGGCAGGGCAAGGCGCATTTTTCCGTTGGCAATTTCAAGGAGAGGTTTGGGGATATATTTGCCGGATATC
>JAFVYP010000031.1 GCA_017508555.1 Lentisphaeria bacterium
GGTGTGCCGGATGCCACCCGGGGCAAGGTCATCAAGGCAAGTATCGTGCTGGTCAAAGACAAAGTCGGCAGCGAAGAGCTGAAAAAAGAGATCCAGGAGTATGTCAAAACCCATACCGCTCCGTACAAATATCCCCGGATCGTGGAATTTATGACCGAACTGCCCAAGACTGTCAACGGCAAAATACGCCGTGTCGCTCTGCGGGATAAGAATAACGCCTGAACGAAGATGTCTTTGTGCTGAAAGTCTCATCCATAAGAGCAGCTCAAAAAATAATGATATATCAGTAAGAGTTTTCAAGGAGTAACAATGAAACAGTTTTTCAACAATATCAACAGCCGGATCATTATTACCGCCGCCATTATTATCGGCTGCGGTACGGCTGGTTATTGTTGAGAGAAACGGTACAGAAAATAAAAGTTCAAACCTCTCTGCAGTGATCGGCTGCGGAGAGGTTTTTTGTTTGCTCTGTTCCCGGTAAAGGCTGATGGCGTATTTTCAGTTTTTATCATTATGTCAGCCCCTGTCGGGAAAAAAGCCTTTGTTTACAGATTGTTCAACAGGAATAAAAAAATGAATACGATGAAGTTTGAAAACAATTTTTGCAATCCCCCGGCCCTCTTTGTGTCCGGAGCCATTGTTATATCCATTGCCATTATTATTTCCATTATTACCGGCGTCATTATGATGGCGCCGCCCGGCATGGCATAGACAAAAAACCTTCAACTCAGGATCACAGCCCTGCCGGAAAACCTTTCTCCGGCAGGGCATTTTAATTTCAGTCAACACAAATTCAGGAATAAACAAATGAAAAAATCAGGAGCAGAAACAGTTATCGAATCCTTGTGCCGCAACAAGGTCAAGACCGTTTTCGGTTATCCGGGGGGAGCTGTTCTTCCCATCTATGATGAACTGTATAAAAATTGCCATCGTTTGACCCATGTGCTGTGTGCCCATGAGCAGAATGCCGCTCACGCGGCGGATGGTTTTGCCAGAGTCACGGGAAAACCCGGGGTCGTCATTTCCACCAGCGGACCGGGGGCCACCAATCTGGTAACAGGCATCGCCAATGCTTATCTGGATAGTGTTCCTCTGGTTGCCATTACCGGAAATGTGGCCGTCCCACTTCTGGGGAAAGACAGTTTTCAGGAGGTTGACATCACGGGCATAACCCAACCGGTCGTTAAACACAATTTTGCTGTAAGTGATGTCAGGGAGCTTTCCGGGATCCTGGATGCCGCCTTTGAAATCGCTTCCTCCGGTCGTCCCGGACCGGTTCTGGTGGATATCCCCAAAAGTATCCAGACAGATGTGTGCGATGAATCGGAATTTCTCCGGCAGGAACTCTTTTTCAACGAACTGCCGGAAGTGGATTTGACGGCGGCGGTCTCTGCCATAACTGCAGCAGAGCGTCCTCTGATCTATGCCGGCGGCGGCGTAACGGCTTCCGGTGCAGAGAAAGAGCTGCTTTCCTTTGCGGAAAAAATATCCGCGCCGGTAGCTTGCAGCATGATGGGATTGACCTCTCTGCCGGCCGGACACCCCGCCAATCTGGGCATGTGCGGCATGCACGGCAGTCAGAGTTCGGCAAAACTGCAAAGTGAATGTGATCTTATCATCGCTCTCGGCGTCCGTTTTTCCGACCGGGCCACCGGCAATACCGCCAAATACAAAGAGGGCAAAAAATTGATCCATGTGGATATCGACCTTGCGGAAATCAATAAAAATACCGCCGCTGATATTGAATTGTGCGGCGATGTGAAAACGGTTCTGAAAAAACTGCTTTCCCTCTTGCCGCATCAGGAACGCCCCCAATGGCAGAAAAGAGTTGCCGAAGTCCAAAAACTTGACCGGCTTCCGGAAGAAAATACGCTCACGCCCCGGACTTTGCTGAAAACCGTTGCCGGATACTGCGAGCCGGATACCGTTGTCGCGACGGATGTCGGACAGCATCAAATGTGGACGATGCAGTATTTTCCGTTCCGCTCTCCCCGGACCCTGCTGACCTCCGGCGGGCTTGGTACCATGGGGTTCGGTCTCGGTGCCGCGATCGGCGGATGTATTGCCAACGGCCGGAAAAGGACCGTTCTCTTCACCGGAGACGGCAGCTTCGGCATGTGTTTACAGGAGCTTGCCACAGCCGTTTCACAAAATCTGCCGCTTTTGATCGTGATTTTCAACAACGGCGTTCTCGGCATGGTACGCCAATGGCAGACGATGTTTTATGAAAAACATTATTCCTCGACCACGTTGAATCGCAAAACAGATTTTCCCGCATTGGCCAAAGCCTTCGGCGCAGAAGGTAAAAAAGTCACCACCTTGTCTGAACTGGAAAAGGCGTTGAACACCCTTGCCTCCGACAGACCGACAGTGCTGGATTGTCAACTTGATATGGATGAATTTGTCCTGCCGATGATCCCGCCGGGCGGCAGTGTGCAGGATTTAGTAACCGGAAGGAATTGAAAAATGGATCTTTTTACTGTCGAACTTACTGTGGCCAATCATTGCGGCGTCCTGAACCGGATCACCGGAGTTTACGCCAAAGGCAAACACAACATTGAGAGCCTTACGGTTCAGAAGAGCCATGATCCGGCCTTGTCGGTCATGCGGATATCCTCCCGCGGTGACGCAGCTGTCCAATGTCAGATGCTGCGGCAATTACATAAACTTCTTGATGTCAAAACAGTTGTTTTATTGAACAACTCAATGCTCTGATACAACAACCCCAAAAGAAAGGAAAAAAGAAAATGAGCAAGATGTACTACGACAACGACTGCAACAAAGAACTTCTCAACGATCTCACTGTCGCCGTGATCGGTTACGGCAGTCAGGGACACGCTCACGCTCAAAATCTGCGTGAAAGCGGCGTCAAAGTGGTTGTGGGACTTTACGAAAATTCCAAAAGCGCCGTAACTGCCGCTGCCGATGGATTTGAGGTGTTGAATACGCCTGATGCTGTTCAGAAAGCAGATTGGGTGATGATGCTGGTCAACGATGAAAAAATGCGTTCCATCTATGAAAACGGCGTGCGCGATCATCTCCGTCCCGGCATGACCTTGAGTTTTGCCCATGGCTTCAATGTCCACTACAAGGAGATCGTCCCGCCGGATTTTGTCAATGTGGTGATGATCGCCCCCAAAGGACCGGGACATACTGTCCGCAGTCAGTTTGTTGAAGGCAAAGGCGTTCCCTGTCTGGTGGCTGTTCAGCAGGATGCAAGCGGCAACGCGATGGATCTGGCTCTGGCTTATGCGGCGGCTCTCGGAGCCGGTCGCGCCGGAATCCTGGAGACTTCTTTCAAAGAGGAAACCGAAACAGACCTCTTCGGAGAACAAGCCGTCCTGTGCGGCGGCGTCACCGCTTTGATGCAGGCGGGATTTGAAACGCTGGTCGAAGCCGGATATAAACCCGAAAGCGCCTACTTTGAGTGCATCCATGAAATGAAACTCATCATCGACCTGGTGGTGAAAGGCGGCTTTTCCTTTATGCGTTACAGCATCAGCGATACCGCCGAATACGGTGACTACAACACCGGACACCGTCTGATAACCGATGCCACCAAAGCTGAAATGAAAAAGGTTCTTTCTGAAATCCAGGATGGCAGTTTTGCCCGCAAATGGCTGAAAGAAAATGCCGACGGCAGACCGCTTTTCACCAAGCAGCGTGAAGCAGCCAAAGCGCATCAAATGGAAACAGTAGGCGCAGAACTGCGTGCCAAAATGAATTGGAACAAATAATGAACAGTCAAAAAATAACCTGCGGCGTAACAGCCGCTCCCCAGCGCGCCTTATTGGGTGCGCTGGGTTATACCCGCGAACAGATGACACGTCCTCTGGTGGGCGTGGTCAACAGTTTCAATGAAGTCGTGCCGGGACACATGCACTTGCAGCAAATTTCCCGTGCAGTCAAAGACGGCGTACTTGCTGCCGGCGGTACTCCCATGGAATTCAATACAGTCGCGGTCTGCGACGGTCTTGCCATGGGACATGACGGCATGCATTACAGCCTTGCGTCAAGAGAATTGATCGCCGACAGCATCGAATGTATGGTAAAAGCCCATTGCTTTGATGCTCTGGTCTTTATCCCCAACTGCGACAAAGTCGTTCCCGGAATGTTGATGGCGGCTGCAAGATGCAATTTACCTGCCATTTTCGTTTCCGGAGGTCCCATGCTCTCTTTGGACGGCAAAGACCTGAACACCGTATTTGAGGCAGTCGGTGCAGTCAATGCCGGAAAAATGAGTGAAGCGGAACTGTCTGAAACAGAGTGTTCCGCCTGTCCCGGCTGCGGTTCGTGTTCCGGGATGTTCACCGCCAACAGCATGAATTGTCTCTGTGAGGCGATCGGTATGGCTCTGCCGGGGAACGGTACGATCCCCGCAGTTTATTCTCAACGGACGCATCTGGCCAAACGGGCGGGAATGATGGTTTTGGAGCTCTTGAAAAATGATCTGCGTCCCCGTGACATCATGACTGCAAAGGCATTTCACAATGCGTTGACGGTGGATATGGCTCTGGGATGTTCCACCAATACTGTTCTGCATCTGCCCGCCATTGCCGCTGAAGCCGGTGCGGCGTTTGATCTGCATACAGTCAACGAGATCAGCTCCCGCACACCCAACATGTGCCGTCTTGCGCCGGCAGGGAAACACCACATGCAGGATCTTTTCCGTGCCGGAGGAGTGACCGCGGTGATGAATCAGATTTCCCGCCTGCTGGATCTGGAGGCCATGACAGTCTGCGGCACAACTCTCGGCGAAGTCATTGCCGATGCAAAGGTAAAAGATCCCGGAGTCATCCATCAATATTCTGCGGAGGGCGGTCTGGCAGTCCTCTATGGCAATCTGGCGCCTGACGGTGCGGTCGTCAAACGTTGTGCCGTCAGACCGGAAATGCTGAAGTTCACAGGAAGGGCACGGGTCTTTGAGTGCGAAGAAGAGGCCGTAAAAGCGATCCTCTCCGGAAAAATCGTCAAGGGCGATTGTGTTGTCATCCGCAACGAAGGTCCCGCCGGAGGACCGGGAATGAGGGAGATGCTTTCCCCCACCAGTGCCATTGCCGGTATGGGATTGGATGCTGATGTGGCTCTTATCACCGATGGAAGATTTTCCGGCGCAACGAGGGGAGCTGCGATAGGACACGTTTCTCCGGAGGCAGTTTCCGGTGGGAACATCGCTCTGGTAGAGGATGGCGATTTGATAAAAATAGATATACCGAACTATTCTCTGGAACTTCTGGTGGATGAAAATCTTCTTGCAGAAAGACGGAGCAGAAAAGTTTTTGCTCCCCCACGGCAGTTATCCGGTTATCTCAAGCGCTACGCCGCCCTGGTATCATCCGCAGACAAGGGGGCCAAATTATGCTGACGCTGGATAAAGTTTACCGGGCACATCATCTGCTTAAAAATGTCGCCCGCTATACCGACATGATAGAGAGCAACGGCTTGACCGATGATTGTGACTTCCGTTTGAAAGCGGAAAATTTACAGCTGACCGGTTCCTTCAAACTGCGGGGCGCCTTTTTCAAAATAGCCTCTCTGCCGAAGGATGACCGGGAAATCATTGCCTGTTCAGCCGGAAACCACTCACAGGGCGTCTCTCTTGCTTCCGGCAAACTCAACCGTAAGGCAGTGATCTTCATGCCGAGCATCGCCCCCATTTCCAAAGTGGAAGCAACGCGGAAACTCGGCGCAGAAGTCCATCTGGTTGACGGTGTTTATGATGACGCCTACCTTGCGGCAGATGCGTACTGCAAAAAGACAGGCGGTATCTTCGTTCATCCCTTTGATGATGAAGATGTCATTGCCGGACAGGGAACGATCGCCCTTGAAATCCTGGAACAGTTTCAGGATGTGGATACCATCCTTGTTCCGGTAGGCGGCGGAGGCCTGTGTTCCGGAGTTGCATTTACGCTGAAACAGCTGAAACCGGAGGTAAAAGTTTACGGTGTTCAGGCCGACGGAGCTTCCGGCATGTGCAGAGCTTTTACCGAAAAGCAGCATGTGACTCTGGAGCGGGTTTCCACCTTTGCTGACGGAATTGCTGTAAAAACGCCGGGAGAACTGACCCGGGATCTGTGCTGTCAATATGTTGACGGCATGCTGACAGTCAGCGACGATGAGATCGCAAGTGCCATATTGGCCCTGATGGAAAAACAGAAACTGATCGCCGAGGGAGCCGGTGCGGCCGGTGTGGCGGCTGTGTTGGCAAAGAAACTTGACCTTGCCGGAAAAAAAGTCTGTGCAGTGGTGTCCGGAGGAAACATCGACGTCAATATCCTCTCCCGGGTCATCAACCGGGGGCTGCTTTCAAGCGGCCGGGTGGCAGAGCTGAAAATCGCCATGCTGGATAAGCCCGGACAGTTGCGGGAGGTCTCCGCGATCATTGCCGACTGCGGCGCCAATGTCATCCAGGTCCGGCACGATCCGGGCGGCGAACACGCCGACATCATCGGCTGCTTTCTGCACATCAAAATGGAAACCCGGAACCGGGAACAGCTTATGCAGATCCGGCAGGCAATATCCAATGCCGGGTATCAGATATTGAATTAGGAGGCGATTTTTCCATGAAAGAAGTTATCTCAACCAATAATGCTCCGGCAGCAGTCGGACCATACGCACAGGCAATCAAATCAGAAAACTTGCTCTTCTGTTCCGGACAGATCGCTCTTGATCCGGCAAGCGGCCTGCTGACCGGAAACGATATCAGTACACAAACAGAACAGGTCATGCAGAATATCTCTGCGCTCCTTACGGCCTCCGGAGCAACCTTTGACAATGTCGTGAAAACGACCTGTTTTCTTGCCGACATCAACGATTTCGCCCAGTTCAACGCCGTGTATGCCAAGTATTTTACAGGCAAACCGGCACGCAGCTGTGTTGCGGTATCAGCGCTTCCCAAAGGTGCTCTGGTCGAAGTGGAAGTCATTGCCATGTGTTGAACAGACTCCCCCGCGCTTATCAGAGGAACAGAAACATCTTTTGAGCTGTGTTCTGTTCCCGGATAAACGGGAAAGAGCATGGCAGGGAGGAAAAAATCCCCCCGCCATGTCCTCTTCCCCTGCCGGAAACAAAAGCGTATTGAAAATGCTTATTGTCCCCCGCTTTTTTTCAATCTGGCACTCAGACGGACAGAACAGAAATCCGGTCCGCACATGGTGCAGTATTCTGAACCGTGCTGATTGGGCGCAGAACTTTCCTCCAGCGCCTGAGTGCGCAGTTCTCTTGCCCATTCAGGATCAAGAGCCAGCTCAAACTGTTTATTCCAGTCAAAGAGGGCGCGGGCATCAGAAATGGCATCATCTCTTTCCCGGCAGCCGGGTTTGTGCAGCGCCACATCAGCGGCATGGGCAGCGATCTTGAAAGCAACGACCCCGCGGCGGACATCATCGGCATTAGGCAGTCCCAGATGTTCTTTGGGCGTCACATAGCACAGCATGGCCGCGCCGTAATAGGCCCCCATCATACCGCCCATTCCGGCGACAAAGTGATCGTACCCGGGCGCGCAGTCGATGACCACAGGTCCCAGGATGTAAAACGGTGCATCGCCGCAGACTTTCCGTTCCCGTTCCATGTTTTCCCGGATCTGATCCAGAGGAACATGTCCGGGGCCCTCCACCATCGCCTGAACACCGGCCTCCCGGCAGCGGAAAACCAGCTCGCCCAGAGTATCCAGTTCAGCAAACTGCGCCTCATCGGAGGCATCCGCCAGACAGCCGGGACGCAGACCGTCTCCCAGAGAGAGCGTCACATCATATTTCCGGCAGATCTCAAGGATCTCATCAAACGCCTCGTAAAAAGGATTTTCCTTTTTATTTTCCTGCATCCACGCCGCCAGCAGTGCGCCGCCGCGGCTGACGATACCAAGTTTCCGCTTCAGCGCAAGCGGCACATACTGACGGAGCAATCCTGCATGGATGGTCATATAATCCACGCCCTGCTCAGCCTGTTCACGAATAACAGAGATTATTTTGTCTTTGGCAAAATCACTGTTGCCGTAACGGGCAACGATCTCATAGACCGGAACAGTTCCCAGGGGAGCAGGGCTCTGTTCCAGCATGGCCTGCCGGATCGAGGTGATCCCGCCGCCGGTACTCAGATCCATGACCGTATCCGCCCCGTAATGCAGGGCAATGGCCAATTTGCTCTTTTCGGCACCGGGACAGCTGGAAAGAGTGGAGTTCCCCAGATTGGCATTGATCTTTGTCCTGAGTTCCCGTCCGATGCCGCAGGGGATCAGATTTTTATGATTGATGTTGGCCGGAACAACAACTGTTCCCGCCGCCACTCTTTCAGCGATAAACTCCGGTGTCCGCAGCTCGGCTTCGGCAACGTGTCTGATCTGCGGTGTAATTATTCCCTTGCGGGCATATTCCATCTGTGTCATAAAATACCTTCAGTTTGATTTCAAGGCGCTGCACATGATCTGCCGCAGCTGCCTGACTTTAGCTTCAACATCGGGCGCCCGGGTGATCTCCGTCACCATGGCAATATGCCTGAACCCTTTGGAACACAACAAATCCAGATGATGCTCCTTGATACCGCCCATAACGGAAAAAGGACAATTCACAAGTTTTTTGAGTTCCATGATATTTTCCAGTCCCAAGGCGCCGCAGGCAACACTTTTCGTGTTGGTCGGAAACATGGGGCCGATATTCAAATAAGCACATTCCCCGGCTTGGGCTTCGGCGATCTCCTCAGAGTTGTGCGTGGAAACGCCGAACAAAAGTTCCGGAGCAAGTTTCCGTGCTTCGGCAAGAGGAAAATCCTCCTGTCCCAAATGAACACCGTCGGCCTGAGCAGCCATGGCGATATCCACCCGGTCATCGACGATCAAAAGCATCTGATACCGGTCTGTGATCTCTTTGCATTTCCGGACCAGTTCAAACATCGCGGCATCCGAAATATTTTTTTCCCGGATCTGGACGAGCTTTGCCCCGGCGGACGCAATGCCTGCAACAATATCGCAGACACAGCGTCCATTGCAGAATTCAGAACTGACAACGGGGTAAAGATCAGAACTTTTGAATATCTCAATGCGTTCCGTCAGGGTACGCATTTTCAGCGTCCCTTTTCGATGATGAGCTGAGCCGCCTTACGTCCGGACATCAGCATACCGCCGAAAATCGGTCCCATGCGGTATCCGCCCATCACGTTATTGGCGCTCATGCCGCAGGCATAGAGTCCGGGGAAATAGCAGCGGGTATTTTCCACGGTGGAAGCCTCGCCGTTTTCGACCCACATGGGTTTTTCTCCGATAATGTCTCCCGTGGGGGTATCCAGCTGGATCTTCGCCTTTTTAACAGCCAGATTGAGGATCTCGCTGGGGTGTCCGGTACCGTCAACGACATTTTCAGCGATCACGGTCAAAGGATCCACATGGAGTCCGAGACGCTCCACACAAGTCCAGTTGATAACAAGACCGTTGACTTTTCCGTTTTTGAAAACAAGATCCTCGACGCTGACAGAATTGAAGATCTTTGCCCCGGCTTTCAGGGCACCGAAAATCAGACCGCTGGCCATTTCCACGGAGTCAAGGGTATGGTATCCGGGAGCGTTTTCCAGCTTTTTGTGGGTGATGCCGAAGTCATCAAGGATATCCAGGGCTTCATCCTGAACAACGACTTCATTAAAGAGCATTCCGCCGCCCCATGTACCGCCGCCGGGAGCAAGTTTACGCTCAAAAATGGCGGTTTTCAGACCTGCTTCAGCCAGATAACGGGCGGCAACAAGGGCAGAGGGACCGCCGCCGACAAGGGCAACGTCCAGTTTCAGGCCGTCAATGAGTTTTTCGCTGAATTTGTTGATGATAGCTGTGGAGATGATGTTTTCCGCTGACATACCGGAAGTCCTTTCCGGAGCATTTTTCTGCTCCCGTTCTGGGCATGTCGGTGCGGAGTGCACACGATGGTAAAAGGTGTAACAAAAATATTTTTCATTTTCTTTCCTACGCCGGCATTACCCGTTTCAGGTTCAAAGGGTTTGATCTCAGCCGTTGTCTCCGTGACAACAGCACCCCATTGTTACAATAAAAATCAATATAGCACTGTTTTTTATTATTGTCAAGCGGTGTTTTCAGAAATTGCGGGAAAAGCCCCCCTGCCCTCAGGCTCAAAAACATCAGAATCCGTCAACGGGAAGAGGGGCAAAAAGCCAGAAAGTTTTATTTCTCCGGCGGCCGGTAAAAACAAGTTCATAACTGCCGATATGATCCACCATCGTACTCAGGATCATAGGCCGCTGAGTTCCCAGGGTGTACCTGACAGCCTGATAATAGTCGGCATAAACATTATCGTACCAGTTGACAAACATAGGATGATAATATTTAGGCGGCAAAGGCATCATGCAGCAGAAAAGTCCATCCGGCGTATTGTTGATGACGCCGCGATTTCTGATTTCCGCAGGCTGTGCATTAAAAGCATCCAACATGCCCTGGAGAAATTTATTTTCCTCTTTCAGCACCAGAGAGTAA
Organism: Lentisphaeria bacterium; assembly: GCA_017508555.1. Taxonomy (GTDB): domain Bacteria; phylum Verrucomicrobiota; class Lentisphaeria; order Victivallales; family Victivallaceae; genus UBA1784. The sequence goes on from JAFVYP010000031.1 coordinate 10,469, forward strand.
CGCATGCCGGGAAGTCGGCAGATCTGCATCTGAGAAATATTTCCGGCCAATCCCGCAACAGAGACAGCTCTTGAAAGACAGGGGCTGACAAGAGGGGCAAACAGACAACACAGGAGCAGCACTCTCATATACTTTTTGCACGTCAACGCCCAAATTTTTTGAGCGGTCAAGGCATAAAGTCCGAAAGCGGGGATCGCCGCCCACCAGAAATGCCGCACACAGGGAACAGGAAAATACTGATGCAGCGATGCCGCACATAAAAGCACGACCGCCAAAAAGGAGAGAGATTTTTCCGTATTTTCCCGTCTGAAACAAACCTTCCATCCGGTCACTGCAAGAACAGCCGCAGTAATAACAGCAAATAAAACAAAGATCCAACAGTCTGTTCCGTAAGGATCAAGATCCGTAGAAACATTATACAAAAATCCTCTGAGGAAGTTGCCGCCGCTGCTGCCGGAGGCAAATTTATACACATAGGAAAAACATTGCAGCCAATAATCCTCCCATGCCCCTGCCGCAAAAAGATAGGCAGCAAACAATGCCAGAACAGCAACGGCTCCGCCGGTGTAAACCTTTATTCCGTAAAAACGCTTTTCCTTTTTACCGGCGGCGGCATACAGCAGCATAACGATCGTTCCGGCGGCAAAAGTCACGACGCCGCAGGGCGTCCGGCAGAGAAAAGCTGCGGCAGCACAGGCTCCGGACCACATGGCAAGCCGTCCGTGTAAAGCGGGATCTTCAAGAAACCGCAGTTGAAACTCCAATCCGAGAAGCATAAAAAACAGCGCATAAACACTTGACCAGGGATGGAAGGAAACCAGATAAAAAGGACAGAGCGCAAAAAAACAAAAATACCAGATCCCCATAAAGGGCGCTTTGACAAAACGGGACCATATCCGCGTTCCCAAAATGGCGATAAACCCATAAAAAACAACCGTCGTCAAGCGGATCACAAGGGTTTCAGCGCCGAAAAGCGCGGCCGGAACACATTGGATCCATATCGACAAAGGGCCATACTGACAAAAAATATCCCGGAAAAGAACTTTCTGTTCAAGAACCTGTGCCACAGCCCCCAGCATGATCCCGTCATGGTGCCAATCGACATCATACCAGGCAAAAAGTCCGAACCACAAAACAACGGCAAAAAACAAAAAGATATCGTGAAACAGCTTTTGCCGACAGGAGTTTTTCTTATTTTTATCAGAACATACAGGATTATTCATAATATTTTCCAATTTATTGACCATTATAATATAACCTGCCGAAATTGATTTTTCAATGCGATCACCTGCTGCCGGAAACAATCATGGCAGCGACTGGTTCAAACACACTCTTGCGTACCATGCAACCACCAGGGCCCCTGCTGCCCGATGTGAACCGAAGCAATTCTCCCGGAGCCGGAGCCATCAAGGCAAAAAAATGGAGCGAGACCGGAATCGACAAGGAGGGCGAAGCCCGACGCAGAGCTTTCGCGCCAGCGGAAGCAACCGCCCAAAAGTGAGAATTGCGTCCGGCTTGAAAAGCCGGTACAGCAGCGCGACGGGACAATTACAAAAAAGAACGGCAAAATTTTATTTTGCAAGTCTTTTTTGGGATCGTACCGAAGCAATTCTCACGGAGCCGGAGCCACCAAAGCAAAAAAAATGGAGCGAGACTGGAATCGACAAGGAGGGCGAAGCCCGACGCAGAGCTTTCGCGCCAGCGGAAGCAACCACCCAAAAGTGAGAATTGCGTCCGGCTTGAAAAGCCGGTACAGCAGCGCGACAGGACAATTACAAAAAAGAACGGCAAAATTTTATTTTGCAAGTCTTTTTTGGAATCGTACCGAAGCAATTCTCACGGAGCCGGAGCCATCAAGGCAAAAAAATGGAGCGAGTGACCGGAATCGAACCGGCGACAATCACGTTGGCAACGTGATGCTCTACCAACTGAGCTACACTCGCACCTGAAAGGCAAGATGAGAAAATGGAGCGAGTGACCGGAATCGAACCGGCGACAATCACGTTGGCAACGTGATGCTCTACCAACTGAGCTACACTCGCATTATCTCGTCTGTCTTATTAACATACCATCATATTTTCATTTTGTCAAGCCGTTTTTCAAAAAAAACATTGATTTTCTCGCAAAAAATTCCGACACGGCACAGATTTTGAAAAGAGAGAGGCGCAGAAAAACGAAAAGGAAACGCCCCATGCAATTCCCTGTTACGGAAAATACTCAAAGTATCCCATGCAGTTCCATGCAGACAAAACACCGATACACCCTCTGATAACAGACAGAGAATCCGGTAACAGTCTGTAAAAATCCGTTATTTTCGTCTTGCGACCTTGAGGCAGAGACGAAAAAAAACCGCGCTTTCCAGAAGGAAAAACGCGGGTTTTGAATAAAATCTCAAAGATCTTTTCAGATATCAAGATTGCAATGGATGGCATCCATTTTTTCGCTGAGGGGCACAGCACCGTCTTTGGTGATGACAAAGCCGGTTTCGATACGGCTGCCGTGGAACTCAGGATGTCCGAAGAAGGAGACGTCCACGCAGACGGTCATGCCTTCGACCAGAACGTCATCGGAGTTGGGTCCGAAGAAGGGAGCCTCCGCTTCGTGAATACCGATGGTATGCACAAAGGGGCAAACCAGATATTTGCTCATGCCCTTTTCTTCAAAATATGCACGTGCAGGAGCATCGATCTCTTTACCGCTCTTGCCGGGGATCAGCATTTTCTTGGTCATGACAAAGGCTTCAC
>JAFVYP010000032.1 GCA_017508555.1 Lentisphaeria bacterium
AACGCGCTGTTCCCGACAAGGGTCGATGGTATCGCGGGGAGGGGAAAAACCTCTTTTCGCGGGAAAAGAGGTTTTTCCCCTCCCCACACCCCACCCCTTTTCGAGAAAAGCGAAGTATTTTTAGTTTTATATCATTGTATCTACTCGTATCGGGAACACAGCCATAAAAAAAGAGACAGTCATTATACCCGGCGTATAATTTACCATCTCTTTTGTATTTTTCAAGAGCCGGCGGCTGTCAGCAGATCTCCGGAAAAGTCAGTTGTTTCAAATCTTTTCAACGGAGGCGATCCTGCCGCTGACGGTCAAGGTATCTTCAAAAGAAAAGGAGACAAGGGGGAAGGCATGTCCGAAGGGAAATCCGCAGACCACAGGCAGTCCCGTCCTCGCGGCAAACCGGCAGAAGAGCTCTTCCAGTTCCCGGGGATCACTGCCGGAAAAACTGCCGAACACAACACCGGCAGCCCGGTCAAAAAGTCCCGCCTGCTCCAGCTGGGTCAGACTGCGGTCGATCTTGTAGGCCGGTTCATTGATATCCTCCAGAAGGATGACTTTGCCGGAGGCATCCGGAAAGAAGTCCCCGCCGGCCAGAGAGGCCGCTACGGTCAGATTGCCCGCCAGGATCTTCCCTGAAAAATCCCCGCCCGCAACGGAACGGATCTCACTGCTCCGCCGGGAACCTGTAAAGGCATTGTTCATGGCCGACCGTGTGACCTCATCCAGCGCCGCCATTTTTCCCAGCATGGGCGCGACCACAGGGATACCCGCATTTTTGACAGCCATGGCCCAATGGAGCGCCGTGATATCACTGTAACCGGCAAGAGGGATACGGCGGCGGACCAGTTTACGCCAGTTGATAAGATCCAGAAGCTGGGCGCAGCCGAAACCGCCCCGGGTGCAGAGGAGCATATCCACTTCAGGATCCATCCACATATTTTCCAGCTGGGCGGCCCGGTCCTCAGGGGTTCCGGCAAGGTAAGCGACTTTACACTCCGGCAAAGGAGCAGGTCCCCTGACCCGGAGACCCTCTTTTTTCAGAGCGGATATCCCGGCTTCCAGCAGTTCCGGAGCCAGGCGTCCTGCGGGAGTGATGATCCCGATGGTTTTGATGTTTTCGTGATACAACATGAGCGTCAGAGCATGTGTTCCATGCGTTTCTTTTTGGTTTCAAGATAAAAGGCGTTGTCCGCATTGGGCGGAATGACGATGGGGACCCGTTCAGCCACTTCGATCCCGTATCCGGAAAGTCCCACAAGCTTTTTGGGATTGTTGGTCAGCAGACGGACGGAGTTGACGCCCAGATCCAGCAGGATCTGCACACCGATCCCGTACTCCCGCAGGTCATCGGGAAATCCCAGACGTTCATTGGCCTCAACGGTATCGCATCCCTCATCCTGCAATTTGTAGGCATGGATCTTGTTGAAAATACCGATCCCCCGTCCCTCCTGACGCAGATAGACCAGAACGCCGCTGCCGTTGGCGGCGATCTGACGCATGGCGGCGTGAAGCTGACTGCCGCAATCGCAGCGGCGGGAAGCAAAAACATCTCCGGTCAGACATTCGCTGTGGACACGGACCAGAACATCCTTTTTTCCGGTCACATCGCCGTAAACAAGAGCCAGATGTTCAAAGGGATCCACTTTTGTCCTGAAAGCGGTGATGGTGAATTCCCCGAACTCCGTGGGCAGTTTGGCGCTTTCGCCGCGGATAATAAGACGTTCCGTCCGGCGGCGGTATTCCACAAGAGAGGCCACGCTGCCGATCTTCAAACCGTGCTTTGCGGCAAAAGCGATCAGCTGGGGCAGACGGGCCATGGTCCCGTCAGGGTTCATGATCTCGCAGATCACACCGCCGGGACGGCATCCGGCCAGACGGGCCAGATCAACGGCGGCCTCGGTATGGCCGGTGCGCCTCAAAACGCCGCCGGGACGGGCAATGAGAGGGAAAAGATGTCCCGGCTGGGTGAAATCCGCCGGTGTGCAGGCCGGATCGTTCAGCGCCATCACCGTTTTGGAACGGTCAAACGCACTGATGCCGGTGGTCGTCCCGTGACGGAAATCAACGCTCTGGGTAAAAGCCGTTCCAAAAGGATCGGTCATGGAGGCAGGCGTGGAAAGATTCAACTCTTCCGCCCGCTCCCGGGTGATGGGAGCGCAGATGAGACCGCAGGCGTGGGTCGCCATGAAAGCGATATTTTCCGGCGTGGCAAAATCAGCGGCACAAACCAGATCACCCTCGTTTTCCCTGTCTTCATCATCGGTGATGATAATGAGCTTCCCCTGTCTGATATCAGAAAGCAGCTCTTCAACTGATGCAAACTTAAAATCGTCCATAAAAACCCCGATATATCACAATATATGGAAAAAACTTACAATTCAATACGCCTGGCAAAACTTTCAATGGCGGAAGCTCTGCCCGTTGTATGGTCAAAAGTCACGACAGCGCCGTCCAGCCGGATCGTTCCGGTTTCCACGACGGGCAGACGGCAGGGCATGCCGGAAGCAAACTTTTTCAGCACGTCAGGAATGGCCCGTCCCAGAATACTGGCCTCTGCGCCCACCATGCCTACATCGGTCATCGCCGCCGTTCCGCCGGGCAGAACCCTGGCGTCGGCGGTCTGGACATGCGTGTGAGTTCCCAGCACAGCTGTCACCCGGCCATCCAGATAATTGGCCATGGCCAGCTTTTCACTGGTGGCTTCTGCATGAAAATCGACCACGATGGTCTTGACAGTTCCCGGCAGCTGCGCCAGGATCTCATCGGCTGTGACGAAGGGACAATAGGCGCTTTCCTTCATAAAGACTTTTCCCTGAAGAGCGATCACAGCGATACTGCCGCCGGCGGGATTGGTAAAGATCCCCCAGCCGTTTCCGGGCTGCGTCTTGTTGTAATTGGCCGGACGGATGACTTTATCCAAACGGCCGATATCCAGTTCAAACCCCTTCTGATCCCATGTATGGTCACCGAGAGTAACAACATCGCAGCTGTGAAGAAGTTCTCTGGCACAAGTTCCCGTCAGTCCGTTGCCGCCGGCGGAGTTTTCCCCGTTGACAATAACGAACTGGGCATTGTACTCCCTGCGGAGTTCGGGAACAAGCTGTTTGACAGCCTCCCTGCCGCCTTTGCCGACGACATCACCTATAAAAATAAATTTCATTCTCTTTCTTTCCTCCCAGACAAAGAGTTATCCGCCGGGGAAAGGAAAAATGACCGCGCTGGCAGAAAAAAACAGATTTTTCTGCCCGGCAGACCCTCTCCCATCCGGACTGTACCGTCGGCAACGGAGTTTCACCGTTTCGATCCTTGCGGACTTGCGGGCTGTAACCGCCGGTCGGGAATTGCTGAAAACCGTGACCTGCTCTATATACAATACAGATCAAAATGTTTTTTCAGGCATTTTTCTCTGTTTCCAAAAGAAAAAAGCCCCTTCAGCGCACCCTGCCCCGAAGATCAGCTTAAATCAAGCTTGCAATTTTAATATAAGCGTGTATATTAAAAAAAGCAATCCCGAAAGGGAAAAAGAAAATAAAATTTCATTTTTTTCGAAAGAATGACTTGACATTCTGAAAAATGGTGATATTTTATGATTCTGTTGCCACTGGTAACAGCGAAAACGCAAAGCGGCGGGTTGATAGCTCAGTCGGTAGAGCATCGCCCTTTTAAGGCGGTGGTCCCGGGTTCGAGTCCCGGTCAACCCACCATTTTTTTAACTCCGTCCGTTGAAAAGCTGCAGAGTTGCACCTTTTGAAAGCTGCGTTCCGGCGGTGTTGGATACGATCAGTTTTGTTAATTAAAAACAGTGAGGATAAAATGAGCAGAGTTTGTGCTATGTGCGGCAAGACCAAAGCCAACGGCGGCTGCATCACCCGCAAGGGTTTGGCCAAGAAAGCCGGCGGTATCGGTATGCACGTTATGAAGAATACCAAGCGTACTTTTGAAGTCAATCTTCAGTCCGTTAAAGTCAACGATAACGGCACTGTTAAAACTGTCAAGCTCTGCGCAGCTTGCATTCGCACCGGCGATTTCCAGAAGGCGTAAGCTCACACCGGAGATCGACTTGGTTTGTCAATCTTGGCGGACGGGTAATTATGCCTTGTCCGCCATTTTGTTTTTCAGAAAGAGCATAATATGTTCGGACTCGGAGATATATCCATCGCCATCGCCATGCTGGGCAGCATCGCAGTCACCCTTATCTGTGTTATTTACGGCATCATCACCTGGAACAAAGGCGATGATTCCGGGGAGGGAAAATAAATGAATACTTCAAGCGGTGTTGACAGCTTTATCTTCAGCTTTCTCATTCTCGGCTACGTCATTCTGATCGGATATCTGGGCTGGCGGGGATGGAAAAAGACCCGGAACAGCAAAGATTACCTGCTTGCCGGACGCTCTGTTCACCCCTTTGTCATGGCCATGAGCTACGGCGCGGCTTTCATCAGCACCTCCGCGCTGGTGGGCTTCGGCGGCATTGCCGGACAGTTCGGCATGGGCGTCCTCTGGCTGGTCTTTATGAATATCGCCATCGGTATCTTTGCCGCCTTCGTCTGGTTCGGCAAGCGGACCCGGGAAATCGGCGCTGAACTCAATGCCAGAACATTTCCTGAATTCATCGGCAAAAGATTCCGTGCGCCGGGGTTGAAGATCTTTATTTCCCTTATTATTTTTGTTTTTGTCCCCCTCTACTCCAGCGTCGTCCTCATCGGCGGTGCCCGCTTCGTGCAGGAGATCATGCAGATCCCCTACGCCTGGGCTCTGACGATCTTCGCCGCCGTTGTCGCCGTCTATGTGATCTTCGGCGGACTCAAGGGCATCATGTACGTGGATGCTCTCATGGGAACAGTTATGATCTGCGGTATGCTGCTGCTTCTGGTGACCTGCTACTGGAAACTGGGCGGTGTCATTCCCGCCCATCAGGCCCTGACGGATATGGCACCTCTGGTCAAAGAACATCTGCCGGCTGAGTACGAACTGGGCCACAGAGGCTGGACCGTCATGCCGGAATTCAACTCCGTCTGGTGGTGGACCCTTGTTTCAAGCATCATGCTGGGCGTGGGCATCGGCGCACTGGCCCAGCCGCAGCTGGCCGTCCGCTTCATGACCGTCAAGAGCGGCCGTGAACTCAACAGAGCCGTTCTTGTGGGAGCGGTGTTCATTCTGCTGACTGTGGGGTCGGCCTATACAGTGGGTGCGCTTTCCAATGTTTTCTTTTACCGCACAGATCTGGGGATCGCCGGTAATTTCCAGTCACTGGCCATTCAGGCGGCCCGGGGAAATCCGGATCTCATCATCCCCATCTTCATCCGTGAAGCTCTGCCGGGAGTGGTGCTGTATCTCTTTTTCCTCACCATGCTCTCTGCGGCCATGTCCACCCTGAGTTCTCTGTTCCACGTGACGGGTTCCTCCATCGGACATGACTTTTTCCGCACCGTTTCCAATGCCAGACGGGACAGTCTCACCGTAACGCGGATCGGCATGCTCTTCGGTATTCTGCTGTCGATTATCTTTGCCATGATCCTGCCTCCGGGGATCGTCGCCCGGGGAACGGCCATCTTTTTCGGCATCTGCGCCGCCGCTTTCCTGCCCGCTTATTTCGCAGCGCTTTACTGGAAAGGCGCAACGCGTCCGGGGGTCTGGGCCAGCATCGCTGCCGGAACAGCCTCCTCGGTGATCGGTCTGCTCTTTTTCCACAGAAAAGAGGCCGCCGCTATCGGCATCTGCGAAGCTCTTTTCGGACAGACTGAACTTATCAGTACGCATCCGTGGCCCTTTGTAGATCCCTTTATTTATTCGCTGCCCCTGTCGGCAGTCACACTGATCCTGGTCAGTCTTTTCACAGAAAAACTGCCCAAAAATCACATTTCCCGCTGTTTCAGAAAAAAATAGATATTTTAACATAGAACGAAAGAACGAGGTACACACAATGTCTTTCCCCAACATCTCCAATCAGGTCGATTTTCCTGCACTCGAGCAGGAGATCCTCGCTTTCTGGAAAGAAAACGATACTTTTTTGAAATCCCTTGAGCAGCGCAAAGGCTGTGAAGAATTTGTTTTCTACGACGGCCCTCCCTTTGCCACAGGTCTGCCCCACTACGGCCACCTGCTGGCGGGAACCATCAAGGACGTCGTTCCCCGCTATCAGACCATGCGCGGCAAATACGTGGAACGCCGTTTCGGCTGGGATACTCACGGTCTGCCCATCGAAGCGCTGGCCCAGGATGCCCTCAACATCAGCGGTGTCCACGGCATCAAAGCCTTCGGTGTGGATAAATTCAACGAACAGTGCCGCTCCATGGTGCTGCGTTATGTGGATGACTGGCGCAGAACCGTTACCCGCATGGGACGCTGGGTGGATTTTGACAACGACTACAAGACCATGAACCCAAAGTTCATGGAGACCATCTGGTGGATCTTCAAACAGCTCTGGAATCAGGGCCGGGTCTATAAGAGCTACCGGATCATGCCTTATTCCTGGAAACTTTCGACGCCGCTTTCCAACTTTGAAGCCGGCAGCAACTACAAAGATGTCCAGGATCCTGCGGTGACGGTCCGCGCCAAGGTCAGGACAGGCGCCGATGCCTCCTGGGGAGATACCTACCTGCTCGTCTGGACGACGACCCCCTGGACTTTGCCCGAAAACCTGGCCATCTGCGCCGGCGCGGAACTGGATTACTGCGTCGTCCGCGACCTGACCGATGACAAAAAAGCCTGCTATGTCATGGCCAAAGCCCGCGTTGCCACCCTCTTCAAGAAAGAGGAACAGTACGAGATCGTGGCGGAAATGAAGGGCAGCAGCCTCAAAGGCTGGACCTACGAACCTCTCTTCCCCTATTTTGCGGAATATGAAAAAGAGGGAGCATTCAGAGTCCTCAACGACAACTATGTGACCATCGACGACGGCGTGGGTCTTGTCCATATCGCTCCGGCCTACGGTGAGGACGACTTCCGCGTCTGCCGCGAAGCGGGCATCATGGTCATTGCCGATCCCCTGGACGGCTCCTGCAATTTCACGGACAAACTGCCCGAATATGCCGGACGGTTCTGCAAAGACTGCGACAAGGATCTGATCCGCCGTCTGAAAGAAGAGGGCAAACTTGTCCATCAGGCCACCATCACCCACAGCTATCCCTTCTGCGACCGCACGGATACGCCGCTGATCTACCGGGCGATCGAAGCGTGGTATGTCAAGGTGGAAGATCTCCACGAAAAGCTGGCCGCCGCCAACGGACCTGTCCGCTGGCAGCCCGATTATGTGGGCGGCAAACGCTTCACCAACTGGCTGCTCAACGCCCGCGACTGGAACATCAGCCGCAACCGTTTCTGGGGCTCCTGCATCCCCGTCTGGATCAACGATGAAGATCCCGATGACCGTATCTGCGTGGGCAGCGTTGCTGAACTGGAAGAGCTTTCCGGAGAAAAAGTTACCGACCTGCACAAACACTTCATCGACAAAATCGTCATCAAAAAGGACGGCAAGACCTATCACCGCACGCCTGAGGTGCTGGACTGCTGGTTTGAATCCGGAGCCATGCCCTATGCGCAGATGCACTATCCCTTTGAAAACAAGGAACGTTTTGAAAAGAACTTCCCGGCGGACTTCATCGCTGAAGGTCTGGATCAGACCCGCGGCTGGTTCTACACACTGATGGTGCTGGGCGTCTGTCTTTTCGGCACGACCCCCTACCGCAACGTGGTGGTCAACGGCCTCATCCTTGCGGAGGACGGCCAGAAGATGTCCAAACGCAAAAAGAATTATCCGGACCCCACGGAGGTCATCGACCGCTGCGGCGCCGACGCGCTGCGTCTGTTCATGCTGGGCAGCCAGGTGGTCCGTGCGGAAGACCTGAAGTTTTCCGAAACAGGCGTGAAAGAGATCCTGCGCGGCGTGATGATCCCCATGTGGAACGCCTTGGCCTTCTTCACCACCTACGCAAATGTTGACGGTTATGATCCGGGCAAAGGCGAGGTGAAAGCGCCTCAGAATCCCTCCAATGTCCTCGACCGCTGGATCCTCAGCTCCGCCGCCCAGATGGTGGAGGAGATCCGTGCGGAGATGGATGTTTACAATCTGCAGAAGGCAGCCAACCGTTTCTCCAAATTCATCGACGATCTGACCAACTGGTATATCCGCCGCAGCCGCCGCCGCTTCTGGAAGAGCGACTCCGATCAGGACAAAAACGAGGCTTACGCCACACTGCATTATGTGCTGCTGGTCTTTGCCAAAACGGCCGCGCCCTTCATCCCCCTCACCACCGAAGCCATTTACCGGGCTCTGCGCACGGAAGAGATGCCTGAGTCCGTCCATCTTTGCGATTATCCTGTTCCGGATGACTGCCGCGACGAGT
>JAFVYP010000033.1 GCA_017508555.1 Lentisphaeria bacterium
CGATCATTCTTCTGAATCTGCTGCTGATCCCGCTTTTCTGGCTGCTGCCCACAGGTTATAAGGTTCATGTTTATACCATTATGGCAGTGGCAGATTGTGCGTTTTACCTCATTCTGACGATCACTTTTTTCATCCGGCTTCACCTTTCGGGCGGAGATGCCGCACCCGGCATGACTTTGCGTTTTATTTTGTTGCAATTATTACTGCTGTTCAGTATTTTTCTTTTCAAACTTTCCGGCTTTCTGCTGTTGAAACATTGCATTTAACTAAAAAATCTTATCTTTTTTTGTCTGTTCACTTGAAATTATTTTTTAACATGGTATTTTTCGGGAAGACAGGAACCCTTTTTATCAATCAACATCAAGGAGTACACAATGAGTATCGGCGACTACTGCAAAGAGACACTGGATCAGCTTCCCCAGAACTGGAAAGATGTCGTGACGGAATACAAAGAGGCCATAGCCGGCAAAGACATCGGGGCAGTTCTTCAGGATTGGTTTGAGATCGTCAAAAAGGATTACCTGAATTTTGACGGTACTGTCAACCGGAAAGATTATGCGGTATATTTTCTTCCGGCACTGATTATCTGTATCATTCCCGTGATCGGTCTGATTGCCTCCCTCGCCCTGCTTCTTCCGAACATCGGTTTCGGCATCCGCCGTTTGCGCGACCTGAACCTGCCGGTCTGGCTGATTCTGATGCCGATCATTCCCATCATCGGTCTGATTGCCCTGCTTCTCGTGTTCTTGAGAAACAAGTAAGAACGCGGCGGATAAGGCAGCCCCGACGCACGCGCAGCGTGCGTTTCTCCGGCGCACAAAAAAAGATGCAGACAGAACTGCATCTTTTTTTTGTGCGCCGGAGTGCTTTTTGCGCCGGGAACCGGCGCAAAAAGCGGGGCTGCCGTCTTCTTACCGGTGGAGGAGCTTCCAGACGCGGTAGAACTCGGACATTCCCCACGCCTGAGCATCGCAGCCTCTGGGCTTATGGGGTGCGTTTCCGTCCACGATCTCGGGCAGTTGCGCCACGCAGCCGTTATCCATAAGGGAGACCATGGAAGCGAGGTAAGCGCGGGCGGTTTTTTTGCCATCCTCACCGTACACCATATAGTATGCCTCGGGGAAGGACGGGAAGGGCCAGGTCCATGCGGTCCCGTTATGATACGCCGGTTTTCTGCGGGTATCTTCATCGCCCTCGTATGTGCCGAAGTAGGGGCGGTTGGGATCGTTGAGACAGCGTCCATCGGCGCCGTAAACGGGGAGCGCGTACTCCGTCTTCTGATCTGCCAGCGACCGGATGGCACCGGGGATAAGGAGAGCGGTACAGGCATCCAGGATCCCTGCCGCCTGTTTCTTATCCTTGATTGCCCCGAGCGTGATGGCAAGGAGCTGATTGGACCGCAGGTGATCGTCAGCCACGGCTTTTGCAGCGGGGACGCCACGGGAGCAGTGGAGGCAATCGGAAAGATAGTTTTTCCCGGGCAGTTTGAAGTACTTGAGGATGGAGTGGCGGACCTGTGCGGCGCGTTCCTGCCAGAGGGCTGACCCGGTCACATCGGCGAGGAAGTTGAGCGCGGCGAACCAGAGCGCCTGAATTTCGATGGGGTACCCTTCCCGCGGAGTCCCGGCGGGATAGTTGGTATCCATCCATGTGAAGTGGGGCGGACTGAACACGAGGAA
>JAFVYP010000034.1 GCA_017508555.1 Lentisphaeria bacterium
GGGGTGCGGGGAGGGGAAAAACCTCTTTTCCCGCGAAAAGAAAGATAACGGAGCCGACGTTCGGCCCCCTCCCCGCGATACCATCGACCCTTGTCGGGAACAAAGCCATAAATTTCAAGGGTGTTTTCGATGGAACCGTGGCTGAAAGAACTTTACGCCGTTTGTGAAAACAAAGAGGATTCCGGTGTGCCTGTTTACCGCAGACTGCTGGATGTCATGTCCCAGATGATATCCGGGGGGCTTCTTCCGGACGGGACGCGTCTGCCGCCGGACTCTGTTCTGGCGCAGCAGCTGGGCATCAGTCATATCACCTGGGCGAAAGTTCTCAACGCGCTTTCTCAGCGGGGGATCATCGAGCGCAGCCGTAAACGGGGTACTTTTATCCGGCGGCCCCAGCGGACCGAAGCGATGAAAGAGGGCAGAGCCAATGCGGTGGCGGTTTTCATGGATGCTCTCAACCCGGCAGACAGCAATCATATTTTTCTTGAAACCCTTCAGCAGGAGCTTTCGGCAGCCGGGTTCCGTCCGGCATTTATTTCCGCAGCTGAAAGCGGATTCATCCAGTATGCCCAGGTCATGAACGCTTTGCGGACGCCGGAGTTTTGCGGCGGCCTCATCTGGTCTCTCCTCAACGAAACACAAGTCAACAGCATCCTTTCCATGCGTCCGGCCTCATGGCCCCTTGTCTTTATGGCCGCAGATCATGCTGCCGCAAAAAAATTTGAACATGATCTGGTGCTTTACGATGATTTTCAAGCCGGTTTTGCCGCTGCTGAAAAATTGATCCGTTCCGGCGCGGACCGCTTTGCATGTCTCCTGTGCGAGCGCCATCTGCTGCGGAACGGATTTGACCGGATCAAAGGGATCGAACAGGCTGTTTCCCGGGCCGGACTTCCTCTGGAAAACGTGGAGATCATACGCATAGATGAGGATTTTGAAAAAAAGTTCGATCTTCTGCTCAAACGTTCAAGCAGCACCGCGCTGGTCGCCGCCGCCCCGCTGGAGATCAAACTGCTGCGGGCGGAACTTGTTAAAAGACAGCTTGCGCCGGAAGTTCTCGGCAGAAGCATCGGCTTTTCTCCTGATGGTTTTGAGATCTCTCTGCATGCCCCCTTCCCCCTCTGCCGTTTTGATACGGCGGAACTCTGCCGCAGTGCTGTCAGGATCTTTTGTCAACGCCTCCGGAATCCCGGCATGGCCTGTACGGCCTGTCTGATTCCGGGCATTTTGGATTTTTGAATGATTTTTCAAATCAAATCAATAAATACGCGCTGTTCCCGACAAGGGTCGATGGTATCGCGGGGAGGGGGCCGAACGTCGGCTCCGTTATCTTTCTTTTCGCGGGAAAAGAGGTTTTTCCCCTCCCCCTTCCCCCTTTGTCCTCCATAGCCTTGGGCGAAGGAGGAAACCCTTTTCGAGAAAAGCGAAGTATTTTTAGTTTTATATCATTGTATCTACCCGTATCGGGAACAGAGCCAATAAATAAAAGAGGTAAAAAATGAAAAAAATTCTTTGCGCCGCCCAGATCGGATGCGGTAAATTCGCCAATTCCCAGGACCTGCCCAATCTGACAGCTCATCCGCTTGTCAAGCTGAAGTATGTCTGTGACACCCATATCGACAATGCCCGTGCCGCAGCGGAAAAATACAATGTGCCCTGTGCCGTCAGCGATTACATGCAGATCATTGAAGATCCTGAAGTCGATTTCATCAAGATCGCCACCAGCCACGAGGTCCATCTGCCCATTATCGAAGCGGCCGCCCGCGCAGGAAAACATGTTTTCTGCGAAAAACCCATGGCGATGTACGATGAAGAGGCGCATAAGATCATCCGCGCTGTCAGACAGGGCGGGATCAAAATTTGTATCGATCTCAATCGGCGTATGTCTCCTGCCATGCAGGCGCTCAAGAAAGAATATCTGGCTCATGCAGCCGATCCGCAGCACAACCCCTGGCAGTATGTGGAAACAGTCCGCGAGCCTCTGGCGGAAGAGAATCTGCCGCATTTGAACATCCGTATCCAGGATGAAAGCTCCTCTTACGGTCTTGCTCATTTGAGTCCTCTTTCCGGCGGCGGAGAGATCATCGGTGAGTCCGTTCACTGGCTGGATCTGGCCTGCTGGCTTTTTGACGACCAGCTGCCCTGTGAGATCACGGCCTGGGGATCCAGCAGACTGTCTCACGGCATCTACCTCAAATTCAATCGCGGCGCTTCTATGACGCTGGATTTTTCCTGCTCCGGAACTTTTGATTATCCCAAAGAGCAGTTTGAACTGACGCACAACGCAGCGCTTTTCCGCAGTCTCCACTTTGTTGAAAATTGCTCTTACGGATTCCCCAAGGCCGGAAAATCTTATTTCCCCCTTCAGTCCGATCCCTTCCCGCAGCTGGGAGAGGGCATCGACGGCTACATGGCCAAATACATGGCTGGCGTTAAAAACTCCACCAACAGCAAGGAACTTGAAAGCGCTGCCCCTCTCACCGTCGATAAAGGACACAGAGCCATGCTCGATGCTTTTGTCAACTGTATCCTGAACGATACACCTTCCCCCTGTGACGAGATGGCTGGATTCCGTTCCACCTTCCTGGCCCGTCTGGCGATCGAATCCATCCGGCGCAGACAGACCATGCCGGTCCAGATCGAGGATATCACTCCGGTATTCCCTCTGAAACGGCACTGATCTCTGCGGAAAACAACTGTCATGCCCTTCCGGAAGGGCATGACAGTTGTATTTCATACGCGGGCATGGCCGGGGGCGTGCTGTCCTGAGATCATATTTTTTTCAGGGTGATCAGGATGATTTCCCCGGGGCGTCCCAGACGGATGGGAAAACTGCTCCAGATGCAGGTGCCGTTGCTGATGACAAGGGTCATGCCGTTGATATCATGTTCGCCCCATGCGCAGCCGCCGTTGAGGGCTCCCACCAGAAGATCGAATCCCCAGACCATGCCGCCGTGGGTATGTCCTGAAAGCTGGAGAGCGGCGCCGAGGGCGGCGGCCTGACGGGCGGTATCAGGCCGGTGCGAAAGGAAGATCTTGAACTCCTCTTTCTTCCCCGAAAGGGCTTTGGGGATATCGGGCATCTGTTCTTTGTAACGCAGGGCCTGTTTGTCCGTGATGCCGCAGATACGGACATTGTATTTTTCCAGAAAACGGTTTTCATTGAGGAGCATCTGCACACCGGCTTCTTTCAGACAGGCGATGACTTTTTTGTAGCCGCAATAATATTCATGGTTGCCGGGAACGCCGAATATACCGCTCACAGAGCGGAGTTTTCCCAATTCTTTCAACGCAGCCTTGTGCTGTTTTCTTGTGCCGTCAGCAAAGTCGCCGGCGATACAGACGATATCCGGATCAAGGGTATTGGCCTTTTCCACGATGCGGCGGATGCGTTTCTGATCGTTGTAGCGATCTACATGGAGATCGGCCAGAAGGGTGATCTTCATTCCGTCAGCTTCGCGGGGGACGCGGGCGGAGGCGACGGTCACATGTCTGATCCGGGGCATGCCCAGGCCGTAACAGGCGCCGATGCTGGCAAAGATGACGGCAAGACAGAGGGCGTATGCGTGGATTTTATCCAGCAGGGGATTTTTTCTGAAAAAGCAGGACCATTTTGTCTTTTTTCCCTGCAAACCGCAGCGGAGCGCTTTGCTGAAGGTTTGAAAAAAGAGAACAAGATCAATGGGAATGAGCATGATGCCCCAGATGAACAAAACAGCAAAGAGCCATGCCATGAAAATAATGAACCATCCGGGAAGGTTCGGGGCAAAATAGCTGCCGCCGAGAATACGGATGACTTTGAATTTGAAGGCGATCACACCGGCCAATCCGGTCAGACCACCTTTGACGTACCAGGGGCAGGGCAGCGTCCGGATACCGCGCCAGTAAACAAAGATGAACAAGAGCAGAGAAATAAGTGTCATAATGATAAACTCCATAGATTGTTGCGGGGGTAAGATACTTGGGAATGAAAAATTTTTCAAGGGCGGGAAGAAAAATTTTCGCTGAAAAATTGACAGTTTTATCCAAGCCTGTTATATTAACAGCAAGACAAAAATTCAGGAACCGGGAAAATGTTTTATTATCTTGTCAAACGGCTTCTTCTTGCGGGAGCGACACTGCTTGCGATCCTGTTCGTCAGCTACGGGATGCTGCGTCTGGCGCCGGGTGATCCCACCCGCAGCAGTCTTTTCGGCAGCGACAGCGCCGGAAGTGCCGTGGATGCGGAAAAAGGCGGCCTGATCCGCAATACGGCTCTGCGGGAAAAACTGGATCTGGATAAACCCGTATTGGAGGGATTCTGCCGCTGGCTCAAACGGGTCGTCCTTGACGGCGATTTCGGAGAATCCGCCTCTGTGGATCCGGGAAGGCCTGTTACGGAAATGATCCTTGAGCGGCTGCCGGTCACCGTCACGCTCAATATATGGGCTGTTTTCATCACCTATCTTCTGGCGGTCCCCATCGGTGTTTTTTCGGCGGTCCGCGCGGGCAGCCCGGGGGACAGGATCACGGAGATCCTGCTTTTTGCCCTTTATTCCCTGCCGGTCATGTGGGTCGGACTGATGCTTCAGGCCCTTTTGTGCGAAGGAGGCCGGATGGCGCTTTTTCCTCTGCACGGACTGGAGGTGACGGAGCCTGACAGATTTTCCATCTGGCAGCTGCAGCTGGAGATCATCAGACATTATACGCTGCCCGTATTCTGTCTGGCTTACGGCGGTTTTGCAGGATTATCCCGGTATGCCCGTGCCAGCATGCTTGAGGTGATCCATTGCGACTATATCCGGACAGCCCGTGCCAAGGGACTTTCTGAACAGGAGGTGATCTGGGGACATGGCTTCCGCAATGCGCTTATTACGCTTATCACGCTTTTCGGCGGTCTGCTGCCGGGACTTGTTGCAGGCAGTGTGATCGTGGAATATATTTTCAATATTCCCGGCATGGGCAGTTTATCTTTGCTGGCTCTTTCCAGCCGGGATTATCCGCTGCAAATGGCTCTTTTTGCCTTTTCAGGTTTTCTGACCCTGGCAGGGATCATGCTTGCTGACTTGCTTTATGTGGCGGCTGATCCAAGGATCAAACTGACATGAGACGGCAGAAATACATCCGGACGGCTGCGGCTGCCGTCCTGTTTTCCCTGTTGATCCTGCCGCTTCAGCAGATGCTTGTCAAAAAGGAGGCGGCCAAAGGCGCAGCTGTCTCTCCTGCTCCGGATTTTCCCGCAGATGCCTGGTGCGACAGCGCCCTTTGCGGCAATGCCGGAGCGGTGATGAAAATGGTGATGCACCACTTGAAAAACAACTCTCCTGAGCTGGCAGAAGCGTGGCTGAAGTACGGCTGCATGGAGCTGCAGGCTCCGTCTGTCATGCTGTTTTACGGAGATTGGCTGACACAGCGCGGCGCTGTCCGCAGGGCTGGCTTTTTTTACCGTCTGGCGTTGAAAAAAGCCAGACAGAACGGGGCACCGCAAGTTTTTATCAGGGCTTTGCTGCAGCGTCTTGACGGAGGAAAAGAAAAATGAAAAAATCCGACAGTCCCATGAGAGGATCTTTGCTGGCAACGCTGTTTGCGGGAATCGTACTTGTTTTGGGCATCCTCTGCCATGCCGGCGGATATCTCCATTGGGAAAGTTCTGCGTTTTTACTTCATTATACCGCAGACCGTCCGCTGTTGAAGATCATTTTTGATCCGGCAAAGAATGACTGGGGGCTTTATCAATGCCGGGAATTGAGCTACTTTGTTGATTGGCTGGATGCTCAAGCGGTCTATCAGCTTCTTCTGGCCGGATACGGCTGGTTCATCAGCTTGGCGGCTATTCTCTTATCTTTGTTCACGCTCTGGTTTCAGCAATATGCGGGACGGCGGCTTTTTCCGCGCCTTCCGGGAGTGTTTTTTACCCTGCACGCATTGGCGTTTGCCCTGCTGCCTGCTTTGACAGAAAGTCTTTTTTTCCGCAGTTCCAAATTTCTGGCGGCGGCAGGGATCACTGTTTTGGTTTTCGGAACGGCCCTGCGGTGCAGATTTCCGGGGTGCCGGTGGGGGAAACTTTCCATTCTCGGAGCGGCTGCACTGGCCGCCTCTTTCAGTGACCGGCAGGGAATCTTTTTTGTAACAGCTTTTACGGGAATCATTTCTGTGATGCAGTTGTTCCATCCGCGCCGTATTCTGCAAAAAGTTATTTTTTTGTGTGCGGGGATCATTCTGTTTCAAGCGGCTGCCAATTTATGGATCGTTCCGTGGATCATAAAGGAGCTCAACGGTTATCAGGCGGATTTTTCCTATCAGGGGAACTTTCAGACAGATCTGTCGCTTTTCAGGAGCGGTGTTATATTTTTTACCGCCAATCTGGGACATGCTTTTACAGGTCTGAACTCTCTGGACGCGGCTTTGCCGGCGGGAGGCGTGGTCTTTCTGTTCCTGCTGTTTTTGCAGCGCAGACAGCGTCATCTGCCCGGATGGGTCTTTTGCGGTGCGGTTTTATCCGTCATTGTTTGCAGCGGACTGATGGTTTCGCGGCATCCGCCTCTGCTGGATAAAGATGTGATTTTTGCCAATTATTTTCTGCCCTCCCTGGCCCTGCTGACCTTTTTTTATTTTGCAGCTCTTTCCTGCTTGCCGGAAAGATTTTTGAAGGTCAGTTTTATTCTGCCGCTGCTGGCCATTTTGCTGCGTTTGCAGCCTTATCTTTTTCCGGAACAGCTTTTCAAAACGGATAAATATCAAAAGACTTATCAGGAGGCCAGCGGCAAATTCAGATATTTTCTGGCTCATCCCGATTGTCCGTACAAAATGCTTCTCATGCCGGGACGGATGGAACGTCTTGCTGAAAAACTCCTCCAGGACGGATTGCGCGGCGCGGGGATGGAAAAGCAACAGCACCGCTGAAAATCCGACAGCTCCCGGACAGGCGGATTGTTTTTTGGGGAAAACACCTTATATTGAAAGGTGCGCGGGAAAGGAGTACCCGCAAAAACAAAAAGAGAGGAGTTCCCAAAATGTCCATTCAATTAAAAGGCAGTGAAACGGAAAAGAATTTGCTGAAAGCTTTTGCCGGAGAATCTCAGGCCCGGAACCGCTACACCTATTTTGCCAGCAGAGCCAGAAAAGAAGGCCTGATGCAGATATCGGCCATTTTTGAGGAAACTGCCGCCAACGAAAAAGAACATGCCGAACGCTTCTTCAAATATCTTGAAGGCGGACAGGTGACCATTTCTGCGGAGTTTCCGGCAGGATTTCTCAGCAATACGGCGGCCAATCTGGCAGAAGCGGCGGCAGGAGAATATGATGAATGGCATAATCTGTATCCCTCCTTTGCCGCCATCGCCCGGGCTGAGGGATTTCTTGAAATCGCCAAAACATGGGATGCAGTCTGCGTTTCCGAAAAACAGCACGAAAAACGCTACCGGGCTCTGCTGGCCAATCTGGAAAACGAGACCGTTTTCTGCCGCAAGGATCCCGTGGTATGGAAATGCCGCAACTGCGGATATATCCATACAGCTGCGGCAGCTCCAGAAGTCTGTCCCGCCTGTGTCCATTCAAAGGCTTACTTTGAACTGCTGGCGGAAAACTGGTGATCTATTCTTCCGTGAAGTGATCCTGCGCCTCACTTGAAGCGACAGGCGGAAGATCGTCGATATGGAAAACAAAACCGTTTCCGGCAAGTTTGTTTCTCAACAGGGATATATCCAGCTGAGAGGGCAGACAGCCGGCGGCGACCGAGAGGGCCGCGGCCGTTCCTGCGGCCTCTCCCGTCATGGCGGCGGCCGGGATCACGCGGAAAGCCTCCCAGGCGTCGTCATAACTGCCGATATTTCTGCCGGCAGCAAGAACACCTTCAAAATCCCGGGGCAGCAGAGCGCCGTAGGGCGTTTCCCAGATCTTGCCGGAACTGCGCCAGTCTCCGGCAAGGCCGATGGAGTCCTCGCGGCGGATATTGAAATCCTCCGCATGGACAGCCGTTCGGGGAACGATGTGGGCGATCTTACGGAAAAGGGGCATCCCCGGCAGGAACAGAGGATGATACTTGAATTTTTCCTGCGGTTTTCCGGCATAGAGACCGGTGTAATGCTCATAAACAGCCCGGTGGGACGTTCGCAGAAAATCGGTGACGCCTTTGCCGGAAAGAGTGGCTTTTTCGTCCAGATCTATCTCTTTGAAAATGGGGATGGTCTGGATATTGACATTTTCCCCCAGAGGATAACGACGCTGGGAATCGGGATTGCCGGCCATGAACCAGAGGGTCGAACCATTGGTGTTATGTCCTGTGACGACAGGGGCTCCGGCACGGCGGAGAAGTCCGGCATCTCCGGTGGCATCCACAAAACAGCTGCTTTCGATCAAGCCTCTGCCGGAGACATTTTCCACCTCAAGGGCCGTGATCCGGTTTCCTTCAGAAACAGTTTTGCAGATCAGTGTATCGTACCAGAGATCCACCCCGGCCTCTGAAAGCATTTTTTCTGCGGCGATCACCATGGCGGCAGGAGAAAAGGGCGCGGCCATCCGTTCCCGGACACCTTCACCGCCTTCACCGCCCCAGCGTTTTCCCAGACGGCAGGGACTGAATTTCAGAGTTTCTGTCATCAGCTCATGGGCCAGACCGAAGGTGACCTGACGGCCTTTTCCGTCGCAGAGAGGCAGATAAATGATAATCATGCCGCTGGTGGCCAGACCGCCGGTAATGGCCTGTTTTTCAATGAGAACGACTTTTTTCCCCATGCGGGCTGCGGCCAGGGCCGCCGTAATGCCGGAAACACCGGCTCCGGCTACGGCGATATCGTAACTTTTTTTGAAATCAAACATCGTTTGTCTCAATCCTCAAGTACCTTGGCAATTTTTTCAAGCAGAAGTTTTTCAACCTCCTCAAAAGAATCGCATTTGAGCGTTGCCCCCGCTGCCATGAGATGACCGCCGCCGCCGAAGGCCGCTGCAACGGGCGCCACAGGATAACGGGGATCTTTGCTGCGCAGAGAGACCTTGAAACCGTCACTCTGACGGTGAACAAGCATGGCGATCACCACACCGTCGATTTCCCGGAGAAGGTCGATCAATCCCTCATCCTCTTTGAGAGAAAAATCATATTTATCGAGCATTTCCTGAGGGATAAAGGCATAAGCGAAACGTCCGGAACAGTTTCTTCTGATCTGTTTTGAGATCAGTTCGCTTTCAAAACGCAGCTGATTTTCAGGTTTGCTGAAAAAGAGGATGTTGACCAATTCTTCCAGATTTGCCCCGTGATCCAGCAGCAGCGCCGCGGTCCGCAAAACATCTCCGGTGGTGTTGGAAAATTTGAATCCGCCGGTATCAGTCATCATTCCCGCAAGGAAGAAACGCGCGGTGTGAGGACTCATCTTTCTGCCGGAACTCAACGCGATCTTTGCCGCGATCTCACTGGCACTGGAGGCTTTGCTGTCAACATAATTCCACACAGAAGCCTGAACATTGTTGGTAAAGTGATGATCCAGATTGAAAAAACGCTCTTCCGAAGTCAGAAGAGCCATGGCGCCTCCGTCGGCGATCCGGTCTCTTGTGGCACAATCCAGCGCGATCACCGTATCGTAATTTGCCGGATCTGCACTTCTCAAACACTCAAGACCGAACTTGAGATATCTTGCCGGAGGGTCTGTGGGCAGGACAACATCGGCTTTTTTACCGATATCATTCAGAAAAGAACGCATCCCGAAGGCGGAGCCGATGGCATCGCCGTCAGGACGCAAATGTGTGAAAATCAAAAACTTTTCTCCTGCCAGCAAGGCGGAAACAAGGTTTTCAGGCATCGGCGCTGTCATCGTTTTCAGCTCCGTTGAGGATCTCCAGGACCCGGTCGCCTTTTTCCTGTCTGAAGTCCCGTTTGAAATAGAGGACAGGGGTGTGTTTGAATCCCAGCTTGGAGGCGATACTGCGCTGGAATTCAATGCGGTTGCGGTCAAGCTCCTGCATGACGCGTTCCTTGTCGGAAGCCGTGCCGCCGAAAATGCTGATGCAGACGGTGGCGTTTCTCAAATCCACACTGGATCTGACCTCCGTCACGGAAACCAGCATACCGGGGGCGGAAATCAGCCCCCGGGTGATATCTTCGGCCAGCTCGCGTTTGAGCAGTTCATTGACCCGTGTGAGACGATCAACTTTTTCTGCCATATTACAAAGATGCCTTCTTTAATTCGATTTCATAGATCTCGATCTCGTCACCCACGTCAAATTCGGTGAAGTTATCCAGACGGATACCGCACTCCAGACCGGCTTTGACTTCGCGGACATCATCTTTGAAGTGGCGCAAACTGGCGACTTCTCCGTTGTAAATCAGCTCTTTGTTGCGTCTCACGCGGGCTTTTGCGCCCACTTTGACCACACCGCTGTCAACGCGGCATCCGCAGATCCTGGGACCTTTGGAAAGTTCAAAGATCTGAAGGATACGGGCCTGACCGATCTCTTTTTCACGTTTTTCAGGTTCAAGTTTACCGGCGAGAGCATCGGTGATATCCTCAAGCAGTTCGTAGATGATACTGTAAAGACGGATCTCCACGCCCCGCTTTTTGGCCAGATCGTTGACGCCGGGATTGACCCTCACGTGGAAACCGACCACCATGGAACCGGTGGCGGCGGCAAGTTCGATATCTCCTTCGCTGATGGGACCCACACCGTTGGCAACGACCTCCGCACGGATCTTTTCAGAGGGAAGCTCGGCAAGAGACTGGGCAATGGCTTCTCCGGAACCCTTCACGTCAGCCTTGATGACGATATTGAGGTTGTGCTTGTTGGCATCCTCATTGTTGAGACGGCTGAAAAGATCCTCCACAGAGGCGATATTGCTTGAAGCGGCCATACGTCCGCGCTTAT
This sequence comes from Lentisphaeria bacterium, assembly GCA_017508555.1. Lineage (GTDB taxonomy): Bacteria > Verrucomicrobiota > Lentisphaeria > Victivallales > Victivallaceae > UBA1784. The sequence continues at coordinate 10,831 of JAFVYP010000034.1, forward strand.
CGGCGATGCGCTGCTGGGCTCTGTCACGGGCCTCGCGTTCGGTGGCGCAGACCTCCAGTTTATCTCCGGCTTCGGGAACGCCTGAAAGTCCCACAAGTTTCACCGGTGTACTGGGACCGGCGGATTTGATGCGTCCGCCCTTGTCATCAAAGAGCGTACGGACTTTTCCGTAGTGTTCTCCCACAAGGACGATCTCGCCGTTGCGGAGCGTTCCGTCCTGGATGAGGATACTTGCTGTGGAGCCCAGTCCCTGTTCCAGCTGGGCTTCGATGACCACGCCGGAGGCTTTTTTGTCGGGATTGGCTTTGAGTTCCAGCATTTCCGCTTCCATCAGGATACGTTCCAGCAGATCGGGCAGACCGGCTTTGGTCTTGGCGGAAACGCGCACCGTTCCCACCGTGCCGCCCCAGTCCTCACTGGTCAGATTGTTCTGCTGCATGTGGAGCAGGATCTTATCCGGATCGGCGTCGGGCAGGTCGATCTTATTGATGGCGACGATGATCGGCACTTTGGCCGCCAGAGCATGATTCATGGCCTCCACCGTCTGAGGTTTGAAACCTTCTGCGGCGGAAACGACCAGAACGACGATATCAGTTACATTGGTACCGCGGGCACGCATGCTGGAAAAGGCGGCATGTCCCGGGGTGTCGATAAAGGTGATCTGTTTGCCGTTGAACTCAATGGTGGAGGCACCGATGTGCTGGGTGATGGCACCGGCCTCTCCGGCGGTCACGTTGGTGTGACGGACAGCATCCTGCAAGCTGGTCTTGCCGTGGTCAACGTGTCCCATGAACGTCACCACAGGCGGACGCTCTTTGAGAAGGGCGGGATCTTCCTCTTCGATGAGTTCCTCGATCTCCTCTTCTTCTGCGGAAGCGGCGCTGCCGATCTCAAGCTCAAAACCATAATTGGCGCAGAGCTTTTTGGCATTGTTTTCGCTGACAGGCTGATTGATGCTGGCAAGCTCTCCGAGCTTGATAAGATCCATAATCAGTTCATTGGGCTTTTTGCCCACAGCTTCGGCCAGATCCTTGACCAGAAGAGGAACGCTCAGCACAATGGTCTTGCTCTTTTCGCTGCCGGAAGAGCCGTCGGACTTGCTTTTGCCCTTTCCTTTGGTCTTGACCTGCTGGGTCATTTCCACGCCGGAGCGCTTGGAGGGGGTCTTTTTGCCGGAGTTACCGCCTGAAACTTTCCGTGCGACGGCAGAGGAAACGGCGGCCTCCACGGTGTAGAGGTCGTCAAAATAAGCGTCGATCAGCTCGATCATATCTTCGGGGATCTTGCTGGTCTCGCCTTTGGGGGTGTCGATCCCCTGACTGTTGAGTTCCTTGATGATCTCCTGAGAGGAGACTTTGTATTTAACGGCAAAGTCTTTTACAGACATTGTATTTTTAGCCATATTTCACCTCCGCATCATTCATTGTCAAGGCGTTCCAAAGCGGCTTCGATCTCGCTGGCGTCGATCCCGTCAATGGCGGTCAAAGCGGCGGGATCTGCGGCTTTGATGCCGTCAACTGTGATAAAACCATTGGCAACAAGGATTCCTGCCGTCTCTTCCGTGACGCCGAGGGCGGCGGCCAGCCGGGAGGCAGCGGCGGCCAGCTGTTCGTCGATGGAGGGAGCAGCTTCCTCTTTTCCGGCAGCTTCCTCTTTTCCGGCAGCTTCACCGCTGCGGAGCGTGATGCTCCAGCCGATGAGTTTGGCAGAAAGACGCACGTTCTGGGCGCGGCGGCCGAACGCGACCTTGGACTGCTCATCAGAGACGGTCACCACCAGCTCATGTTTTTCCTCATTGACATCGACCTGCTGGACTTTGGCAGGAGAGAGGGCATTGGCCGCATACTTTTTGATATCCTCATCGTAGGGGACGATATCGATCCTCTCGTTATCCAGTTCATCGGTGACTCTGCGGACGCGCGTGCCGCGGATACCGACGCAGGCGCCCACGGGGTCCACCCGGGGATCGGAGGAGGCCACAGAGATCTTTGTCCGTTTGCCCGGTTCGCGCACGCAGTTGACGATGCGCACGAGACCGTCGTGGATCTCGCTGACTTCGCGCTCAAAAAGTTTCACAACGAAATCGGAAGAGGCACGGGAAACGATCAGGCTGGGACCGGAGGTATTGATATCCACCTTCTGAAGCAGAACATTGATCCTGTCGCCGGGCATATACTGTTCATCGTGAACCTTTTCTTTGGCGGGCATGATGCCTTCGGCCTTCTGGAAGTCGATGATGATGCTGCCGCCTTCAAAACGTCTGACAGTACCGTTGATGATCTGTCCGACGCGGTCGGCAAATTCCTCCTGGACGTTTTCCTTTTCGGCGCGGCGGAGCTGCTGGACGATGGCCTGACGGGCGGTCTGAGCGGCGATGCGGCCGAAGTTTTTCGGGGTGACTTCCCAGTCGATGACTTCCCCCACCTGGACATCGGGAAAACGCTCACGGGCGCGTTCGATCACCAGCTGATCGAAGGTGGGATCCTCTTCCACGACCTGAAGTCTGGCCCAGGCCTGGATCTGCCCTGTTTTGGCGTCGATCTTGACGGTCAGATCACTGGCCGGATGGATGCTTTTGCGGGAAGCTGTCAAAATAGCGCTTTCCAGAGCTTTGATGATGCTTGCGCGGCTGATACCGCGCTCCTGTTCGATATACTCAAGAATAGTCAGCAATTCGTTCGCCATTTCCTCATTCCTTTCCTTGATTGTGCTGTCCTTTTTCTCTTGTTTCAGCCCGGAAGTCCGGTTGTAAAAAAACAAAAAAGCGGGAAAAATCCCACTTTCTTCCAGGCTGCCTGCTTTCGTTAAGTTACTTTATACTTCTAAATAATATAAGGCCATTTTTCCAGTAATCAAGTCCTTTTTTCAAAAAAATGCATAAAAGAAATATTCTGCAGGGGTTTCGGCAGACCTGTCCGGAACAATATTTCAGCACACAGCTTTGTTTCCGATACGGACAGCCCCAAGCCCCTCCCCCCAAAAAAAGGTTCATCGACGGTTTGTGACAGAAATATGAGTTTAAGTCACAAACCGTCGAAGAGACAAAAAATATCCCGCTTTTTTTGAAAAGTTCTGTTCCCGATACGGGTAGATAAA
>JAFVYP010000006.1 GCA_017508555.1 Lentisphaeria bacterium
CTTTGATGAGCTGCTTGAGGGACCATCCGGCGCAGTAGCCGGTGAGCATGGAAAGGTCGTGAAGATGGATATCGGCATTGCGGTGAGCGTTGGCGATCTCATCATCATAGACCTCTGAAAGCCAGTAATTGGCCGTGATGGCGCCGGAGTTGGAAAGGATCAGTCCGCCCACGGAATAGGTGACGGTGGAGTTTTCCTTGACGCGCCAGTCATTGATCTTCACATAATCATCGACGGCTTTTTTGAAGTCGAGGATGGTGGATTTGGCATTGCGCAGTTTTTCCCGCTGACGGCGGTAGAGGATATAGGCCTTGGCCACGTCGCTGTATCCGGCCTGAACGAGGACGGACTCCACGCTGTCCTGGATATCTTCAACGGAAATGAGGCCCTCTTTGATCTTGGGTTCAAAGTCGGCTGTCACCTTGAGGGCGATAAAGTCGATAATGGATTGATTGTACTGTTTTTCCTGGGCTTCAAAGGCCATTTTGACAGCATCTGAGATCTTTCCGATTGAAAAATCAACATTTTTTCCGTCGCGTTTCTGTACCTGATACATTGTCCGTATTGCTCCTGTGATAAATAGATTGTTATATGTTGAAAAAAATAGTTATTTGCCGCGTATCTCTGCTGCTGGGATGTATTTTCTGACCCGGCAGAGCATATCAGACAGCTGTTCTCCGTCCACGGGGAAAAAGCGGCTGTCGGGCAGAAGGATATCACCGGAATCGGTGAAATTCTGCAAATAATAACGGGGGACACCGGCTATCCATCGGGCGATGTTTTCCAGATCCTCCGGGGTATGAAGTCCGTTGACGACCGTTGTCCTGAATTCAAAGGAGACTTTGCCGTTTCTCAGGAGTTCAACGCTTTTTTTCACGGCCTCGAGAGCGGTCCCGGAGCCGCTGGCAAGAGGATATTTTTCCTGAGTGTGCTTGATATCCATGGCGACATGATCGACGTTTCCGGAAGAGAGGATCTCCGACAGACGTTCCGGAAAAGAGCCGTTGGTATCCAGTTTGACCTGATACCCCATGGTTTTGATCTCGCGGATCAGGGCAGGGAGTTCTGCGTGCAGCAGGGGTTCACCGCCGGTGATGCAGACACCGTCCAGCATCTTTTTGCGGCTGTCGAGGAACGCGAGCAGTTCATCCTGTGAAAAGGGCATACCGGCATCGCCTCCTGTGACCAGAGAGCCGTTGTGGCAAAAAGGGCAGCGGAAATTGCATCCGGATGTAAAGACCGTACAGGCCATTACCCCCGGATAATCCAGAAGCGTCAATTTTTGCAGACCGAATCTCATAGACAATCCCACTGAAAAACAAAGTCAAAAAACGGTGAACCATGGCGCAATATCAACACTTTACGGTGTTTTGCCGCGCTTTTGCTTTACAAGATGTAGTGCTTGAGAAGACAGAAGCACACTATATCTTGTGTTTATACAATATATTGCCGATATATGATTTTGCAAGTGAAAAAACGAAAAAAACAAGAAAAAAAGAGCTCTCTTCCTGAAAAAGAGCAAAAAAAATCCGGAAGGGCTGGGCCTTCCGGAAAATACGGATGTTGTTGCCGGCGGAGACCGCCTTGTTTAACGGGCAGAGATCTTCTGAGAGCGTTCCACTGTGGAATGATCTTTGTCTTTGCCGTTTTGGTTTCCGGAGTCATCCATAGCGGTCTTGTTGTCCGTTTTACCGTTATCGTCCTTGTTGTCCTCCGTGTTGCAGGCGGTTTTGTTGTCGGTCTTTTTGTTGTCCTCTTTTTCCTCGCCGCAGCATTCACCGCAGGATGCTGTGTGATGCCCCTTCGGAGGACAGTTTTCTTTGCAGCAGCAGCATCCTGACAGGACGGCCAGGGCGATGATTGCGGCGAAAGCAGTCAGCATTTTTTTCATGATCTTTTCTCCTCTTTTTGTTGATCGCTTCAGGACGGTCTCCTCAAACCGTCCCTTGCACTACTTAATATAAAGCATTTACAACATTATCCAAGAGGAAAACAGAGCCGGAACGTAAAAAAACAGTTTTTTTACGCAAGCAGCGCCTTCTCTTCAAAGATCTTTTCGCTGGAGCTGTCATCGAAGGCACCGGCAACGGCGCTTTCTCCGAACACGATGTTCACCTGCGCATTGCCGATGACGGTCACAGAGTTGTAACCGCTGGTATAAACTCTTGTTTCCTCATTCCAGGAGCCGTTTTCGGACTCAAAGTGCAGCGTGATCGTGCCGTCATCGAGCTGTTCGACGGTATCGTTGCCGAAATCATCGCCGAAGAAGGAGGTGTCATTGCCGCCGCCGCCATGCATGGCGTCATCACCTTCTCCGCCGATGATCGCATCATCGCCGGTACCGCCGACAATGCGGTCGTTTCCGGCATCGCCGTAGAGGGTATTGGAACTGTGTCCGGCCCAGATGGTGTCATCGCCCAGACCGCCGTGAATGGTCAAACCGCTGCCTTTGCAGACAAAGTGACGTCCGGTCAGATCGACGATATCGTCACCGGCGCCTGCGCGGATCCCGTCGATTTGCGACAAACGGGCCTGTTTGTCATCATCGGGGAATGCGGAGTAGATATCTTCCACAAAGAGGGCATCGCCGTTGGCGTCATCGGTCATCAGCAGCACATTGGCATCAGCTGAACCGATGAACACATCGGTGATCCTGTTTTTACCGGTGAGAACGACTTTTTCTTTTGTTCCCTCCCAGCCGTTGAGCGTACCGTCATGCAAAGCGGAGTAACCGACTTCCCAGCGGGCGGCTCCGGAGGCAAAGAACACATCTGTATTGCCGTCCTCTGCGGCCTCAAGAACTTCAGACTTCAGGGAGTCTTCTGCTGTGATCTCATTGCCGCTGCTCCACTCTGTGATCTCCACAGGACGGACGCGCCACTGATAAGTGCCTTGGGGCAGAGAGAGCGTACTCAACGCTGAACCGGCTGTTTCCACTTTGAGGATGGTTTCAAAGTTGTCAAGGGAGTATTCGACAACATATCCGGCAACGCGGGGGACCTCATTCCAGGAGACGCCGCTGCTGTCGCCGGAAAGCCCTTCGGGCGGCGGCGGCAGGAAGGTGAAACCGGCTGTTCCGGACCAGTCTGAGACATTGCCCGCCGCATCAACGGAGCGCACCTGATAATACCAGACCCCGTAGTCGATATCAGAAAGTTTCAGAGAGGCCTCCTGCGTATAGACGCCTTCGCCTTCGAGATTTTCTGTCATGCCGTAACGGACCTCATACCCGGCAACGCCCACGTTGTCAAGGGCCTCTTTCCAGGAGAGCGTGATATCCAGACGGTCGATGGCGCTTGAAAGCTCTGCGGGCGCATCAGGAGAGGTCACGTCGGAGACGGTGAAGTTCTGCGCATCGCTCCAAAGCGTGTTGCCTGCTTCATCGGTCACGCCCAGCTGATAAACGAAGTTTTGAGCGGCATCTGCTGAGGTCAGCGTAAACTGCGTTCCGCGGATGACTTCTGCTGAGCCCAGAGCGTTTTCATTTTCGGCAACCTTGACAACATAAGTCAGTTTATCCGCTGCCGTCAGGTTATCCGTCACCTCGGCCAGAACATCAAAGACATAATCGGCCTTGCCCTGAAGAATGGAGAGATTTTGGATCTCAGGCGCTGTGAAGTCAGCAACGGTGAAGGATTTGACATCACTCCAGGTCTCGTTGCCCGCTTCATCTTTGGCAAGGATCTGATAATACATGGTTTTGCCCGCATTCGCGGCCGTGAGTGTGAAGTTCAATGAACCGGCTCCGGCCTGTTCCAGAGCTTCACGGCTTTCGGCATGACGCAGCAGATAAGTAATTTTGCCCTCTTTCACGTTGTCCTCAGCGGTGACGCTTGCAGCGAAATCGTAAGAGCCTTCCGTCTGAAGCATCTCAACAGCCTTGATGACAGGAGCGGTCACGTCCCTGACGGTGACAGACTGGATCGGGCTCCAACTTTCATTGCCGGAAGAATCGGAAACACTTACCTGATAATAGATGGTTTTGCCCGCGTCCGCGCCTTTGCTGTCAAGAGTAAGTTTATTTCCATTGACTGTTTTGCCGTTGGCAACGCCCTCTTGAGTTTCCGCATAGCGGATCTTGTAAGAGAACTTGGCATCTTTAACATTGTCCGCGGCTTCAGCAGTCATGGCAAAGGTGTATTTGCCGTCCTCCTGGACCAGATCAACCTTCCTGATCTCAGGCGCCGTCACGTCTTTGACGGTGAAGGAGCCAGTACGCACAGACTCAAGACCGTCTTTGACGGCTTTTACCTGATAGTACCAGGTTGTTCCCGCGTCGGTTTGAGAGAGGGTAAAGTTAAGATTTTTCGCAGAGAGTGACTCCTGAGACAAACCTGCGCTGAATTGATAAGAAACGCCCTCTTCTTTGTTGGAAACAGTGACTGTGAAAGCGTAATCACTGTCCCCCTGAACGACCGTTACATTCGGCACAGCCGGAGCCTGGGGTTCCGGATCGGGCGTGGGATCGGGTGTGGGATCCGGTGTGGGATCGGGTGCAGGTGTTTTATCTGCGACCTTGAAGGATTTGATCTCGCTCCAAGCGATGTTGCCGACGGCATCGGCGACACTTACCTGATAATAATAGGTTTTTCCGGCATCGGAAGCGGAAAGTGTGAAGGACTTGCCGCTGAGTTCGGGAGCCGTTTCAAGAGCTGCCTGTGTTGCCGCATAGCGGATCTTATAGACAAGCTGATTGGCTGGCGTTGTCTCATCCGTTGCGGAAACCGTTGCCGTAAAGGTATAATTGCTGCCGCCCTGACTGATGGAAATACTTGAAATCACGGGCGCGGTTTTATCCACGATGACGGCGGCTTTGGTGATATTGACAGTCAACGCGCCGTCGGACTGTTGTAGGGAGTAACAAGTTCCATCCACTTCAAGGGCGGAACCGTTGACGGTCAGGGTTCCGAGATGTTCTGAAGAACTGCTGTAAAGGGAAATGTTTGTGTTGAAATTTTCAGCGCCCTGAGCCAGACGGTATGTGCCTTCGGTGTTGGTGTTATTTAATGTGATCGCATATTTTCCGCCAGAAAGCCGGGACATGTCATTGACCATTGCCTTTTCACTGTCGGGGGCATTGAGGTGGAAGTTGACCGTTCCCTGATTGAAACTTCTGTCATCAAGAACCATTGTTCCTTCCAGATTGATGATGCCGTTCAAAATGGCGCCGCCGTAGAGATAAAGCGCGCCGTTATTGGAAATCGTAACATCCGAGATGATGCCGCCGGTCGCCACATGGACAGTGCCGCCGTCGATGGTGATATCTTTTCCTTCACTTCCCATTGCAAAATAGAGCGTGCCGTCAGCAGCAACGGTGATGTTTTCAGCGTTCGCCATCTCCATAATATAAGTGATGCCGTCTGCTGAGACGATTGTATCAGAGAGTTTGCTTCCATCAGCAACATACAGATAGCCGCTGATATCTGCGTTGCTGAGATCGTCACCACCTTCAAAAAAGACCTTCCCGCCATTTTGAACGGTCAGACCGCCGTCATATGTGTTGTAGTATAGGGTCAGCTCTCCACCGGAACAGACGGATATATTTTTTATATCTGCATTATTAACAGCAGGAGAAATAGTAGTTTTTGCGCCTGAATGGATGGTCAAACCGTTGATCGAAGCAGGCGCCTCCCAGTCACCGCCCAAGTTCGCATTTTCGAATAAATTAACATTATTAGCCGTGCCACCAGCTAAGTAAAGTCTTCCGCCGTAAAGCGTTATGTTGTCAACGACAGCCCCGTCAAAGAGGGTAAGGCATCCAATCGGTTCTCCATATTCCTCTTCTTTCCTCCCGTAAACAGTGACATTTGTCGCCGTGCCGCCGTCGTAAACAAACAGATCGCCGCCATCATTCACGGTCGTATTTGTTGCCGTGCCGCCGTCGGAAACTCTCAGAGAGCCGCCATCAACGGTCGTATCGGTCGCCGTGCCGCCGTCGTACACATACAGATAGCCGCCATCGACGGTCGTATCGGTCGCCGTGCCGCCGTCGTAAACATACATGTCGTAACCGCGATCAAGGACTTTTCCGTCAAAACTGTCGGCGGCTTCGATCAACTGGTCATCCAGATAGATCCAAACACTGCCGGCCAGCACATCAATGCTGACAGAGTAATCCGTGATCGTGCTGTTATGGCCGTAACTTTGCACCTTGATGAAATAATCACCGGCATTCAGAGACGTGGAGATCAGGGAGAAATTGCCGTTGACGCCGTCATCATTGTAAGCGATTTGATTACCTTCAGCATCGTAAAGGTAAAGGACGGTATCTCCTTCAGTTCCATCTGTTGAGATGGAAAAAAGCCCCATTTCGCTAACGGTGAATTTGAAATAATCGTCATCATCATTTGTGTGGATGGAAAGAGTGTCTATGGTGATTCCATTATCGACACTTCCCAGATCTGCCGCGCTTTCAAAGCTGTTGTTGGGTTCGTAAGCGTCTGCAACAGTCGGGACATAGACGCCAAAGCTCTGCCAGACGGAGTTATTGCTGACATTGCTTTCGCCGAGAGTCTCTTCGGGGTCGATGCTGAGTGTCAAATTATATTCACCTGCTGAAAGCATATTGGCAGAAATCGTATAAGTGAACGTGCGGCTTTCTCCGGCTGCCAGGGTCGGCAGGTCGATCCCGGTGTCAATGGGCGTTGAACCATTCAATGACATAACGCTCAAAGTGATATAAGAGATTTCCGACGCAGCAAGCCCCTGATTGGCAACGGTGAAGGAGATCGTGATCTCTTCCGCACTGCTATAGGAATCACTGACTTCAACATTGCTGAAGTAAAGATCAGGCAGCAGTACTGCTTCGCTGACTGTCAATGTCAAATCTCCGGCATCGCTCAGATCAAGCTGATATTCGACGCCTTCAATAAGAATGGTTTCATCATTGGCATACATGAAGCCCATATATTCAGAACCGCAGTAAACGGAAACGTATCCGTCAAAAGAGCCTGCGCCCTGAGCCAGCTTGTAAATACCTGCGGTCTGATCGGCAGAGAC
>JAFVYP010000035.1 GCA_017508555.1 Lentisphaeria bacterium
GATACAATGATATAAAACTAAAAATACTTCGCTTTTCTCGAAAAGGGGTGGGGTGTGGGGAGGGGAAAAACCTCTTTTCCCGCGAAAAGAGGTTTTTCCCCTCCCCGCGATACCATCGACCCTTGTCGGGAACAGCGCGTTTTTTATACCGTGGAGGATAAATGATGATCCAAAATGTCAAAGTCTGGAATTTTGATCTGCCGGCTTTTCCCCGGGCCGAAGTGACAAATATGAATATGTCGCCGGAGTGTCAGGTGAACCGGCTGATCCGGTATGAGGCCGGACGTCTGGCGCGGATCAATCAGCTGGATCTGATTGGAACAGCGGAGGAACTCAAGGCCTTTCAATCCGCTCTGCGGCAGAAACTGTGGAACAAATTGGGAACAACCTATGACGCAAGTATCCCCCTTGCTCCCCGGTATCTCGGAACTGTTCCCCAGAAAGGATTCCGCATCGAAAAGGTGATGTACTGCAGTGAACCCGGGGTTTATGTGACAGGACTGCTTTATGTTCCGGAGGGAAAAGGTCCCTTCCCGGCCGTTCTGCTGATGCACGGGCATAATCCTGAAGGCAAGTTCGCGGCCAGCAATCAGGCTCTTGCGGCCAATCTGGCCATGCACGGGATCGTCTGTCTTTCCGTGGATGCCCGGGGAACTTATGAACGGGCCACGGAGTGCCGCAAGGCCGAATATCACGGCGGTGTGCTCGGTGCCTCTGTTTTCAATACCGGTGAAACACTGATGGGACAGCAGGTGGTCGATAACATGCGCGGTATTGATTTTCTGCAGTCTCTTGACTTTGTCATCAAAGATAGGATCGGCGCCACAGGCGCCTCCGGCGGCGGCAATCAGACCCTTTGGCTCTCGGCTCTGGATGAGCGCATCATCGCCGCTATGCCGGTGGTGTGTGTCGGCTCTTTCGAGGCCTATGCTTACGGTATCAACTGTGTTTGCGAACTCCTGCCGGATGTGCTGACTTTTACAGAAGTCAGCGGCGTTTTGGCGCTGATTTGTCCCCGCATGCTGCGTATCGGCAATGCCCTTTACGACGGCAACCATGATTTCAGCGTGGGTGAAATGCTCAAAAGTTTCACGCCGGTCAAAAAAATCTATCAGAAACTGGGCGTGCCTCAAAATATCGCCTATACCATTGCGGACCGTCATCACGGCTACTCTGATCTGCAGCGTGAGGCCGCTTTGGGACATTTTCTCTGGGCGCTTAAAGGCGAGGGAAGCGGCGCTCCCGTGGCGGAATATGAATACGATCTGCCTGCCGAAGAGACGCTGCACCTTTTCAAAAAGCCGGAAGACAGGCCTGATCTTGTGGCGCCCATCCGCAGGATCAACCGCCGCAAGGGAGCGGTTTTGCGGCAAAAAATGCTTGAAACAGAAACTTTTTCAGCTGAAACGCTCCGGGTGGGATTGAGAAAACTTCTCCGTTTGAGAGAACAGCCGGCGGCGTATCAACTGTACCGTTATGCGGCGCAGAACGGTGTCAAACGCTTTGTCCTTGAAGCGGGGGATCACCTTATTCCTTTTCTGTATTACGAAGGCGGTACGCCCGGAAAAATCTGCATCGTTCTCCACCCTGAAGGCAAAGCCGCGCTGACGGAGGAGGATTTCAGTCAGGTGCTGGCACAGGGATACTCCCTGGTGCTGCCTGATCTTTTCGGAACAGGTGAAACGGCTCTTCCTTCCGGCATGGCGGGTGTCCACCATCAATTTTTCCGTCAGCTGCTGTGGATCGGCCGCTCTCTGATGGGGGAATGGATCTTTGATCTTCTGGCGCTGAGAGAGGCTCTTCAGAAAGAATTGGATGCCGGAGAGATCGTTCTTCTGGGCGTGAAAGAGGCGGGAACGGCAGCTCTGCTTGCCAATGCGCTCTGCTCCGGCTTTGCCCGCGTGATCCAAAAGGATGCGCCTGCAACGCTTTTGAGCGAAGAGACGGCTCCGGAAAAGAATTTTTTCACCATCGCTGTGAATATACCTGATTTTCTGCCCTGGGGAGATCTGACGCTGGCAGAGGTCCTCGGATATGGCAGCGTTGTTTCTCAAAATCTTCGGGATCTCAACGGCGTCGGATTGACGGCTGAAGAACAGCAGAAGCGGAATGGTGAGCTTGAAATGCTCCGCCGCAAACTTTTTTGAGGAAGGAAAATAAAACATGTGCGTCTGGAGTGCTTACGCCGGTAAAAAAGAGGCCGCCCCCCTTTTGATGGAGGCCATCAAAAAGACCGAAGGCGTCTGGGACGGCATGAGGCCTATCCCGGCGCTTATCTGGGACATATTTGCGACAAGGCCATCCGGCCCTGCGGATTTGTTCAGGGTGAACTGGATTATCATGCCGTTGCTGTGTACAGAACACTGGAAACGATGCTGGCCTCCGGTATGATCCGATATGAGGAAACGATCCTTCCCGGCGTCAATGATGTTCCGGGGAGGATATTCAAATATTATTTGAAATGATTTTTTACAAGGAAGCGATTTATGAAGTATGGTGTTGCCGATTACGGTATGAATATCTGGTTCGGAGCCAATTACGATCTGGAAGACCGTCTGCTCAAACTCAAAGAGATCGGATTTGACGGCATCGAGCGTCTGGAGGGAACGGATGCTGCGGAAGTCATGGAAAAATCCGCAACTTTCCGTAAACTGGGGATGGATTATGCCACAGTCCGCATGAGCGATCCCTCCCGGAGCATCTGGGCGACGGCGGCCATGGGAAAAAAATATACCTGGCTGATGCCCGGTCCTGCCAGAAGAGATGTGGGGATCGACGTCTTTATCCGCCGTTCCAAAGCCTTCTGCGCCGCCTGTGCCAAATATCATATCACCGCCGCGCTGCACAACCATCTGGGCACGATCATCGAGTCCCAAGAGGAACTGGATTATTTTATGAAAGAGGTCCCCGAAGCCTCTTTGCTGCTGGATATCGGTCATCTGGCCGGTGCCAACGGAAATGTGATGAAAGCTCTGGAACAGTATTATGACCGTATTGCCGCCATCCATTTCAAGGATATCGTTTTTATGGATGAAAGCTCTTCCGTCTGGACGGAACGGTTGCGTTTCTGCGAATTGGGCGCCGGCAGCAACCCCGGTTTTGTCCCCTGGCAGGAGACGGCGCAGTTTCTGAAAGATAAAAAGTACGGCAAGTGGGTCCTCGTGGAACACGATACCCATTTGCGCGATCCCTATATCGACCTTGCCCAAAGCGTCAATAACCTTAAAAACATTATGGAGTAAATCATCATGGCTGACAGGATCAAACGTTTTCTGATTATCGGAGCCCACCCGGACGATGCCGACATCCGTTTCGGCGGTTCTGCCGTTAAACTGGCCCGTGCGGGACACATCGTTAAATTCGTTTCCATGTGCAACGGCGATTGCGGACATTTTTCCATGACCCGCGAAGCGCTCCGCGACCGCAGATATCTGGAAACGCAGGCCTCCAAAGCTGTCTCCGGTATCGAAGAGTATCAGGTTTTTGCCGAACACCATGACTGCGAACTGGAAGCCTCTGTTGAGATCCGGAAAAAGGTCATCAGTCTGATCCGGAATTTCAATCCTGACGTGGTGCTTTCGCACCGCCTCTGCGACTATCATGCCGACCACCGGGCAACGGCCCAGCTGGTTCAGGATGCGGCTTATCTGACGCAGGTGCCGCTGTTCTGTCCCGATGCGCCTGTTCCGGCTGTCAATCCCGTGTTCGGATGTGTTTTCGATGCCTTTACCGATCCCCGTCCCTTCCGTCACGATGCCGCGATCATTGTGGATGATGTGATGGATGAAAAGTGCCAAATGCTCGACTGCCACGTTTCCCAGGTTTATGAATGGCTGGCTTATGAACACACGGGAACGCCTGTGGATCCCGGAAAAATGTCCTGGGAAGAGAAAAAAGAATACCTTATTGCCAACTGGGGTGCCAGGTATGTCAATGCCGCCAACGCGGCAAGAGAGACGCTTGTTGCCACTTACGGAGAGGCCGGCAAAAAGGCCGTTTATGCGGAAACTTTTGAGCTTTCTCCCTATGGACGGAAGATCTCCATTGAAGAGTTCCGTCAGTTGATGCAGCCCTGAGAAAAGTGATTCGGGCAAAAAAAGCCCCGGAAAGAGTTTGATCTCTCCGGGGCTTTGGCATATCGAAAGGAATTATTTGCTGGCGTAGATGCAGATGAACGCGATCAGACCGATGAGGACCATCAAACCGGCAGCGCCGAAGCAGAGGATGTTTTCCCAGTTCTTATTGCAGAATTCTTTGAAGCTCATAATATACTCTCTTTTCTTTTTTTGCAGTTTTTCCGACCGCAGATGCTTGCCGTCCCGATACACTTTTCAAGCAGGGAAAACGGCTGTTCATCTTTTTGGATCTGTTTTCCCGGATACATACAAATCGTGTGTGTTTCCTGAAGAATGACGGCTGTCGTCAGAGTGGATGAGACAATTCTGCTGTACGGGAGCGGTTCGCGGCCGGAAAAGGGGAACCGCTCCTGCAACAGATATTGCTCAGTCAAAGAGAGAATAGGGGCCGGCCCGTACGGGCAGCGCGTATCTGGAATAGACCCGATACGTCAGGACCTCTTCATAAGGCAGATGAGAAAGCTCTTCATGTCTGCCGGTGAGCAAAACATTTTCGCGGTGCAAAAATCCCGTTGAAACAGGATCTCTCTGAAGATTGAGTCTGTATCCGGAACGGACATTTCTCACATTCCGCTGCAGCTGCTGATTGAGCCGCTGATACTGCACCGGTCCTTCACATTCATTGTTTTGTGAAAGGGAACGCGCATACTTTTCAGTTCCGCTGCCGGAAATGGGGGGAATGGTTTCTGCCGCAGAGCAGACACCTGACAAAAACAGAAGCAAAAAGGAAAACGCAAATAAAACAAAAGAATACGCTTCAACGCGCTCAAAGCAGATTTTCAGCAGTCCTTTGATTTTTTTGACGTTCATTCAACATTTTCCTTTCTGACTGGAAATACTATATCACACAAAAAAAATAAATGCAAGCGGAAAATGAGAGGAAAATAACATTTTAGCAATTTTTTTCTGCGGCTGCGCTGCCGCGCCGTTTCCGGAGGGCGGCGCATTTGTCGGACAAGTTTTTCCGGTTCAAACACTGTCTGCACGCCATCCCCCCGTTTCTTGCTCCCCGTGCGCAAAAAAAACGGCCGTTTCCGGAGAAACGGCCGCAGATGTCCTTGAGAACATCAAAGGGTGTGCATAGAGTCCGTGTAAATGGCTCTGACAGCCTCTTTGTCAGCGGTATTGGGGGCCAGAGAGAGAAGTCCGCCCAGAGAGGGTGTGGTGAAAGCCAGTTCCACCAGACGGTCGATATCCTTTTCGGTGAAGCCTTCATCGGCCAGTTTCTGGGGAGCGCCGCTTGCAGCCAGCCATTTTTCAACGGCACGGGCGCAAGTGAGAGCCTCGTCAGCGGTTCCCTTGAGTCCGGGGATGATGGGGGCCAGGATATCCGCCAGGATGCCGCCTTTGACGGCGTAGATGGATTTGATAACGCCCGGCAGCAGCATGGCCAGTCCCAGACCGTGGGTGAGATCGGGTTTGACACCGCTCAGGGGATGCTCCAGCGCGTGGGTGTAGTGCAGCAGACCGTTGTCGAAGGAGATACCCGCCAGCATGGAGGCGTAGAGAAGATAGAATCTGGCTTCCAGATCGGCCGGATCTTTTTCCGCCGCAGGCAGATATTTCACGACAAGCGCGATCGCTTCGCGGGCGAGGGAAATGGAAAAGGGACTGGCCGCTTTGCTTGTAGCCGCTTCAACACAGTGGTTCACCGCGTCGATGCTCACATACCGGGTCTGCTCCGGAGAAAGTCCGGTCATCAGGGCCGGGTCGTCGATGGACCAGGTGGGATAAATGCAGTCATAAGCAATGGCGGGTTTGTATTCTTTTTCAAGGATGGTGGCAACGGCAAAACGGTCGGCTTCCGTTCCTGTGCCGTGGGTGAGGTTCACCGCCACGATGGGAACGGCACTTGCGGGCGTGAATTTCATTTCATAAAGTTCCGCCGCATTGTATTCCGGACAGGCCAGCAGGATCGCCGCACTCTTGCCCGTGTCGATGGGACTGCCGCCGCCGATGGCGATCACGGCTCCCGCCTTGACGGATTTGCCCAACGCCACAGATTCGTCGATCTGGGTCGTGGTGGGATTGGGGGTCACTTTGTCATAGATGGCATAGGTGATCCCCCGGGAACTCAGGGCAGGTTCGATCACATCCCAGGCGCCGGTGGATTTGTAAGCTCTTTTTCCGGTGATGACCAGAACGCTTGTGATTTTTTTCTGCACCAGCTGATCGGCGATATCATTGATCTTGCTGATGGCTCCGCAGCCGAAGTAAATGTTGCTTTTGCAGCGGATCTCTGTGACGGTGTGGATGTCGAAGGTGTTTCCGGACATGGTGGTGATCTCCTTATTTGGGGTTGAGATGATATTTTTTTATAGTCTCTTTGGATAATATAGCACATTCTCTTGAAAAATCAAATATTTTTATCCGGGAAAAAATAAGAGGCGCAGGCGTTTCTGTACTCTCCGGGCGTGACGCCTGCGGCTTTACGGAAAGTTCTGTAAAAGACTTCGATATTGTCAAATCCGCAGGCGCCTGCGATCTCTTTGATGGGCATTGTTGTATTTCCCAGAAGATTTTTGGCTTTTTCGACGCGTTTTGCTGTCATACAGGCATGAGGCGTCATATTGAAATGCAGACGGAATTCTTTGAAAAGGCGGTTGCGGCTCAAGCCTGAGATCCGGCAGAGGGTATCCACGTCGGGAGAGGCGGCGGGATTTTTTTCGATGTAAGCGATGAGACGGGCAAAGGGATCTTCCGGTGAAGCGTGTGAAAGCAGATCGCGCCGGACGCCGAAACAGTCCGGCGCAGAGGCGTGGGCGCTCAAGGTGGCGGCACACCAGGCAAAGAGACGGGGATCCTCCGGTGTATTGTCGAACCAGCTGCGGGAAAATTTGAGAAATTCCTCCAGACTGGAATCGCTTCCCCGCCAGAAGGAGACCCGGGGCATAAGGCGGCGTTTTTCCCTGACGAAAAAACGAAAAACGGCACATTTGTAGGGGGCTTCAGGAGGCGTATCCCAAATGGTGCTGTCTCCGGGGATATGCCAGAAAATAGTTCCCCGCCCCAGAGTCAGGCGGCGGCCGTCCTGTTCAAAAAAGACTTTTCCGCCGGTCAGCAGTTCCACCAGCTCCATGCCGGGTGGGAGCGTGTAGGGGATGATGGGCAGGGTATTCAAGCCGGCATTGAAAAAGCCCACCAGTTCCAGGCCGGTTGCGTGAGAAAGGATATCCATTGTGACGAATGGTTAATAAATAGTACTTTCGGTCAATTGTAAACTTTTTTTGTCTGTGCTATTTTAACAGCAGTATAAGATATCTCCTTAAAACGATAAGTCAAGTTTTGAGGTCAAAAAAACGAAAAAAAAGGAAAGGATTCAGGTATGGAAAGAAAAATCGGCCTTCAGCTTTACAGTCTCAGAACTTTTTCTGAAAAGGATTTTCCGTCAGTATTGAAATTTGCCGCAGAAACAGGTTTCAAGACAGTTGAACCTGCGGGATTTTTCGGGATCTCCCCCCGGGATTTCCGTGCCATGCTCAATGATCTCGGACTTGAAATGCCCACCAGCCACACGCCGTGGGTCCATCCCGGCAAGATCTCTGAAGCCATCGACCTGGCCGGAGAGCTGGGATTGGATAAAGTCGTCTGCGGTTTTGGTCCCGGAGAATTCAAAGATCTGGATGCCATCAAAAAGACGGCCGATTTTGCCAATGAGGCTCTGGAAGCTGTGACCAAAGCCGGACTGTGCCTCTTTCAGCACAATCACTACTGGGAATTTGAAAAACTTTCCGGACGTCTGAAATACGATATTTACCTGGATATGGTTCCGGGGATGAAACTTCAGCTGGATGCCTTCTGGTCCAGCAATTTCGGCGCCAATGATCCGGCGGAAATGGTCAGACGCTATGCCGACAGGATCATTTCTCTGCATATCAAGGACGGCACCTATGAGCAGGATCCTGCCAAGGTCGAGATCGTCAACGGTTATCCCGACAGAAAACTCAAACTTTATCCTCTGGGAGAGGGGCAGATGGATATCCCCTCCATTGCCGCCGCAGCTCCCGCCTGCGTGGATAATCTGATCGTCGAGCTGGATTATTGCGAAGTGGAAATGAAAGAGGCGCTCCGCCGCAGTTACGCTTACATGACGGGCCACGGGATCGCCTGCGGCAATAAATAAAGGAGAGGTGAGGATGAAACGGACAAAACTGGGTATTATCGGCTGCGGCATGATCAGCAGTACATATTTTGCCGCCTCCAAAAAATTCCGTAATATCGAAGTGATTGCCTGTCACGATATCATTCCCGAACGGGCTGTTGCCAAAGGGGAGGAATTCGGCGCAAGATCCGTGTCTCTTGATGAGATGCTGGCTGATCCGGAAATTGAGATCGTTCTCAATCTCACTCCGCCCAAAGAACATTCCAAAGTCGATCTGGCTGTGATCGGTGCCGGCAAACATGTCTATTCTGAAAAGCCTTTCGGCGTGGATATCGACGATGCCCTCAAAGTCATCACTCTGGCGGAAAAAAAAGGTGTTCGCGTCGGCTGTGCGCCGGATACATTTCTCGGCGGCGGCCTTCAGACCGTCCGCAAGATCCTGGATGACAATTGGATCGGACGCCCCCTTTCCGGAACGGCCATCGTTCAGGGAAGGGGACCCGAAAAATGGGGACATGCACCCTTTTTCTATGATTACGGCGCAGGTCCCATGCTGGATCTGGGCCCCTATTATGTGACCGCTCTGGTCAATCTGCTGGGGCCTGCCAAAAGTGTGACTGCCATGACAGGCCGGGGAGAGGCTTTCCGCACTTACGGTGCAGAGGTTTCTGAAGAATATCAGGCGCAATACAAACCTTATGACCGTTATCCCGTCAATGTCTCCACCCATCAGGCCGGCGTCATTGAGTTCGGAAACGGCGTCCTGATAACCATGATCGCCAGCTTTGATGTGCATCATCACGGACATGCGCCCATTGAGATCTACGGAACGGACGGCTCTCTGCAAGTGCCGGATCCCAATACCTTCGGCGGCCCTGTCCGTCTTTTCAGAAAGGGCTTTACCCGGTGGGAGGATGTGCCTCTGGCTTACGGCTGTACCGGCAACGGCCGCAGTATCGGCGCCGCTGATATGGCAAGGGCTCTTGAAAATGGCCGTCCCCACAGGGCAGACGGCAAACTGGCTTTCCATGTCCTTGAGGTCATGCTGGCCTTTGACCGTTCCCAGAAGGAGGGACGCAGGATCGATATCCAGAGCACCTGCGAACGTCCGGCGCCTCTGCCTCTTGGACTGGAAGAGGGGGATATCGGAGATTGAAAACAGCAAAAAAAAGTTCCGTTCTCAGGAAGAACGGAACTTTTTTTTGCCGGCAGCTTTCAAAGCGCCGGCATTTTTTCTGCCAGATTGGATAAGGCCGCGTTCATCGCCTGTTTCATCAGCCGGGGATATAAAGAGGTATCTTGTCCGATACGGGAGTAGATCCAGTGGAAGATGTAATCTTCACCGGAGTAATTGTAACTCCAGACGACTTTTCCATCGGTGCTGCGGACCAGTTCAAACGCAACGCCCAGACGGCAGGTGGAAGAGCCGCTGGGAAATCCGATGATCCAGAGGGCGGGAGAGAGAAAATAGGTTATCAGATAAGAATAAATCTTCCCGCTGTACCCTGTTCCCATGATTTTGCCCCGCCAGATGTAATCCGCGCCGGAAGCCTGCGCGCGGTCACAGGCTTTGGTGACCTTTTTAAAAAGGTTGGAATTTTCCAGACTGAGGAAAGCGGCATTGGCCAGATCGTTCGGCGGATCAAAGTGAAAACGTCTCAGAGTGACGAAACGGTCACTTTTTTCAGGCTCCTCTTTTTCCGTAAATCCGGCATAGACCAGGGGGCAGAATCCCCAGAAAAAGCAGTTTGTATCATCGAGGGGAACGACACCCGGCTGATTGACGGCCCGCTGATCGAGAAACGGCATGACTGCTACGGTTTTTTGAGCGGTCCCTTTTTCGCGGAAAACGCCCATGGTTCCCAAGGCGGCGTTGTAATCAAACACCGCCGTATTGTTGCAGCCGGTCAGGAAGAGCAGAAGGAAAAATCCTCCTGCCATTATTTTGCGGTGATCCATGATACGCGCTCCTGTTTACCATCCGACAACGCCGCGGGTCTTTTTGAAGCCCAGCTGATAATCGCTCTTCATGATCAGTTCACCGTTGATGGTGACGATCTCGATGGTGAAGGTACGGGTGATGCGTTTGGCCCTGCCGGAGGAGACCGTGTTGGATATGACCGTGGGTTTCATGATCAGGACAGCTGCTTCGATGGTTCCCTCCTGAGCCACCGTTTCGGGACGGAAATTGGGGTCGTCGATATTGTTGCGGGAAGCACCGATGCTCTTCATGCGCTTGTCCCCCTCATAGCGTGTGATGCGGATCTTGCGGGATTTGCGCAGGGCATTTTCCACAAAACCTGTCAGCTCTGTGGTGTTGATGTGGGTATCAGTATCATTGCGGACAGCTTCCAGTTTCATCATCGGCCGTTTTTTGTATTTGGCTTTGTAATTATTGACAAACTCCAGAAAATCCTCGTCCTGCAGGGCGTCATTGACTGCGGCAATGGCGCTCTTTCTCATTTCCGCACTGGAAACAGCCTGCTCATCACGGATATCGTCCGGCTGTTTGGCCGGATCATCATAGATTTCCGTGGAGGCGCATCCGGTGAGGAGGGCGACGAAAAAGACGGCTGAAAGAAAAGCGGATTTTTTCATAAAAAATACTCCTTTGGTCGAAAATGATTTGTTTTTCAATGGTTGAATTCTTTTAAGCTGATTTTGAAATCAGCACATTTGACAGAGGGGGCAACGCCCTGAAGATAGAGGGTCTCTCCGGGGATGACTGTGGCATTGCGCCAGTTGGAAAGAACGGTTTGGACCTGCATGCCGTCCTGATCGAACCAGTCGAATTTGTACTGGATCTGATAGGGGTTTTCTCCGGTCATGCCGCTCCAGGCCTGGGCAAAGACACCGGTACGCATATTGACCACTTCAAGCTGGACGCGGAGAAAACCTCCTGCGTTTCTGGCCGTTGTCACATTTTTGAGAGCCAGTCTGTCCCGAAGGAATCCATCCGTCACAAAGCGTGTCTCTTTGATGGTATTGGGTGTCATGTTTTTTTCAGCATTTTCAACGGTGTTGACCGTGTTCTGGCATCCGCAAAAGAGAGCAGCTCCTGCGGCCAGAGCCGTTATAAAAAGTCTTTTTTTCATTTTTTGATGTATCCTATTGTTTCAGGGGAAGAACGTGACAGGCGATATTGGCACTGCCGGGCGCGTTGACAAAGACCACGGCGGAGCGGCAGTTTTCGGGCAGTTCGATCTCCCGGACAGCTTTTTCTCTGCCGGAGAGCGTGATTTTGAGTTTTCTGTCCGCAGGCAGGGGAAGCTGGGTCAGGTGGAACTCTTTGGGGAGGATCTCCCAGCTGCGGGTATCTGCGGTGTTCATCATGGCCGTATAGATGGAGCTGCCGACATAGACAGCGGCTCCGGCCAGCGCATTTTCTCTTGAGGCGGCGTAGGTTCCCGCATATTTGGCAGCCTCTTTGATGGCAGTACTGATGACGATACGGGTTATCATCATCGGCAGACGTTCGTTGAACTCCTGGGCGATGATGCCGTCCATATCAGCCAGTATGTAAGCCGGATGGGCCGCCGGGCCGGAATGGACGGTCATCCTGTTGAAAGGCGGATCGTAAAATTCACACATGGGCCAGGCGGTCATCACAGGAAAATAAACGGAGATCTGTTTGAAGGCGGCGCTTTTTCCCAAGGCGGAGATCACAAAAACGCAGTCCCGCTCAAGGGGAAAGTTGAAGGAAGGCACCCTGCGGAGCGCCGGCGGAAGAGGTCTGCCGGTTTTGCGCAGGACCGTGGCATAATACTGTTGTGCCAGAGGATTGCCGGGCATGGCTTCATAGAGACGTTTGAAGTCGATCCGGGCATTTTCATAGTCGCCGTCTCTGACGGAACTCAAGCCCGAAAGGAAGATGGCGGCGGGATTGAGAAAGTTGCCGTAACCCTTGTTGGCGATCTTCCGGACATTTTGGAGTCCTTCTGAAAATTCCGCATTTTGAGGATTGCCGGTCAAGTCGGATTCCGAAGCTCTATCCGCTTTCTTTGCTGCGCCCGGATTTTTTTTCCGGGCAGCGGCGATCTCCGCTTTTTCCTGTTCAAAGAATTTTCTGTAATCCTGAAGGACCTGGTTCTGGGCGTTGCGGAGCCGTTTGATCTGGACTCTGAAAGAATCCTGTTTTCCGCAGCCCAGATACGCCAGAGACTGATAGAAGCAAAGGGCGATCCTGTCGCGGCAGAGTCCCCGGTAGGGCAGGGCATTGAGATTGGTGAGGGCAGCTCCGGCTTCGGCGGCGGCGTCTCTGGCGCTGATGACGGCTCTGTCATCGTACTCTTTTATCAGGCGTTCTGTGATGGAAAAATGTTTGACCGCCTGCTCGAAGTTGCCCAGATGGAAATTGAGTGCCCCGGCTTCCAGACGCCAGTGGATCTCATCACCGGTATTGACCACAGATCCCCAGCCGGAGGGGGCCAGTTTGTTGTTGACAGTTGTGAGCGCTGCCTGATTGTTGCCCGTTTCGTAAGCGGTCATCATATCCTTCTTCTGCAAGTGGGCGTTGACGATGGTGGAGCAGCCGCAGAGCAGAAAAACAAGAGTTGCAGAAACTGTCAGAAAGAGTTTGTTCATGTTTTATTTCCCTTTGAGCGCTTTGACTTTGACCATTTCAGGAACGATGTTTTTCTGCATGACGGATTTGATAAGATATTTGCCGTAATCCTTGATGGTCCAGTCCCGTGTGATGGCGCGGCTGACATATCTGAAATTGACCTGTTCTTCAAAGGGGATGCTGGCAGCGATCTCGCCGGTGGAAACCGCGATGATGCGGATATTGCCCTCCAGAAAACCGAGAAAACGCACACCTCTTGCGCCTGTTTCGGAAACATAATAGGGCTTTTTGACGATCTCAAACCGTGTGATGGTGGGCTGGATCAGATATTGGACTTCCAGCAGATTTCCCACCTTGCGGCACATTTTGGGTTCCAGTTCCGCCAGATTGCCGATGTTGTTTTTCCGGAGTATCCTGTCAACAGATTTCAGGTTCTGGAGTCTCACGCCGTTGTTGAGCAGAGCGTTTTCCATACGTGTATTGAAATCCTGAGCCAGATAGTCGGGGACAGGGGAGACATTGATGCGGGGAGCGAGGATGGCCGAACGCATCAGCTGTTTCTCATCGGAAAGCATTTTTTCAAGGACAGCTTCGATCTTGTCGGCCAGTTCATCCAGATTTTTGAAGCGGAGATTGGCTGTACGGGCCGTATCGACCTCACCGGTGGAGGAGTCGATGATCCGCATGGTGCAGTTGAAACGGCTGCCGAATTTGGCGATTTCGGAAACGAGGATATATTTGACCGTTTCGATCTGTCCCAGTTTGGCTTTCTGGGAGGAGTTGAGATTGACCAGATCCGAACTGGTGGTCAGGCCGATTTCTGTCAGCATCTGTTTGAGGGCGCTGCGGGAGATAAGCTTGTATTCATCGGACTTGACGGAGGACTCCAATATTCCCCAGAAGGCTTCGATATCTTTGGCTTTGACGCCGCCTTTGCCCACAGGTTCGGCGATGGCCAGTTTGTCGGCGGCGGCAAGGAGCGTGACTGCAAAGAGGGTCAGGAGAAGGAGAGAAAATCGCATTGTTTTCATGATTTGTTTTTCCTTGAAAAATTTTATTTTTCCAGTTTGACCTGAATGACTTGTTCGTTGCGGGCGTTGATTTTGAGCGTTTTGGTTTTGTATCCTGCGGCCTTGACGGTCAGTGTGCAGGGGCCCTGGGGGATCAGAAAAGAGGTGTTGCCGTTTCCGGCAAAAGTATCATCCAGAAAGATTTCCGCGCTGGAAGGTTTGAAAAACATGCCGCCTGTGACATTGACCGTCACCCGACAGGGAAGCGGAGTGACTTTGATTTTGTTTTTCCGTCCCGGGCGGCAGGCGTCATACAGATCTTCGGCGGCCTGCTGAAGCGCGGAGGTCATGAGGGACTGGAAAATATTGTCATCAAATTGAGAGGAGCTGACGGGACGCTGTTCTCTGTAAGTTCCGGTGTAAACGTTTCCGTAAACAGTTCCCTGGGCGGCCAGATCCACCAGTTTTATCATCACATCCAGCTGGTAGTTGGTGGTTTTTGTTTCGATGCCGTATCCCTTGAAGCTGTTGTGCCGTGTACGCAGATCGGAAACTGTCCCGTAGATCAGGTGCGTAGCGCCGGTTTCCCGTGCCAGTTTGAGCATGAAATCCCGTGGAAATTCCGGATCCTGCCGGAGTTTTTCCATGGCGGCGGAAACGATGGAGCGATCCACGCAGGAAAACACCTGATTGTATTTGCTCAGATAGGCTGACAGGTAATCCGCGCCGATGACCATGGGACGGGGCGTTCCTGTGACAACGCTCCGGTAGAGATCGAGGGCTCTGGCGCGGTCGAAACGGTTGTCCTGGATCTGGGTGACTCTGTTGGCCTTGTTCGTTTTGGTGTTGTCCCAGGCGTCGATCATTCTGACGAACCCCTGCATGACGCTGTTCATGGACTTGCGGTCGGCGTCATTGAGGGTGGATTGGGCAGGAATGGAAATGGCGCGGTTGTGTTGATCTCTGAAGCGTTTATCGCCGACGATATCGGTGACGGTGAAATCAAGCACACAGACTTTGAATGGTGACCATTGGATCTTTTCGGTCCGTGTGACGACTTTCTGTGAAATGAGAGTGGTCGTCGTGGTGGTTTCCACGGTTTTGATCTCTCCGGCGGTCATGCTGCCGGCGGCGCAAGCTGAAAGGAACCCGAGAAACAGACTGCTTTTTTTCATACAGAAACACCCCCTGTTGTTTTTTTCTGGACAGAAATACAAATGTCTGTCATATACAATAACATATCAGCCGCTGATTTACAAATAAAAAAACTCCCATTCCTGCAAACAACAGTTTTTGCGGAAACGGGAGGCGTATCCGGGAACTGTTATTTTTTTGAGTCGATCAGCCACTTGCCGTTGACTTTGTGGAGTGTGATCTCCTGATCGGACTGTTTTTCCGTATGGAACTTGACAGTGGCGGCCTCGCCTTCGATCTTTTCCTCAACGAACTTGGCACTTTTGATATCGCGGATCCTGGGACCGTCATTTCTGTCGCGTTCCAGTTTCATGATGGCGATGGTTAATTTGTTTTTGGTGTGCATGTTGGAGGTGCAGAGGCTGTTGGCTTTTTCCACATCTCCGGCGATAACGGCGTTCTGCCATGCTTTGACTGCGTCGGTGGGGGATTCACCGCAACCGGAAAAGAGTCCCGCCGCCAGCAGGGCCGCGGCACAATACAAAAGATTTTTCTTCATTTTTTCCTTTCTTTATCCTGCATCGTTTTCCTGAACGGAAGAATTTTTTTATCCTGATAAAAGGTAGCACAGGCCAGCTGTTTTTTCAAGGCTTTGTTCCCGATACGGGTAGATTCGAGGGTAAAAAACTAAAAATACCTGGCTGTGTTCCCGATATGGGTAGATACAATGATACAGAACTGAAAATACTTCGCTTTTCTTGAAAAGAGTTGGGGGGTCGGGGGAAGAGGAAAACTTCTTTTCCCGTGAAAAGAAAGATAACGGAGCCGACGTTCGGCCCTCTTCCCCCGATGCCATCTACCCTTGTCGGGAACAGCGCGTTTTTCAAGAGGCGGAATGCTTGATTTTCCGGAGAAAACAGTGTATATTTTCCCGATGCCGGAAGCGGCTGTATTCTGTTTGTTTTCTGGGGAAAATATGAGTTGTGTAAAAATCGAAAAGCAGATCCTTTCCTTCAAAGATATCCCGGCCCTGTCGGAAGGGTCTGAAAAAACGGTGCTGCTTCTGCGGCATTCCATCCGGGAGTCTCTGCAAAACGGTACTTTGGATCCGGGTCTGACGCCGGAGGGCTTTGACCTTGCGCAGACATACGGTACTTTTTTGAAAGGCATGGGAAAAACCGCCTTCGGCGCCTCTCCCCGCAGACGGACCCGTGAGACGGCCCGGGCTCTGATGCAGGGGGGCGGATTTGATCCGGTGGAGATCGGGACTTATCCGCAGATCCGCGATACCTCCCTTTTTGAGGAGGAGGAGACTCTGGGGCGCGTCATTGAAAACGGGACCCTCGGCGCTCTGCTCCGGCAATATTTCACCACGGGCGGCGCGGAGGGGATGATCCCTTTGAAAGCGTATTCAGACAGACTGCTTGATTTTCTCATCCGGACTGATTTCAATTCTCCGCGGATGATCCTGACCAGCCACGATATCATCATCGTTTCCCTGCTGCTGGGCCAGGGCGTTTATCCCTTCGATCTTGCAGCGGACTGGTGCGGTTACGTTCAGGGAGCAGCGCTGTTTTGCCGCAGCGGCTCCTGGTCTCTTTACTACACTGTTCCCGATGCTTCCGCCCGGCAGAAGTGCGCTCTTTTTGTGTGATGCCGGAAAAACCGGTGGTCAGGCGATCAGGAGCATGTAAACGGCGGTTCCCGCGATGATGGATACGAGGGGATTTTTGAAAAAATACTGCAAGAGAGCGGTGACGGAGCCAGCCAGCAGACCGGGGGGCAGATTGCTCCAGCCGGAGCGGCTGTGATCCAGCACGCCGAAGAGGCTGTAAACGACCAGCATGGCGATGGCCGCCGCCGTCAGGACTTTCCCCAGATAAAAAAGCAGGGCGGGGGGACGCTTTGTTCCGGAAAGCAGCAGAAAGGGAAAGGCTCTCAAAAAAATCACCACTGCCGCCATGACGGCGATCATAAGCCATTGATGTGTGGTCATTGGAGTACCTCCCTGTCAGAAAGTTTCTTTTTCAGCGCCAGCAGAATGACGATCACCAGAAACATGGCCGGCAGCAGGATCTTGTTGATGTGTCCGGGACAAATTTGCAGACAGATCAGCAGGACGCCTGCTGTGACCGTCCCTCCGATCACGGCCGGAATATGATTGGCCTTTTCACGGCAGAGATCCACCAGCACAACGATAAACAGAGCGACCATGGCAAAGTCGATGCCTTTTGTCCAGGCCAGAGGGATCATTTTTCCCAGAACAGCCCCGATGACGGAACCGGCCACCCAGTACATGTGATCGAAAAAAGCCACGCAGAAAAGATAGATCTGCTTGTCTTTGCCGTGCCGTTTATCCTGAGTTTCGATCGCGTAAGTCTCATCGGTGAGCGTTCCGATCAGATACCAGCGCAGGGGACGGACATAGGGGCGGAATATCCGCAGAAAAGGCAGCCCGTAAACGGCATAGCGGATATTTATCATCAATGCCAGCAGGGCGGTCAGCAGCAGGGAGTAGTTTTCACTGTTGCGGAGCATATCCACAGCGGCAAACTGCATGCTGCCTGAAATGGTGAAAATGCTCATAACAAGGGCGGTGAACCCATTGGCAGCCCTGACCTGTGTGGCCAGCAGGATACCGAAGGCCATGCCCATGGTGAGATATCCCATCAGTACGGGCATGGAACTGATAAAGGCGGCTCGGATGGTCTTGGCGTACATTTCAGGCGTCGGCACTTTCGTTTTCAGAGGAGACGGAGCGCTTCATCACTCTTTTATGGATAAGGATATAGATCACACCGAAAACCAGCAGCGCCGCAATGATCCAGCCGTAGTGATCGGCAATCAGCAGTTTGCCTTTGTTGACCAGCGTGGGATAATCCATGTTGCCGGAAAGATGTCCCAGCCACGCGCCGATGGCGGTGAGGATGACCACCCAGATCCCGGCTCCCAGCCCTGTGAAAAAGGTGAAACTGCCCAGCTTCATTTTGGCCAGTCCTGCGGGAATGGAGATCAGCTGGCGTATGCCGGGCAGCAGACGGCAGACAAAGGTTGCCGCTGCGCCGTACTCGCGGAACACCTCCTCCGCCCGGAGAACGGTCTCTTCTTTAAGGAAAAAGTATTTACCGTACTTGTGAAGCGCGGAGCGTCCCAGATAAAGCGCCAGATAGTAATTGATAAAAGCACCTGAAAGACTGCCGGCTGTGCCTGCGAGGATGGCCAGGATACAGTCGATCCAGAGGTTGCCCGTCTGCATCTCGCCCCGGGCTGCCAGGAAGCCTGCGGGGATCATCACCACTTCGCTGGGGAAGGGGATGAAAGAGCTTTCGATGGTCATAAAAATAAAGATGATGAGCAGTCCCCAGACGGGGGCGAACTGAGCAAAATAGGCGATGTGGGAGGCAAAAGTTTCTGTCATGGTCAGGAACTCCTTTATCTGTTTTTGTTTTTCTGTTTTTGGGAAGAGCGTTTTTCTTTGAAGGGGATGTCCTCAGAAAAATCCGCGACCCAGTTGCGCAGGGCGGAGCCGGAACGGGTCCTGGACGCAGGTTTTCCTGTTTTTTTCTCTGTCCGTTTTTCTGTTTTGCCGTTGTTTTTGGATTCTGTTTTCCTGTGTTCAGCGGGCATGGGCGCCTTTTCCTGCCGTCCCTGTTCGGGATGGACATTGATGCCGGCACTGCGGGCATTTTTCATAAAAACGGCGGCATCTTCCGGTTCAAGATCAATGAAGGAAAACCGGTCAAAGCAGTCGATTTTTCCCACTCGGGCCTTTTTAATGCGGGCCAGTTCCCAGATGAGATCCAGCATTTTGACCGCGCCGAAGTTGTCATTTTTGCCGATGCCGATGTAGAGGCGGGTGTGGTTGGGATCTCCGGCATCAGCTTCCCAGGCCTTGCGGTCGGTTTTTTTCTGTTTGGGTTTGGCGCCGATTTCAGGATAATTGGCCGGATCAAGCTCGTTTTTGAACATCATTTTCAAGGCAGCGGCAAAGGCCTCTGCCGGATTGTCGGTCAAGGTGAGCAGTTCTTCGGCAAAACCGATGCAGTCTCTGTGTTTTTCGGCGTCGATCAGCGCAGAAAGCTGTTCGGCAAAGCGCTGTTTTTTAGCTTCGATGATCTCTTTGGCTCCGGGGAGTTCTTTTTTGATGATATCGGCTTTGGCCTCTTTTTTGATGAGGGAAAGACGGTGGACCTCTCCGGGGGTGACAAAAGTGATGGCGGCGCCTTTATTTCCGGCGCGGCCGGTCCGTCCGATCCGGTGGATATACACCTCTGCATTGCGGGGGATGGAGTAATTGATAACATGTGTGAGATTGCTGACGTCGATCCCCCGGGCGGCGACATCCGTTGCGATCAGCAGACGGAATTTGTGGGCTTTGAAACGGTTGATGACCCGGGTGCGCTGAGCCTGGGCGATATCGCCGTGGAGCGCCTCCACATTATAGCCTTTGGTGTTGAGTTTTTCGGTCAGTTCATCCACATCCACTCTGGTTCTGCAGAAAACCAGGGCGGCCATATCCGGATGGATGTCGATCAGGCGCGAGAGGGCGGCAAATTTATCCTCCCGTTTGACTTCGTAATAAAACTGTTCGGCAAGATCTGTGCAGACGGCTTCGGGGATCGTGCGGATGATCTCCGGATCCTGCATGAATTTTTCAGCGATCTTGCTGATTTCCCCCGGCATGGTGGCTGAGAACATCAGCATCCGCTTGTCGGGATTGGTTTCAGAGAGGATGGCTTCGATATCCTCCACAAAGCCCATATCCAGCATTTCATCCGCTTCATCCAGAACGGCGAATTTGAGGGCATCCAGTTTCAGCGTTCCCCGCCGCATGTGGTCCATGATGCGTCCGGGGGTACCGATAACGATATCCACGCCCTGCTTGAGTTTCCTGAACTGGTTTTCAATGGATTCTCCGCCGTAAAGGGGGGCGGAACGCAGGGGATTGGCTCCTTTGAGAGACTCGATCTCATCGGCGATCTGGATACAGAGTTCCCGTGTCGGGGCAAGGATCAGGGCCTGTACTTTTTTGCTGCACTTGAGCGTTTCCAGAATGGGCAGAGCGAATGCGGCGGTTTTGCCGGTTCCGGTCTGGGCCTGTCCGATCAGGTCGCGGGAACCGGAAAGCAGTCCGGGGATGGCCAGCGCCTGGATGGCAGTCGGTGCGGTAAATCCTTTGACGCGCAGAGCGTCCAGAGTGACATCCGACAGGCCCAGTTCACGGAATTGAATAAGGTCGTCCATAAAATATCCTTCAAAAAGTTATCCTTCCGCAGAAGAAAGGGTAATTGCGTCAAAAGGATAATATACACCCTTTTGAACAAAAAAGAAAACAGAATACACAGGAAAGTATTCCGTTTTTCTGTTTTCAGGGAAAAATCGGGGGGCGGGATCAGCGGATCTGGCTGATCTCCCGTTTCAGGTTTTCGACGTCCATTTGCGTATTGTTGATCTGATTGTTCAACGCGGCGCGCCGGGCATGGAGCGTGTGGTTGACTGTGGGCGTTTTCCTTTGCTGGGACTGCAGCGTACGCAGTTCGGCGCGTCTGCGGGAAAGGATCTGCTGACAGTCTCTGAGCTGTTTTCTGGCATTACTGCCGACAAATTCATCGCGTTTGAATTGATAAAGATCTTTGAATTCTGCGATTTTTTCTCTGGTCCAGCTGTTTCTGTGTTTGTCGCAGACGAAACGGACGAACCAGTAACCGTTTTTGTCATAGTATTTACAGTACTCGACGCGCTTGGATCTGCGATGGGCGGGAATGGGACATATCTTGTGATAGGTTCCGTGGAGCGTCCTTTTGGTTTCGTTGCCCATCTGAACGCGGCAGTCAACCTGGTGTCTGAGGATGCAGTGGGCATAACATTGCATCATCAGGGCGTTTTTCTGCCGTGAAAGGACCTCGTGCTGCAGCTCTTTTTCCCGGCGTTCCTCCGCTTGGATGAGCTGCTGAAGACGCTGTATGCGCTGATTGGTATATTGCGAAGTGCGTGCGGCGCTGCCGTTGGCGATTTGATTTTCAAGGGCTGTCAGCTGAGCGTTGAGAGATTGCAGCTCCTGCATTTTCTGATTGAGCTGAAGCTGTTTAGCCTGTTTTTTCCGGGTCAGTTCGGCCTGGACGGCCTGCTGTTTTTTTTGAGCGGCATCGGCAAAGCTCTTTTGCTGTTGGGAAGCGCGGAATCTTTCCTCAGCGGCGATGAGGGCATCCTCTTCATCCTGACGTTTTCTCTCTTCTTCGGCCACGCGGAGAGCCAGATCCGATCTGTGTTTTTCCTCAGCGGCGGCGATCCGGGCTGCTTCAGCCGCTTCGATCTTAGCTTTTTCCAGCTGCTGATAACGGGCAAAGCCGAAATAACCGACGGCGAGTACAAGTGCGATTATGGCAAAAACTTTCATAAGTATCCTCAAGGCAAATGTTTTACTTGTCTTAATGTAGCATGTCGGTTTTGAATTTACAAATAAAAGAAGGTGTGAATTTTTCCGTAAAGGGCATTTTTTGTCCATTACGGCTGCAAATAAAGTGTTTTCGGGGCTTGAATTTTTCTGAAACGGTGATACATTAATGAAATGGACATGTCCCGACAGGATGGCCGGACATCTCATCCTCTATGTTTCCGGCCGGAAAAAAGGAGTGCATGTTCAGGAAAAAGAGTTGGTTGATTTTTTTCAAGTGATTATAGTCATAAAAGTTTAAGGAAAAGTAACAATGGCTCACATCAAATCCGCTATCAAGCGCATCCGTACCAGCCAGGCGGCTAATCTCCGCAACCGTGCCCGCATCAGCGAGCTCAAGACCATCGAAAAGCATCTGCGTGCTGCTGTTGCTGCCGGTGATGCCGCAGCTGCTGCTGAGTATGCAAAGAAATTTTCCAGCAAGCTGGACAAAGTGGCCAAGACCGGTACCATCCATCCCAACCGCGCGGCCAACAAAAAGTCTCAGGCTGACAAACTGCTCAACTCCATGGCGAAGTAATTTTCCGGGGTGTTGAACAACACTGAAAGCAGATCCGGTTTCCTGCGGGGGGTCGGATCTGTTTTGTTTTTGGACTCTGTTTCCGGCAGGGGCAGACCCATAAAAAATACAAAACACACCGCTTTTCCCGATCGGGGCGGTTTTTGAAATAGGCTCTGTTCCCGATACGGGTAGATACAATGATATAAAACTAAAAATACTTCGCTTTTCTCGAAAAGGGGTGGGGTGTGGGGAGGGGAAAAACCTCTTTTCCCGCGAAAAGAAAGATAACGGAGCCGACGTTCGGCCCC
>JAFVYP010000036.1 GCA_017508555.1 Lentisphaeria bacterium
AGCTGCCGCAGGAGACCATGTCCTCATAAGAGACTGTTTCCATACGGATAAATCCTCTCTGAAGATCCGTGTGGATCTTACCGGCTGCTTCGGGGGCTTTGGCGCCGTTGATGACGGTCCAGGCTCTCGACTCCATGGGACCGGCTGTGAAGAAGGTGATGTAGTTAAGCAGGCGGTAACCGGTCTGGATCACTTTGTCAAGACCGGAGGATTTGAGGCCCATATCCTCCATGAAACTTTTGGCCTCTTCGGGATCAAGGCGGCTGAGTTCATCCTCCAGTTTGGCACAAACGGGGATGACTTCCATGTTTCTTTCGGCGGCAAAGGCTTTGAGTTTCTGGAATTTGGGATCCTCTTCGATGCTGTCCAGCTGATCTTCACCGATGTTGGCGCAGACAAAAGAGGGTTTGAGCGTGAGCATCTCAAGGGTATCAACGATCTTCATGACCTTTTCATTCTCTCTGTCGATATCGGGCAGTCTGCCTTCGGCCAGCTGTTCGCAGATGCCGCGGATGACTTCGTATTCAAATTTGGCATCCGCATCGTTGGTGCGGGCCAGCTTGTAGGCTTTATCCCGGCGTTTTTCCATCATTTCCAGATCGGAAAGCAGAAGTTCCGTTTCAATGGTCTCCAGATCGCTGACGGGATCAAAGTCACCGTCCACATGGACGACATCCCCGTCATTGAACACGCGGACGACGTGGGCAACGGCATCCACATTGCGGATATGTCCCAGAAACTGATTGCCCAGTCCCTGACCCTGGCTGGCACCCCGGACAAGACCGGCAATGTCGATGAATTTCAAACTGGAGGGAACGATCCTGCCGGATTTTTCCATCTTGGCCAGCACTTCCAGACGTTCATCGGGAACGGGAACGATACCGGTGTTGGGCTCAATGGTGCAGAAGGGAAAGTTGGCCGCTTCTGCACCGCCGCGGCACAGCGCATTGAAAAGAGTGGATTTACCCACATTGGGCAATCCGACGAAACCACAGGAAAAACTCATTTTTCAAACTCTCAAATTTCAGATATATTACAAGTTGTCTTGTTCAAAATCGGATTTTCGGATAAAAAGGAGGCAGGAAACTTTTCTCCTGCCCATTCCCGGGAAGATTCCTGCCTTTGCCGGATCTTCCCGCTCCTTCAGCTGTCTCCGCGAGGGAGACTGTCATCAGTTCTGATCGGTAATGATCGCTTCGCGTTTGTAAACGAAATTCTGCCAGTCGTGATCGACGTCGATCACCCAGGCGGGAGTCATGATGGGACCGTACCCGCTGCCGTATCCCGTGGGATCATCCGGACAGTTGGGCAGGGGGATCGGGAAGGTGAAGATATCCGTCAGACCGACACCCACACGGGCCAGCGTGAAGCAGAGCCCTTTGAGCGTGCCGTAAGTGATACCGGCGATGCCGCCCATCTCATTGCTGGTATCGTACCAGCTGATGGGGATCTCGGCCCAGCAGAGGGCGATATTGGCAATGCCCCGGCTGAGTTTCATCACAGGACGCAGCACCACCTGAGCCTTGTCCGCCGCAGGTTCCTCCGCCGCAGCGCGGGGCGCGAAACTCACAGACAGCAGGACAAGCAAAATCAGAATAAAAGACTTACCGAACTTCATTTTTCAAATCCTTAAATTTGTTTTCTTACGGCACAAAAAGTTTTTCAACAGCACAGCATGGCCGTCAAGTGCCGTCAAATTTTACAATATTACAAAGAGAATATAGTTACTGACGGTCAAAATTGCAAGGCGAAAATCATTTTTTTAACGATTATTTTGCGATTTTTCCCTTTTTTTGTCCCCGGTTGCTTCCCTCCGTGTTGAATTAACGGCCTTTTTGCTGTATATTTAAGTAAGCAATAAAAAATTCCCGATCAATATTTCTATAAGGATGTGTTATTATGGCTCTTTGGGGCGGCAGATTCAGTTCGGACACCCGTGACGAGGTGGCGCGTTATTCAGAATCGATCTCTTTTGACAAGCGGCTTTACCGCCACGATATCGACGGCAGCAGAGCTCATGTGAAAATGCTGGCGGCGGCGGGGATCATCCCGCAGGAAACGGCAGAGGCCATCCGGGCCGAACTGCTCAATATCCGCAGCCGTATCGACGCCGGTGATTTCAAATATGATATCTCTCTGGAAGATATCCACATGCATATCGAAAGCGCCCTGATCGGCGTTCTGGGAACTGAGGGCGCCCGGGTCCACTCCGGACGCAGCCGCAATGACCAGGTGGCGCTTGACCTGCGGCTTTATCTGCGGGATGAGATCGACCTGCTGATCGAAGGAATCCACCGTTTCCAGAACGCCCTTGTGGGAATGGCGGCAGCTCATCCCCGCGTCATCATGCCCGGATTCACCCATTTGCAGCATGCCCAGGTGGTTCTGTTTGCCCATCACCTGCTGGCTTATGTGGAAATGCTCGACCGGGATGCCGAGCGTTTGGCCGACTGCCGCAAGCGCGTGAATATCATGCCGCTGGGTTCCGGCGCTCTGGCCGGTTCCACTCTGCCCCTTGACCGGGAACTGGTCTGCGCCGAACTGGGCTTTGACCGGGTGACCCGCAACAGCATGGACGGCGTTGCCGACAGGGATTTTGCCATTGAGTTCACCTCTGCACTGGCGGTTTTTGCCATGCATACCTCCCGTCTTTCCGAGGATCTGATCCTCTGGTGCAGTCAGGAGTTTGATTTTGTGGAGCTGGACGATGCTTTCTGTACCGGTTCCAGTCTGATGCCCCAGAAGAAGAATCCCGATGTCTGCGAGCTGACCCGGGGCAAAACGGCCAGAGTGTACGGTGATCTGACCGCGCTGCTGACCCTCTGCAAGGGACTGCCGCTGACCTACAACCGGGATCTTCAGGAGGATAAACTGGCGATCTTCGACGCGGCGGATACGGCGGAGCAGATCCTTGCGGTCTATCCGCCCATGATCGAGACCATGAAACTCAAAGAGGAAAACATGCGTCGTGCAGCGAACGATCCGGCCTTGATGGCGACCGATCTGGCTGAAAAGCTGGTGGAGCTGGGCGTTCCCTTCCGGACGGCCCACCACCGTGTTGGATCCTTTGTCAAGTGGTGCAAGGAAAACGGCCGTCTGCTCAATGAAACGACGCTTGAAGAGATGCAGATATCCATTCCGGAAGCGACGGAGGAGTTTCTCACTCTGTTCGATCCCGACAACAGTGTTGCCAAGCGCCGTCTGACCGGCGGGACCGGGTTTGATCCTGTGGCGGATCAACTGGCCTTCTGGCAGGAAAAACTCAAGTAAGTTTTTCTGCTGACAGCCCGCACCGGATGCGGGCTGTTTTGCTTTTCAGGACTGTAAAGGTCCGTGGGGTGTTGACTTTAGAGAAAAGTGTGCTATATTATTTATTTCACTTTCAGTTAAACTATATATATAAGGATTTCAACCATGAGTGCCCTGTACAACGAAACAGTTGACCGCTTTCAGAATTATGTCGTGCCGACTTATGCTCCCAAGCAGCTGTTCGTCCGAGGTGAGGGTGCGCGCCTGTGGGATGATGAAGGCAATGAGTTTCTTGATTTTGCCTCCGGCATTTCCGTCTGCAACCTCGGCCACTGCAACAAGCGTGTGACCGATGCCATTTGCGAACAGGCCAAAACGCTGGTCCACGTATCCAATCTCTATATGAATGAGCTGATGCCCCGTCTGGCAGAAAAACTCATCAAAGAGTCTTTTCCCGGCAAGGTGTTTTTCAGCAACTCCGGTGCGGAGGCCAATGAAGGCCTTATCAAGCTGGCCCGTAAATTCGGCAACGCCACGGGACGGAATGTGATTATCAGCATGGAAAACTCTTTCCACGGCCGCACGCTGGCGACCCTGGCCGCCACGGGACGGGCCAAATACCGCAAAGGATTTGAGCCGGATATGCCCGGATTCATCCAGGTCCCCTTCAACGACATCGAAGCTGTCCGCAAGGCCTGGACACCGCAGGTGTGTGCTGTGATGCTTGAAATGGTTCAGGGCGAGGGAGGCATCCTGCCTGCTGATCCTGAATACCTGAAAGAGCTGCGTGCATTCTGCGACGAAAAAGATATCATGCTGCTGTGCGATGAGGTCCAGTGCGGTATGGGACGTATCGGAACCCGTTTTGCCTTCCAGAGTTTCGGCGTTCAGCCGGATGCGTTTTCCATGGCCAAAGCCATTGCCAACGGTTATCCCATGGGCGGTTTTGTCGTGGCTGAGAAATATGCGGATATCCTGACCCTGGGCAACCACGCATCCACTTTCGGCGGAACGCCTCTGGCCTGTGCCGCTGCTCTGGCTGTCCAGGAGGCCTTTGACAAGGACGGTGTTCTGGAAAACTGTCAGCGTGAAGGTGCCTATATCATGGAGCGTCTGAAGGAACTGACGGCCGGATTCCCCTGTGTGAAGGGCGTGCGCGGACGCGGTCTGATGATCGGTGTTGTGCTGGATCAGCCTGCCGGACCTGTTCTTGAGCTTTGTCTCAAACGCAAACTGGTTGCTCTGACGGCCGGAGAAACGGTCCTGCGTCTGCTGCCGCCTCTGACGATCACCCGCGAAGAATCCGATACGGCCATTGAGCGTATCGTCGATGCTCTCAAAGAGTTTTGCGCAAAATAATTGCAGAACGATCACCTTCTTTTGAAAAAGGAGTCAATAAAAATGAATAAAGATTTGCTGACCATCAGGGACATCAACAGAGATGACCTTGAAAATATTTTTGATCTTGCAACGAAGTTCAAACAGGAACGCGGCAAGGTCGTCAACACCGCTCTTGCCGGCAAGAGCATCGGTTTGATCTTTGCCAAATCCTCCACCCGTACCCGTGTTTCCTTTGAGGTGGGTGTGAATGAGCTGGGCGGAACGGCTCTTTATCTGGATCAGGGCAAGATGCAGGTGGGACGCGGCGAGACCATCGCGGATACTGCCAATGTGTTGAGCCGCTATCTGCACGGTATCGTTATCCGGACTTATTCCCAGGCGGGGATCGAAGAGCTGGCCCGTGTGGCAACGATCCCTGTCATCAATGCGCTGACGGATGACTATCATCCCTGTCAGATCATTGCCGATCTTCTGACCATCAAAGAGTACAGCGGCCGTGTTGATTCCGGTATCCGTGTTGCTTTTTACGGTGACGGCAAGAGCAACATTGCCAATTCTCTGGTGCTTGCGGCAAAGCTCACAGGGATCGAACTGGTCATTTCCAGTCCTGAGAGCGTCGGCATGAATGCCGATATTGCCGGCGGTGCGCCCAACATCATCTGGGAAAAGGATCCTGTCAAGGCGGCTGAAGGAGTGGATTACTTCTATACCGACGTCTGGGTGAGCATGGGCTTTGAAGAGGAACGTGCCGAGCGCATGAAGATCTTTGCGCCCTATCAGGTGAACAGCAAGCTCTTTGAGTATGCCAGGCCGGATGCCAAATTCCTGCATTGTCTGCCTGCTCACAGAGGCGAAGAGGTCTCTGCGGATGTGATGGATTCTGCCCGTTCCATCGTCTTTGACGAGGCAGAAAACCGTCTGCATGTCCAGAAAGCCATTATGAGCATGCTCTTCTGATGAGTGTGATTGAAATTTTGCTGATTTCCCTGGGGGTATCCATTGATGCCTTTTCGGTATCGGTCAGCGGTTCATTTTGCGACCGTACGGGTAAAGTGTTGAGAAACGCCTCCCGTGCGGCGTTTTACTTTGGCGGTTTTCAGTTTCTCATGCCCTTTCTGGGGTTTGCCGCTGCCGGATTATTTTCAGGATTCGTTGCCGGATACGGCCATTGGATCGCCTTTGTCCTGCTGGGATTTGTGGGCGGAAAGATGATTTTTGACGGTATCCAAAAGAGGAAAGAGGAGGAAGATCCGGATTGTCCTCTGTATGATTTTTTCGGCTGGAAAGCCCTGATCCTTCCTGCCGTTGCCACCAGCATTGATGCCTTTGCCATCGGTGCGGGGCTTGCCTTTGCCCATCATCAGCCTCTGGTTCCCTGTCTTTCCATGGGGATCATAACAGGGATCATCTCTTTCGGCGGCGTCTATGCGGGGCGTCATCTGGCTGTTTGGGGAAAACGTCTTTTCCCGGAACGGGGGATGTTATTTGCCGGAGGCACTGCCATTTTTCTTGTGGGCTTGAAGATTTTGCTGGTCCGCTGAACAAGGGCGGAAAAACAGTTTATCCAGCGCATGATCCGGCACTTTCCTGCGGGAAGGTGCCTTTTTTTCAACGCGCTGTTCCCGACAAGGGTCGATGGTATCGCGGGGAGGGGAAAAACCTCTTTTCGCGGGAAAAGAGGTTTTTCCCCTCCCCACACCCCACCCCTTTTCGAGAAAAGCGAAGTATTTTTAGTTTTATATCATTGTATC
>JAFVYP010000037.1 GCA_017508555.1 Lentisphaeria bacterium
ACAGACAACCACCTGATGCTCATTGACCTGCGTCCCAAGGGCGCCACCGGAAAGGCCGTGGCCAATGCACTGGATATCGCCCGTATCACCGTCAACAAGAATATGATCCCCTTCGATCCCGAAAAGCCCTTCGTCACCAGCGGTATCCGTATCGGCACCCCCGCCGTCACCACCCGCGGACTCAAAGAGGCTGAAATGGTCAAGATCGCCGACTTCATCGAACGCGGCGTTGCCATGCGTGAGGACGAAACCGCCCTCAAG
Source organism: Lentisphaeria bacterium (assembly GCA_017508555.1). GTDB lineage: Bacteria > Verrucomicrobiota > Lentisphaeria > Victivallales > Victivallaceae > UBA1784. The sequence goes on from JAFVYP010000037.1 coordinate 262, forward strand.
GCTCTGGGTGAAGAGGTCACAGCCTTCATGGCTGATTTCCCCATGCCGCAGTTTTAATCAAGGGAGAATGAAAAATGATCGATATCAAAATCATCCGTGAAAATGCAGAACTTGTCCAGCAGAACTGCGCCCGCCGCGGCTACCCCGTGGACATCGCGGGACTGCTGCAGCTGGATAACGATGCCCGCAAACTCAATCAGGAGATCGAAGAACTCCGCGCTGAACGCAACCGTTTGAGCAAACAGTGCGCCGCCGATCCCTCTGCCAGAGAAAAAGTCAAGGTCCTCAAGATCGATCTGGGCAAAAAAGAGACCGCTTTTGATGCCATTCAGGAAAAGATCAACAAGGTCATGGTCCGTCTGCCCAACCTGCTGGCTCCCGATGTGCCGGACGGGCTGGATGACACCGGCAACGTGGAACTCCGCAAAGTCGGCACCATCCGCGAATTTGATTTCAAACTCCGTGACCATCAGGAACTGGGCGAGATGCTGGATATCCTCGACATCTCCCGGGGCGCAAAAGTCGCCCAGACCGGTTTCTATTACTGGAAGGGCAAAGGCGCTATTCTCGCCCAGGCGCTTTATTTCTGGGTGCAGCGTCTTCTGGTCGATCGCGGTTTCACCATGTTCATGACCCCCTGTCTGGCCAAGGAACGCACCCTTTTCGGAACGGGATACCTGCCCTTCTTCGCCGATCAGACCTACAATATCAACGGCGAAGATCTGGCCCTTATCGGAACCAGTGAGCAGACCCTGGTGGGATATCATGCCGATGATGTCCTTGAAGGCGCTGAACTGCCCCTCATGTACACGGCATTCACCCCCTGTTTCCGTACGGAATCCGGCAGCTACGGCCGTGCCTCCAGAGGTATTTTCCGCGTTCATCAGTTCCACAAGGTGGAGCAGATCATTTTCTGCCGTCCCGAAGAGTCTCCCAAGTGGCATGACTTCTGTCTGGAAAACGAGGAACTGATCCTTCAGAAACTCAATATCCCCTATCACGTGGTCAACGTCTGCGTGGGAGACCTGGGCGCACCGGGATACAAGAAGTATGATATCGAAGCCTGGTTCCCGGCTTTCGGCTGCTACCGTGAAGTCACCAGCAACACTAATCTGACTGAGTTCCAGAGCCGCCGTCTCAACATCCGCTTCAAGGATGAAAACGAGCGCAAGTTCGTCCATACCATCAGTGCCACGGCCGCCACAGACCGTCTGCTGATCGCCATTATGGAAAACTATCAGCAGGCCGACGGCTCCATCGTCGTTCCTGAAGAACTCCGTGCGCTCTGCGGTTTCGATGTGATCGAACCCAAAAAGTAAACAGCTGTTCCAAACATAAAAAAACTGCTGCAGGAATGGTCTTGCAGCAGTTTTTTTATGCCGTGACAAGCGGAAAAAATCACCTTTTTCCGCTGTCCGGAAAGCGCTCTTGTCAGAGAGCCTTCAACACCGCTTTGATGATCTCATCAGCGGCCTCGGGAGCAACCGTATTGACACCGGGCTGGACCTCATATCCGCCCCGGGCAAAACACTCTTTGAGCGGCACATAGCCGGACTGGGTCTGAGCCAGAGAAATGATGAAGGTATTTTTGAATCCGGCATCCTTGCGGATGGCACGGGCAATGCCGTTGAAGGGTTCTCCGGGCAGAGAGACGAAAGCAAGCTCTTTGCCGAACTCGATCGCCGTCAGACGGCAGTCATGGGAGGGCGTGCTTTTGGCTTTGCAGTCCAATGCCCGCTGGGCAAAGTAACGCAGGGCCGCCGGGACCTTATTGGCCAGATCCTGACTTTCAAAGTCTCCCTCTTTGGGAATATCAGGAACAGTATCCAGAATGTGCTGCGCCTCAGCCACCTCTTCGTCGGTCAGCTTTCTGTGGGGAATGGTCACCATGGCATTTTTGACAACGATCTCATCGGCGGAAAGTTTTTCCAGTTTATCCAAAGCGCCCAGAACGATGGCGGCATAACCGCGTCCCACCCGGACAGCTTCGTCGTAGCTGGTCTGATTGATCTTCTGGCGGAAATCAAAATGATTGATATCGCCGGAAGCGTCATCCAGCACAAGAACAGGCATACTGGCTTTGAGGGTATGCTGGATCTCCTGCGTAAAACGTCCGTACCAGTCTGCGGAAACGATATTGCCGCCGATGGTATCGCCGTGCTGGGCGATGTTGCAGATCAAAGCCGCTGTTTTGCCGTTCTGGATGATCCGGATGATACCGATGGTGCGGTCAAAATCGCTTTCAGGCTTGTCGATATCGGGATTGCCCCAGCCGGGATTGGTGACGATGGTCCCGTTCTTCATCCAGTAGCGCCGGACAAAACCGTAGGGATTGTTGTAAACAGAACCGTATTCGATCTCACCGGGCTGCAGGTTCATAACAGCGCGCTCAATGCTGCGCAAAGCGCCTTCCACGACCTGATTGAAAGCATAAACCGTGCGTTCATCCATCTCTTTTCTGAACTCCGGACCGGTGTGCGTGTGATTGGCACAGATGATCAGATTGTCGTGCAGTGCTTTTCCGAATTTTTCAACGATGCGCTTTTCAAGCTCATTCACAAGGGTCTGGTGGATCTCGACAAGGTCGAACACCACGATACCGCAGCGGACTTTTCCGTTGTCGATGATGACCGTTTTGACATAAAGATCATCGTACATGCCCACATTGGGACGCTTGTTCATGTAACCGGCAAGACCCACACCGATGGGAGGCGTGATGATCTCCTGCGCATAACCGACATTCAGCATTTTTTCACCTCTTTTGGTCATTTGTAATCACTCTGTTTCCATGCGGAAACAGAGCCTTAAAACAAAATCCGATATGTTCAACATAGCACATACAGGTTTGTTTGTCAATCGTTTTTTATCTCAGACAAGCGGATATTCAAAATTAAAAGTGCTTGTTTCGCTGTTTTTCCAGTTGGCATTGACAAGATCATAGAAGTCGAACACCCCCTCCAGACGCGGCACAGAAAGAACTTTTTGCGGATAGATCCGTGACAATCCGGTTCTGGGATCGCGGCGCACTTCAAATCCGTTGCCCCTGTTATCCTTGAAAGGCCCCTCAATGGGCAGGTCGGCCCGGGTGGTCAGCAAACCGGGACGGCCCAGACGGTAAAGTTCAACCTCAAGCTCACTGCGTTCCTTCAACGCCAGAACAGCCTCTTTTTCAAGTTCAATGTGAGCCATCACCCGTTTGACGCCGAAGCGGGAAAGCTCCTTGACAGCCAAACTGTTGCAGACCGGCAGCGGCGTGGAGGCGATGATGAAGATATCCTTGTACGCCTTCAGAAGTTCCAGACCATAGACCGCTGTCACCCTGAAGCGGCGGATGCCCATTTTATAGGCATTTTCAATGGCTTTGGCCACGGCAGGCAGTTTATCCTCCGGACAAAAATCAGGCAGGATCGCCTCATCGCTCTCTTTGTTGACCGTAAAGACATTATCCGCTCTCAAAGCTGTCCGGCTGGCAGGTTCTGCGCCATGGGGTTTGAGAGCAACCGTTTCCGTCAGACGCTCCGGCAACGTGTAGGCGGGGGCAAGTTTCAGATAATCCTGACGGAACTTCATCAACCCCACACCGGCATCCTGATCCATGACCAGCTCCGGTTTGAGAGAATTTTTCACCTGTTCCCAGAAGGCGCGGCGCACAGCTTTCAGCTCCGCCGCCGGGAGAAAATAAGCGCCGTTGATCCTGCAAACGCATTTGCCCAGTGCAAAAACATCGGAATCCGCTTCGGCAAAAGCGGCACTCACCTTTTGGGCATCCGCCGGATGTTTTTCTGCCGCAGCCAGATCCAGAGGCATTTCAAAGGGAGCAACGGGCGCGTTGGTGCAAACAACACGGAGATATTTGGCATCCAGCTCTATTTCAAGATCAAGAGCCTTTTTTCTTTCAGGCAGCTGTTCCAGCTGTTTTTTGCGGTCGGCAAAACTTTCTCCGATCTTGAAAACAAGTCCGTCTGCCGGCACATCCTTATCGCAGCAGATAAAGACTTTATCTCCGCTTTTGGCCCGTTTGACAAGTTCATTATTGGCAAACATACGGGTGATCGTCACAGCCGGCCCATCCTCCCCGCCCCGGGGCTGGATACGCAGACGGTCTCCCACACTCAAACGTTTGGACGCGGTAAAACCGAAGCCATTATCCCGCAACTCCTCCACACAGCCGCAGCGGATGCCCGCAGCGCCCACAGAATCAGCTTTCACCAATTCTTTCCAGGAGTCTTTTGTGGCAAATCCCGTACTCCACTTGCGTCCGCAGGTACGGGCCAGCATGGCCCGGGCCTCGCCCAGAGCCTCGGAAAAATCACTTTCGGGAGCATCCAGCAGCAGACGGTAAGCGCCGACAGCCGCCTCCACATAGTCCGGCTGACGCAGACGGCCCTCGATCTTGAGAGACTGGACCCCCATCTGCTTGAGCTGGGGGATATACTCCGCCATGCAAAGATCCTGAGGAGAAAAGAAGAAGCCGTTGCCGTTCTTTGAAAAATAGCGTCTGCGGCAGGGCTGCTTGCACTTGCCCCGGTTGCCGCTGTATGCCCCCAGCCAGGAGGAAAAAAGACACCGCCCGGAAAGAGAACAGCACAAAGCACCATGGATGAACACTTCGATCTCAAGAGCAGTCTTTTTGCGGATATCCGCCAGCTCCTGCAAAGTCACCTGACGCTCCAGGACCACACGGGTCACGCCCAGTTTTTCCGCCATGGCAAAGCCCGCAGAATTATGGAAACCCATCTGGGTCGAAGCGTGCAGTTCCAGAGAGGGGAAGTACTCTCTGACGATATGCAAAGTTCCCAGATCCTGAACAAGAAGCGCATCCGGACCGATGGAACGGATCGTTTCAAGCAGCTGCACAAGCTCCGGCAATTCCTGCTCTTTGATGAGGGTATTGAGGGTAAGATAGAGCTTTTTTCCGTTGCGGTGGGCAAAATCGACCACCTTCCGCATGGTTTCCGGATCAAAGTTTTCCCCCCTTTCGCGGGCGTTGAATTTGGCAAGGCCCGCATAAACGGCATCGGCTCCTGCGGCATAAGCCGCAAGGGCACAGGCAGGACTGCCCGCAGGTGCAAGAAGTTCAGGGATCTGCTTCATTTTACTCAGCCTTTGACCGCCAGACGGCGGAAATTCTTTTTGCCCGCTTTCAGGGTCAGCGGCAGTTTATCCGCTGTCACAACAAAGTTGGGATCCGTAACTTTCACGTCATCAATGGATACGGCCCCGCCCTGGATCAGACGGCGGCCGTCGGAGGTACTCTTGCAGATTCCGGCAAGGATCAGCAGACGGGGAACGGTCAAGCCGGCATCGCCGAATTCAGCAGCTTCGATTTCCGTCACAGGCAGTTCCGCTCCGGCCGAAACGGGAGCCGCCGCACGGCTGGAACAGGGGATCCTGCCTTCAGGATCGGCAAAGCCGAAACGGGTCCCCGCCGCCGCAAAGACCTCACGGGCGACCTTTTCTCCGTGGGCCAGTGCCGTTGCCTCGCAGGCAAGAACCTCTTTGGCACGGTTGATGTTGCCGCATGCCGCCAGCGCTTCGCACTCTTCAACAGGCAGCTCAATGGCAAAACGCTTGAGCAGATCGGGCAGCATGGCATCGTCACAGTTGCGCCAGAACTGGTAATATTCAAAGGGAGAGGTGCGTTCAGGATCAAGCCAGACACTGGCGCCGCCCACAGACTTGCCGAATTTCTGTCCGGTAGCGGGGTTCATCAAAAGAGGAATGGTCATAAAGTGGACGTCTTTGGTCTCATCCTGATAGCTTCTGCGGATAAATTCTGTTCCTGCGGCCATATTGCCCCACTGATCCTGTCCGCCGATCTCAAGGGTACAGTTGAGGGTCTTGTTCAGGTGGTAGAAGTCATAGGCCTGGAGCAGAGAGTAGGAAAATTCCAGATAAGAAAGTCCGTTTTCCAAACGGCTTTCCACCGATTTCTGCGAAAGCATGCGGTTGACGGAAAAACGGCTGCCCACATCACGGAGAAACTCGATCATGCTCATTTTGGTCAGCCAGTCGGCATTGTTCACAAAATGCGCTTTGCCGTTGTCAAGGGTAATGAAGTAGGAAAGCTGCTTTTTCAAAGCCTCAGCATTGCCGGCGATCTCCTCAAGGGACATCATCACACGGGCGGAGGAACGGCCGGAGGGGTCACCGATCATGCCGGTTGCTCCGCCCACCAGCGCCACGGGGATATGGCCCGCTTTCTGTAAAAGACGCATGGCCATCACCGGCAGAAGATGCCCCACATGCAGACTGGATCCCGTGGGGTCAAAGCCGCAGTAAAAAGTCACCTGTTCGGTGGTCAGTTTTTTTTCGATCGCAGCACTGTCGGTTTCCTGATAGATAAAACCGCGCCGTTTGAGTTCTTCGTAAATCGTCATTTTTTACAGTCTCCCTGAAAAATTTTCAATATGATCAATGTCCCTTTCCCGGCAGGGGGAGCGGCAGTTTTTTCCACGCCCTGTGAGGGACAGTTTTTCCCATTTCAAGCCAGCGCAGCTCAAAGTCGCTGGCGATCCCCTCCAGATCAGAAATGGCCTCATCGCAGGGGGCAAACAGACCGGAATCGGTCAGCACCCGTCCCACGGCATCGCGGTAATACTCATCATCACTGGAAAAGTGAAAGATCCCGTCCGTTTTGAGGACCCGGTGGATCTGGGTGGTGAAGTCACTGGCAAGCAGACGGTGCCCTCTGTGACGCCCCTTGGGCCAGGGATCGGGACAGAGCAGATGGATCCGGTCAAGAGAGCAGTCCGGCAGCAGACGCCCCAGCAGATAACGGGCCTCCACACGCAAAACTTCGATGTTATCGGCCCCCTCGCGTCTGCTGCGTTTGACGACTTTGCGCAGACGTCCCAGCATCACATCGGCCGCATAGACCTTCCGTTCTGGAAAGCGTTTGGCCATGGCAATGGTATAACTGCCGGCACCGCAGCCCAGATCAAGTTCAACAAACTGATCCTGCGGCACGTCCAGTATTCCGTAAAAATCCGTCAGAAAACGGATAAAAGCATCTTCTTCGTGAGGCATATTTCAAATCCCGTCTCTGCCGGCAGCCCATTCACGGACAGCCGTTTGTGTTTTTTCAAATTCATCTCCCAGCATGGCGGAGGCAAAAGCCTTGAAATAACTGACAAGGGCCTCGCGGAACACGCCCAGGTTTTCCACACGTTCGGTGAAGATCTCGACCTCATCCATCTCTTCGCCCTCCGGCAGTTTGAAACCGGAAAAGACAAATTTATCCGCATCGAAAGTCCCTGTCCAGATCTGGTTGAGACGGGTGATGGTGAGCTTCGCTTTCTTGAGCTTCTTCCCCACATTGATAGCGGCTTTGGCTTCCGCACTGCGCAGGGGACAGCCGCCCTTTTTGACGGTGGTCTCAGCGGAACCCTTATCATCGTCATCTCCGGCAAAAACCAGGGGGCCTTCGATCATCAGATCAAACTCACCGTATTCCGGATGCTGAAGTTTGCCGACGGTTTCACCGTAATACCAGAGATACATGAGGAAATCCCGTCCGATGGATATATCGCCGTTGTTCCTGCCGTCGATGGAAAGCTGCGGAAACTGGGCGCTGGTGGTCTTGAACTCCCGTTCAAGGATCAGTTCCGGCGTCAGCTGAAGCGGTTCGATCTTGGCCGTCTGATAGAAGTTTTCAACAAACAGGTCGATCTGACTGTTGCTGGTGGCGCCCACATAAAGACTGCGGCTGTAAGGTTCGATCACCACACTGATCCCCGAAAGAGAGGGAGGCATTTTGTTCAGGTGTTTTTCGATCATATCCTCTTTGATCTCGCGCTTCTGCTTCCCGGAAAGATACTCTCTGTTCTCGGCACGCATGACAACGCGCTCCTCTCTTTTGCAGAGCGCGGCCAGAAGTGAAGAGGGGATCTTGCGCACGGCCTGACGCAAAGTCAGATAATAGATACCGCCGATCTGAGCGGTCCCGGCGTCAATGACGGTATCCAGCAGGCCCTGTCCCGTGACCCAGCCGATCTGGGGATCTCCGGTCACAGAATCAAGGGTTCCCGCTTTGCGAGCGGCAAAAAGATCCACGATATTTTCCGGAAGATCTTCCGGCAGTTCAAACATGGTAAAAGCAAATGATCCGCGGTCAAACGGCATGGCAGATATCTCCTGTTTTTTTCAATTTTCCGGCAGAATAAAGCCCGGCGGCCCGTCTCCCGTAGTTCCTTATCAAATCACATTAGAATAATATACCCCGGATAACCTGTCTTTGCAAATAGATTTGAGTTGAATTATTGACGTCATTGTGATATATTAATATTTCAAGAAGTGAATATATAAACTTATTTTGGAGTATAGACGATATCATGAGCGAAGAAGAAAAACAGCAGGCCGCTGAAAACGCCTGCACGGAACAGGAAGAAAACACCGCCCCGGAAGCCGAAAAAACAGCTCCGGAGGAAACGACCGAAGAAAAATTGCAGAAAGAACTCAAAGAGTGGCAGGATAAGTATCTTTATCTTCAGGCAGAGTATCAGAACTACCGCAAACGTGTGGTCAAAGATATTGCCGATGCCCGCAGCTATACAGCGGCTGATACCCTCTCACCCTTCCTCTCTGTCTATGACTATCTTTCCATGGCCGGCATGGCGGCGGAACAGTCCGACAATCTGGATGCAATCCGCATGGGACTCAAGATGATCATGGGGGAATTTTTCAAGGCTTTCGATGAGCTGGGCGTCAAGAAACTGGAATCCGCCGGAACAAAATTCGATCCCAATATCCATGAAGCCGTGGCCAATGAAGCCTCCGATACGGTTCCTGAGGGAGAGATCATCCGCGAGTGGAACTGCGGCTTCAAAATGGGCGAAAAACTGCTCCGCCCCGCCCGGGTGGTAGTCTCCTCCGGCAAGGCGGAAGAGGAAAACACAAGCGAAAACTTTCCGGCAGAAGAGGCCGGTGAAAAATCTGCGGAGTAAAAGCTGAATATGGCACAGGATTATTATGAGATCCTGGGGATCGCCCGCGGTGCATCCCAGGATGAAATCAAAAAAGCATACCGCAAACTGGCCGTCAAATACCATCCGGATAAAAACCCCGGCGACAAGGCTGCTGAGGAAAAGTTCAAAGAGATCTCTCAGGCTTACGAAGTCCTCAGCAATCCCGAAGAACGCAGCCGGTACGATCAGTTCGGACATGAGGCCTATACCAGCTCCGGCCACGGCGGCGGCGCTTACGACTCCCGCCGCGCGCAGGATATCTTCAGCCAGTTCTTCGGCGGCGGCTTCGGCGGCGGCGGTTTTTCCTTTGAGGACTTTTTCGGCGGCGGCGGCAGCAGACAGCGCAACCCCAATGCCCCTGTCCCCGGAGATGATCTGCGCTACGATATGGATATCGACTTTGAAGATGCTATGTACGGCGCCGAGAAAAAACTGACCATCCCCCGTCTGCAGGCCTGTGACGCCTGTCACGGTTCCGGCAGCGAACCCGGTACAGGCAAAAAGACCTGTCCCCGCTGCGGCGGTACCGGTTCCCAAACCATTTCCCAGGGATTTTTCAGCATCCGTCAGGCCTGCTCCGCTTGCGGCGGCTCCGGACAGATCATTGAAAAACCCTGCAAAAAATGCGCCGGTCAGGGACGGGTCAGGATCCAGGACTCCTTCACCATCCGTATCCCCCCCGGCGTGGACTCCGACAACCAGATCCGCGTTCAGGGACGGGGCGGTGCAGGGCTCCGCGGCGGTCAGAACGGCGACCTTTATGTGGTTTTCCATGTGAGAGACAACAAGATCTTTACCCGCAGGGGAGATGATCTGATCTGCGAAGTGCCTGTTCCTTTTACCATCCTTGCCAACGGCGGCATCATCGACGTGCCCACCATTGCGGGCAAAACCAAAATGCGCGTTCCCGAAGGCTCTCAGAGCGGCAGCGTTCTCAGGATCAAAGGCAAAGGCAGTCCCAATTTGAGAAGAGGCACACGGGGAGATCTGCATGTGCGTCTGATCGTGGAAACACCTGTCAAACTTTCCAAAGAACAGCAGGAACTTCTGGATAAATTCAACGCCTCCCTCACAGAGGCCAACACACCCAGAACCGTCAAGTTCCGTCAGGAGGCCAAACAGTTCCTGCGCGGAGACGAGGAGTAAGCACCATGCCCAGAGCCACGCCCAAAGATCCCGTTCTTGCCAGCAACAAAAAGGCTTTCCACGACTATACCGTTCTGGATAAGTATGAGGCCGGGATCCAGCTTTCCGGCACGGAGGTCAAAAGCTGCCGCGACAGAGCCGTTCAGATGGGAGAGGGATACATCAAAGTCGAGAATTGTCAGGCCTTTCTCTACAATATGCATATATCCGTTTACGGCTTCGGCAACCGTTTCAACCATGAGGTGAAACGCCCCCGCAGGCTTCTGCTCCACAAACGGGAGATCATGAAACTGGCCCAGATGGTCAATACCAAAGGGGGGACCATCGTCCCCCTGAAAATGTATCTGAAAAACGGCCTGATCAAAGTGGAGATCGCTTACTGCCAGGGCAAAACCCATGCAGATATCCGCGAAACGCTGCGCAAAAGAGAGGCCGATATGGATATGCGCCGCAATCTGGGGAAACGCGGATAATGATACCTGGGTTCTTTATGACTCAGAAAAATCAAAATTAAAACATCACGTGCGTCTTGCAAATTCCTCTCCGCAAAAAGAAAGCGCGGCAGAAAAAATGAAAAAGGCCGATACATCCAAAATCAAATCCGAAGCGCAGGCGATCGCAGACAAGATCGAACTGCCCCGTATCCCGCAGCAGGAATTTCATCCGGTCTGCGAACAATTCACAGATATCTCGCCTGCTTTGAACGCGGCGATCCGCGCCTGTGCCGGTTCCGGAGGCGGCAGGGTCATCGTTCCGGCTGGCAGCTACCGCTGCAATGGACCGATCCAAATGGCCAGCTGTGTGGAACTTCATTTTGAAGACGGGGCTTTTCTGAAATTTTCCAACAAACTTGGATCCTATCTTCCAGTGGTCCTCACCCGCTGGGAGGGGGTCGATCTTTACAACTATTCCCCCATGATCTACGGCAACGGTCTCCACGACACAGCCATCACCGGTTGCGGCATCATCTGCGGCGGCAGGGAATCATGGGGAACGCTCCTTGAACAGCAGGCGGCATCCCGTCAGACCGTCCGGCAGCTTGAAATCAACAAAGTCCCGCTGGAAGAGCGGATCTTCGGGGACAAACACGGTCTGCGCCCTGCCCTCATCCAGCTGCGCGACAGTCAGAGAGTGCTGTTTGAGGGCTTCACCTGCATAGATGCTCCCATGTGGATGCTGCATCCCCTTTACTGCGCCCATGTCACGATCCGCCATGTCAATATGGACAGCATGTATGTCTGCAATGACGGTATCGACGTCGACTCCTGTGAGGATGTGCTGATCGAAAACAGCCACTTCCGCAACGGCGATGATGCCGTTGTCCTCAAATCCGGACGCGATGCCGACGGTCTGCGCGTCAACCGTCCCTGCCGCCGCGTCGTGGTGCGCAACTGCGTATTCCATGAGTGTCTCCACGGTTTTGCCATCGGCAGTGAGCTTTCGGGCGGTGCCGAAGATATTTATGTCCATGATATCCAAATGGAATACATCCAGAGGCAGGCGATATCCTTCAAATCCGCTCCCGGACGCGGCGGCGTGATCCGGCGTGTCCATGCGGCAGATATCCGGATCGACAAAAATGAGGATCACGTTATTTCCTTTGTCAGCGAATATCCGGGCAGCCGCTTCGGAGAAGCCAAAACCTGTTACAGAGATTTTGAACTTCTCAATATCCATTGCAGCTCCACGGCAAACGGCCTGTATCTGGAGGGATCAGAAGAGTTTCCTCTCGAAAACATCCTTCTGGAAAATGTCGTTATCGACAATGCAGGCAAAGAGATAGATGCGGCTCGTTCCATCGGAACGGTGCAATTCAAAAATGTCTCTATCAACGGCAAAGAGTACACTTCCTGTCCCAGGACGCAGCAGTGATCTTTGAAAAAACGGTCTGACTTCCCCAGGGGGGCTTACAGCTCTCTACGCCTTTTACGGTAAACCGATTGAAGGATGCCGCACATGGCCATGGAACTCAAGAGAAAAGAGCCGCCGTAACTGACAAAAGGCAGCGGCACACCGGTCACGGGCGCCAGTCCGACGCTCATGCCGATATTGATGAATACGTGAAAAGAGATCACGCATCCGATCCCGACGGCAATGGCACGCCCCATGGGGTCAGCGGCCCGGAAAGCTGTCCGCCAGATGGAGTAAAGCAGCAGCGCATACAGCAGAAGCAGTATCAGCGCCCCCGCAAACCCTGTCTCCTCCGCGATGACGGAAAAAATAAAATCATTATTGGCGACCGTATGAGGCAGATAGCCCAGATTGTTCTGTTCTCCCTGTCCGATCCCCTTCCCCAGAAAACCGCCTGAACCGACGGCCAGACGGGCCTGATAGGCGTTGTATCCCCGGTGCAGACGGTCGCTTTCCGGATCAAGGAAAACACGGATCCTGTCCCGTTGATACTCCCGCAGCAGAGGCTTGATCCGCAAAGTCTCATTGAGAACGGCAATGCTGCCGATCAGCAGGACCGCTGCGCTGAAAATAACAATGTAACGCCATTTGAGTCCGGCACAAAAAACCATGCCGGCAAACGCAGGGACCAGGACCAGCGCACTGCCCAGATCCGGCTCTTTGGCTATCAGCAGAAAGGGGATCAGAAACACCAGAACGCCGGCCAGCATCCCTCCCTTTTTATTGATCTCAAACCGCGGCAAACTGACAATGACCGACAGCAGAAGCACCATGGCCAGTTTCGCAAACTCCGACGGCTGGATGCGGAAAGAGCCGATATCAAGCCAGCGGGTCGCCCCGGATATCCTTACGCCGAAGCGTAAAGTCAGCATCAGAAGCACCACGACCAAAAGATAAGCCGGCAGGGTCAGAAATTTGAAATTGACGTTCCTGTAATCAATACAGGCACAGATAAGAAAAAGCAAACTGCCCAAACCGATCCACTGTACCTGACGGCTGAAAGCGACGGCGGCACGGAAGTTCTCACCGGTCGAATGGATGAACAGCAGTCCGATGCCCAGCAATCCCAGAACGGCCAGCAGCTGAAGCCAGTCCCAATCGGCAAAAAAACCGCCTCCGTGACCGGCACGGGAGGCGGGTGTATGCTTTTTTCCGGAAAAGATCATGGAATATTATTTTTCCACGGAAAAGGTCTGATCCCGGCGGGGACCGACGGAAATAATGGCGATCTCGGAACGGACAAGTTCCGCGCAGCGCTTCAGGTATTTCTGTGCATTTTCCGGCAGATCTTCCCAGGTGCGGGCTTCGGAGATATCCTGCTTCCAGCCCTCATGCCACTCATAGACCGGACGGGCCGCATTGAGTTCATCCAGAGAGGCGGGGAAACGGTCGGTGACTTTTCCGTTGATCTCATAACCGGTACAGATGGCCACTTTGTCAAAACCATCCAGACAATCCAGCTTGGTCACGGCCAGTTTGTCGATACCATCGACCATGCAGGCGTATCTGGCAGCCACGGCATCGAACCAGCCGCAGCGGCGGGGACGGCCCGTCGTGGCACCGAATTCACGGCCGATCTGACGGAGCTGTTCACCGTCATTGTCGAAAAGCTCCGTGGGGAAGGGTCCCTCGCCCACGCGCGTCGTATAAGCCTTGAGCACGCCCCAGACGTGACGCACTGCCTGCGGCGGAATTCCGCTGCCGGTGCAGGCGCCGCCGGAAACCGTGTTGCTGCTGGTCACAAAAGGATACGTTCCGTGGTCAATATCCAGCAGAGCGCCCTGAGCGCCTTCAAAAAGAACGTTTTTACCGGCATCCACGGCATCGTTGACAGTATAAGTGGAGTTGGCCACATGAGGAGCCAGATAAGCGGCAGCGGCCAGCACTTTGGTCAATTCCGCTTCGATATCCACCGTTTCGGCACCGCAGGAGGCCAAAATCTTATTATAATAGGCCGCCTCTTCGCGGAAACGGACAGCCAGCTTTTCCGTATCCAGCAGATCAATGGCACGCAGACCCACGCGGCGCATTTTATCGGTATAGGCAGGACCGATACCGCGTCCCGTCGTACCGATCTTGACGGCGGCACTGCGCTCGTTGACCTGATCCATCCGCTTGTGGTACTCAAAAATCAAATGGGTACGGCTGGAAAGCTCAAGTTCGGAAACATCAAATCCGCACTCGGTCACTTTGAGCATCTCATCCTGAAGCGCGACGGGATCAGCCACAACACCGTTGCCGATCACGCATTTGACGCCCTTGCGGAAGATCCCGGAAGGGATCAGATGCAGCACATAGCGGTTTTCACCGATCTCCACAGTGTGTCCGGCATTGTTGCCGCCCTGAAAGCGAACGACCATATCCACATCGCGTGTCAGCACGTCGATCAGTTTACCTTTGCCTTCGTCACCCCACTGGGTGCCGACAAGAATATCAACCGGCATAGAATATTTCTCCTTCTTGCAGCAGTGTTCCCTCCGGCAGGCCTCAACAGCACTCCGGCTGAAACACCGTTTTTTCCTTACATTGTTAAAATAAAAACAGTCATGTACTTAAAGTAACATCCTTTTGGCATAAATGCAAGGAAATATCAGGAAAAAGATGAAATGTCTCTTCCTGTCAAAAAAAAATCGTTTTTTTTCACAATTTCCCTTGCAAAACGCAAAAGATGATACTATATTATGGAACAAACCTCAAACGAGGCGTGGTAGCCAATCGGTTAGGCAGCGGTCTGCAAAATCGCTTAGACCGGTTCGACTCCGGTCCACGCCTCCATTTTTTTTGCCCTGATCCCCTGTTCTTCCATTGAAAAATCAGAAAAGCGGTCTATATTTCCCCCGTAAAACAACTCAACAGATAACGGAGGATTCCCGTGGAATGGATCGCCTTTGCCCTGGCCCTTTCGACCGGACTGTTTGCCGGATGGAAACTGGGCTCCCGCGCCCTGCCCGCTCTCGCGGCACGCATACAGGAGCTTGAAACGGAACTTGCTGTTCAAAAAATCGCTGCCGAAAAAGAAAAAAACATGCTTCTGTCAGGCATGGAAAGGGAGATCGCTCTCCTCAGGGAAAATCACAAAACGCAGCTGGCTTCTGAAAAAGCCGCCTGCGCCCGCATGATGGCTGAACAGGAAAAGGCCCTCGAGCTCAAAACAGATCTGCTCAGAGCCGAATTCAAAACGCTGTCGGAACGCATTTTTACAGAAAAAAGCGGTCAGATGAAACAGGAAAACAACCGCCAGCTGGAAGATCTGCTCAAGCCCCTCAAAGAAAAAATGGCGGAGTTCAAACGATCCGTGGATTCCTCCAAGGAAAAAGGCATCGAACAATCCGCCCGTCTGGAACAGCAGATCAGCAGGATGATGGAGGAGGCAAGAAGGCTGGGGTCAGAAGCAGGTTCCCTCGCCGCCGCCCTCAAAGGCGAACAAAAGACCCAGGGCAACTGGGGAGAGATGATCCTGGATGATATTTTAAGCCGCAGCGGTCTCCAGGCGGGGATCCATTACGATCTTCAGCCCACCTTGCGGGACAGCAGCGGCAAAACACTCCGGACAGAGGAAAACAAAATGCTCCGTCCCGATGTCATCGTCCACTATCCCGACGGACGGCATGTCATCATCGACAGCAAAGTCAGTCTCACAGCCTATGCAGAATACATGAATGCCGAAGAGGAGAACAGCCGCGCCGAAGCCCTCAACCGCCATCTGCGCAGCGTCAGGAAACACGTGGAGGAACTGGCCGGAAAAGATTACTCCTTCTACCTTGAAAAAAGCGGAAAAGAGACAGCGGATTTTGTCCTGATGTTCATTCCCAATGAATCCTCTTATCTGCTGGCGATGAACCAGCTGCCCACCCTGTGGCGGGAGGCCTTTGACAAAAAGGTCCTGATCGTCAGTCCGGTCAACCTGATCGCGCTGCTCCAGCTGATCTGCATGGCGTGGGTCAGGGCCGATCAGGACCGCAATCAGGAAAATATCCTCAAAACAGCCGGACAGCTTCTTGACTGCGTTTACGCCTTTTACGATGATTTCGATGAGATCGGCAGAAATATGGAACGTCTGCAAAAATCCTACAATGACACCCTGGGCCGTCTCAAATATGTCCGCGGCGGACACAGTATCGTCAATTCCGGTGAAAAACTGCGGCAGTTGGGTGTCAAACTTTCCAAAAACAAAACGCTTCCCTCCCGGCTGGAAACGGCTGAAACCGTTCAGGAGATCTCCGCCCTGCCGGAAGAATAAGCTCTTTCCGGCGGAAACTCTGCCCGGAGCGTGCAGCAGGTATCCGGATCATGGCCCGTAATGATCCGGACGCCCGCAGAGGCGTATTCTCTGAAGCGGCAGATCGTTTCTCTGAAAGCGGCATTATCTTCGGGATATATTTTTTCAAGAGCGCAAGGAGTATAAGCAGCATCGGCAGTCAGCAGGAGTTTTTCTCCGTCATCCAAACAAAGCAGCAGGGACTGATGTCCGGCCGTATGTCCGGGGGTGGGCAAAAGCAGAATCTTTCCGTCTCCGCACAGGTCAAAAACACCGTCGGGGAAATGCCATTTCCGGGAGGCGTCTTTCACCATTTCCGCACAGGCGGGATACACTGTTTCCTCTTTTCTGATATAACAGGGCGTATGGGGAAAATCCGCGATCCCTCCCGTGTGATCGCTGTGATGATGCGAGAGGATGATCCCCCGGATATCTCCCGGCATCACCCCCTGCGCTTTCAGAAGTTCAACGGCTGTATCCTCCGGAGAAACAACGGGAATAAAAGCGGCATCCGGCGGATAAACATACTGAGAGATCTGCTGACCTGTATCAAAAAGGAACAAACCGCCGGGATGCTCCAAAAGAAAAAAAGGCACAGGGACCTCTATGCGTCTGGCGTCAGAGCCGCCTCTGAAAATCAAATGTTCCCAAGCAATGATGCTTCCGCTGCAAAAAAAATGAAGTTTCACGTTATTTATCCTTTCTCCGGAAAGATAATCTAAACGCAAAGAAGAAATTTGTCAATCCTTTTTCTGATTTCCGGCATCAAAAAAGGCCTCTTCCGGCAGTTTGTCTGCCGCCTACTGCCCATTCGGGTCGTATGGCAGTAAAAAGAAGGGCCGCAAAAAAATTTTTCCCTGACGAACTTGACAAAAGAAAAAAATACATGTACATTATTCTTGTGGTAACACGGGTAACCTAAATACAATTTATGATCGGAAATAAAAATATGAGCCGGATCAGAAACAAAGATATAGCGGAACTTGTCGGTGTATCCCGGGCAGCAGTCACTCAAGTCCTGAACGGTTCCCGTCCGGGCTGTGTATCTGCTGAAAAACGCAAAGCTATTTTGCGCATAGCCTCGGAACACAACTACCGTCCGGATTTTGCGGCACAGGTCCTGGGTTCCGGCAAGACCCGAACGATCGGCATGCCCCTGCCGTGGATGGAAACATTGAGCAGTTCTCTCTCTTACGGACGCCTGCTGAAACACTTGACAAACCAGCTGGAAAAAAAAGGATATATGCTGACCCTTCTGCCGCTGGCGAATGATTCTGCGGAAAAGATCCGTGAAAGCACAGATGACCTTCTCCGTTCACGGCGGGTCGATGGTCTGATCGTCAACCTCCCCTTTCTCAAAGTTTCACCGGAAAGCAGACAGGAAACCGACCGGACACCGGTTGTATCCATTTCGTTTTCCTCCGACAGCGCCGCCCCATTTCCGGAAATATCCCACGTGGGCTTTGACTGCACTCAAGCCCTGGAAGAGCTGATCGGACGCTTTTCTGCTTTCGGCAAAACAGCTGTCATCGCCGCGCCGAACCCGAAAAATGCCCGTACCAAAATTTTACGCGCCCATTCTGAACTGTTTTTTGCCTCTCTTCCCGCAAGCCCCTATTTTCTTCACAACACAGCGGCAGAAGCCATGGTCTTTGTAAGGAAAAACTGGCAGGAACTCAAAAAATTCCCCTGCTGGATCCTGCAAAACGACAATTTTCTCTACGGAGCAGCCTGCGTCATCAGGGAAATGGGACTCATTCCGGGCAAAGATATCCTGCTGGCCGGTTTTGATAATGCTGAAGAAAACTTTGAAAAACCATTTTTCACCACGGTCCGTGACCCCTTTGAGCAAATGGCTCAATCATGTATCCGCCTGCTTTTTGACAAAATCGAGCAGAAAGAAAGAAAAAAAACAGAACATGTCATGCTCTCCAGCACCGTTATTTACCGGGATTCATCATTGCCCGCCAATCCTGAAATTTGAAAGCAAACATAACAGAAAGGGAAAAAAATGACACACAAAATTTTGCCAGAAAAAAAGCTGTATTCCCCGGCCTGTTTGGAACAACAAAAAAACATCCCGCTTTTTTTGAAAGAAAAGGTGAATGCCGCTTGTCAAACAGGTATTTTGCCGTTGTATCACCACAAAAAACAATCAAAAAAAATGCCTTATAATGCTTGCGACGCAAGCGCTTCATGCACTGAAAGTGCGCTTCATATTTGCCGCAGGCAAATGCTTCATACGGCGAAGCCGTGCTTCATTCGATCAACGTTCACGCTGATCGAGCTTCTGGTGAATGCTGCTTGTAAAACAGGTGTTTTGCCGTTGTATCACCTCAAAAAACAATCAAAAAAAATGCCTTATAATGCTTGCGAAGCAAACGCTTCATGCACTGAAAGTGCGCTTCATATTTGCCGCAGGCAAATGCTTCATACGGCG
>JAFVYP010000038.1 GCA_017508555.1 Lentisphaeria bacterium
ATACAATGATATAAAACTAAAAATACTTCGCTTTTCTCGAAAAGGGGTGGGGTGTGGGGAGGGGAAAAACCTCTTTTCCCGCGAAAAGAGGTTTTTCCCCTCCCCGCGATACCATCGACCCTTGTCGGGAACAGCGCGAATATAAAAAACAGAACAACGGCAAAAATTTCAACAATATCCCTGATCCGCACTTGTTTTAACTCCAAAACACTGTTATATTATCTCCCCGGATATATATACATCAATTTATAAATCCCGGGAAGGAAAATGAACATCGGTTTTGACAGTGAAAAATACCTGCGTGAACAGTCTGAAGCGATCCTCGAACGCGCAGGCAAGTTCGGAGACAAACTCTATCTTGAATTCGGAGGCAAGCTCATTTGCGATTTCCACGCCTCCCGCGTTCTGCCCGGATTCGATCCGGATGCAAAGATCAAACTTCTCCAGCGTCTGAAAGACAAGGTGGATATCGTTATCTGTATCCATGCCGGAGCCATCGAAGCCAAAAAAATGCGCGCGGATTTCTGCCTCTCTTACGATGTGGATACCATGCGCACCAACGACGATCTGCGCGATTGGGGTCTGGGTGTGAGAGCCGTTGTCATTACCCGCTATGCCGGACAACCTGCGGTCAATGTCTTTATCAACCGTCTGGAACGCCGGGGCATCAAAGTCTATACCCACCGCTTCATCCAGGGATATCCGACGGACGTGGATACCATCGCCAGCGATAACGGTTACGGCGCCAATGAATATATCGAAACAGAAAAACCCATCGTCGTCGTCACCGGTCCGGGTCCCAACTCCGGCAAAATGGCGACCTGCCTGTCACAGGTCTATCACGAGTCCCGCCGGGGCATCAAAGCCGGTTATGCGAAATTTGAGACCTTCCCCGTCTGGAATCTGCCCCCCAAGCATCCTGTCAATATGGCCTACGAAGCGGCCACAGCGGATCTGGGAGATGTCAATATGGTCGATCCCTTCCATCTGGAATCCAGAGGAGTGACGGCAACCAATTACAACCGCGATGTGGAGATCTTCCCCGTCGTCAAACGGATCTGCGCCAAGATCATGGCTCCGGAACAGCTTTATGCGAGCCCCACGGAAATGGGCGTCAACCGCATCGGGTTCGCCATAACCGATGACGCCACGTGCCGGGAGGCAGCCACTCAGGAGATCATCCGCCGCTATTTCCGCGCCATGTGCGATTACGCCACGGGAACGGGCGCCGAAGAATCCGTCCAAAGGATCAAACTTCTGATGGACAGTCTCAATGTCAATGAACTTGACCGCAAAGTCGTCGCCGCCGCACGGCAGGCCGCCAAAGAGGCGGAATCCATCCCCGGCAAGGGCAGCGACAATATTTTCTGCGGCGCTGCCATTGAACTGGCAGATGGAACCATCATCACCGGTAAAAACTCTCCGCTGCTGCATGCGGCTTCCAGCTGCGTTCTCAATGCGGTCAAATATCTGGCCGGACTTCCGGATGATCTGCCCCTGATCGCACCTGAGATCATTGATTCTCTGGGAAAACTCAAGCGGGATGTCCTGAAAAACAAACAGCTCAGCCTGGCTGTGGGAGAAACCCTGACCGCTTTGAGCGTCAGTGTCCCCTCCAATCCGGCGGCCTGTCTCGCCATGAAGCAGCTGGCAAAGCTCAACGGATGTGAAATGCACTCAAGCCATATCCCCACCGGCGGAGATGAAGTCGGGCTCAAAAGACTGGGTATCAACCTGACAAGTGAACCCCTTTTCGCCAGCAGAAATCTTTTTATGGAATAAAATCAAGAATTATTATCATTTTCACTTGCAAAATAAAATTCTTGGAGTATTTTAATAACAGAACCTCAAAAAGGGTAAAAAACCGAACAAATAATTTAAGGAGATCATACTATGGCTGACCTCAAGAACAGCAAGACCGCCGCCAATCTGGCCTATGCCTTTGCCGGAGAATCCCAGGCCCGCAACAAGTACACCTACTTTGCCAGCGCTGCCCGCAAAGAGGGTTATGAGCAGATCGCCGCGATCTTTGAAGAAACCGCCAACAACGAAAAAGAACATGCCAAGCTCTGGTTCAAGGAACTGGGACTTCTGGGTGATACCGTCGCCAATCTGGCCGCCGCCGCTGCCGGTGAGCGTGAAGAGTGGACCGAGATGTATAAGAACTTCGCTGACGAAGCTGAAGCCGAAGGCTTTACCGCTATTGCCAACCGTTTCCGCCGCGTGGCTGAAATCGAAAAGCGTCACGAAGAACGTTACAACAAGCTGCTTGCCAATGTCAAAAACAATGAAGTCTATGTGAAGACCGCCCCCACCCGCTGGGAATGCCGCAACTGCGGTCACGTTGTCATCTGCGAAAAGGCTCCGGAGATCTGCCCCGTCTGCAATCATCCCAAAGCCTATTTCCAGGTCGAGCCGCTCAACTTCTGAAGCAGCGTCAACCGCCTACAAAAAAGCAGGGTCAACACCCTGCTTTTTTTATGCTTTGATCAATAATGGAAGAGCGCGTTTCTGATTCAAACCAGTTCTGTCAGACGTGAGATCGTCTTTTCTGTGGCGCCGCAATGTTTGCGGATGGCTTCTCCGCCGCGCCGTCCAAGCTCTTCACGGCGCCCGGGATCCTGAAGCAGCTCCCGGAGGACCGGGGAAAGACGGGCATCGTCGTCGATGGTGACAACGCCGTCGGCTTCCTGAAGAACGTTGAGGATAAAACGGAAATTACGCAGAACGCTTCCCGTTACGATGGGTTTATCCAGCAGAGCCGGCTCAATGAGATTGTGTCCTTCATCATGTCCGGCAAGGCTCTTACCCATGATGACCAGATGGGAAGCATTGATAAATTTGAACATCTCCCCGGTGGTATCAGCAAGAAGCACCTCCACAGGAGAGGGACTTGCACTCTCAAGACTGCGCCGGGCAAATGAAAGTCCTTTGCCGGAAAGCATAGCGGCGATCTCCTCTCCCCGTTCCGCATGACGGGGAACAAGAACGAGGCGCAAGCCGGGAAAATCTTTTTTCAAATCCGCAAAAGAGTCGGCAACGACCTCCTCCTCTCCGGGATGGGTGCTGACGGCAAGAAGGATGGTAAAATCCCCCTCCCCGAAATATCCGGCCAAACCGGGGTCGCCGATATTTTCAGGCGGCGTCTGATCGAATTTCAGATTGCCGCACACACGGACAGCCGCCTGGGGAGATACGGAAAGATAACGCCTGGCATCCGCTTCCGTCTGGACCATGATGCTGTCAAACTGCTGAAGAAGAGGTCCGAAAAAGAGCTTGAGTTTACGGTATCCGGCGGCGGAATGATCGCTCATACGGCCATTGACCAGGGCCACAGGGATCCCCCGTCTCTTGCTTTCCCAGATCAAATTGGGCCAGATCTCCGTTTCAAAGATCACAAGCTCTGACGGTTTGACCACGTTCAGCGTGCGTTTCACCATCCATTTGAAATCAATGGGACAAAAGATAACAGCGGTATTTTCCAGACACTGCTTCCGGGCCAGCTCCTGCCCCGTCGTCGTCGTCGTGGAGATCACAAACTTTTTTTCAGGATATTTCTGGGACCATTTCCGCAGCAGGGAAAGCGCAACGACTGTTTCTCCCACACTGACAGCATGCACCCAGACGGCGCCGTGAAAAGCCTTGAGTTCCTCGATCCGCTCAGGAGAAAATTTACCGAACCGTTCTCCGAAAGTATCTTTCCATCCTCCACGGTGACGGTACTTGTAAAGCAGCCCGGGAATAAAGAAAAGAAATCCCAGCGGCAAAAACAGATTGTAAAGCAAACGCATCATATTCACCAGTCTCCTTATTCCGAAAAATGGGTCAGGATATAATTGACCGCCTCTTCCAGTCCGGGGACGATCTTGGTACA
Organism: Lentisphaeria bacterium; assembly: GCA_017508555.1. Classification (GTDB taxonomy): domain Bacteria; phylum Verrucomicrobiota; class Lentisphaeria; order Victivallales; family Victivallaceae; genus UBA1784. Next base: position 3,875 of record JAFVYP010000038.1, read on the forward strand.
GAAACGGGCCATCCAGGGACTGCAGTCCTTGTACTCAAAGGGAGAAAAAGCCACGACAAATTTGCCCAGATTGTGGGAGGCATAAAACACCTCCATACTCGTTCCGATACTGGGCTTGTTGTAATTGACCAGAATGATGTCGGCATCACGCACATCCTGAAGATCGAATTCAACGATCTCATTGGCGCTGTCAACCTGACGGTCAACAAATTTCCGCCGCATGGGGTCCAGCAGACGGAACTTGCCGCCGAAAAGACGGACAGCCTCCTTGCGCCACTCGCGGGCCTCCCCCGCAGTCTCGTCCATAATAGGACCGGATAAATATATGGTTTTCATATTTTTTCTTTGCTTGTAATGTTTTCGTTTTTCTGCAGGGCCTCAAAAAGATCAGGCGCCAGACGCTTCAACAGCGCCAGGGAAACCCGGAGCGATTCCGCCGCATTGGGACACATCATCGCCTCCGCCGCAGTCCGCTGGGCCTCAAAAAGCGAAAGACCGCGGATAACACGCCGGATAAGGGGAACGGCCCCCGGATCCATACTCAATTCATGGACGCCCAGTCCCACCAGAAGCGGAACCAGTTCAGGCTCAGAGGCCATCTGCCCGCAGACACCGACATAAATATTGTTTTTATGAGCCGCTGCCACGCAGAGAGAAATCAGTTTGAGGATCGCCGGATGCGCCGGCTTATACAAATAAGCCACCCGCTCATTGCCCCGGTCGATGGCCATGGTATATTGCACAAGGTCATTGGTGCCGATGCTGAAAAAATCCACCAGCTTGCCCAATTCGTCAGCCATCAGAGCCGCCGCCGGGGTCTCGATCATGACCCCGATCACCGGTTTGCGGAGAAACTCACGCTTCTCATCCGCCAATTCCTGCTGGACAGAGGCGATCACCTTTTTCACCTCAAGGACCTCCAGCACACTGCTTACCATGGGGAACATGATCCGCAGATTGCCGAACACGCCGGCCCGCAGAAGAGCCCGCAGCTGCGTTTTGAAAAGATCCATGCGCTCATAAAGGCAGAGCCTTATGCCCCGCAATCCCAGAAAGGGATTGGCTTCTGAACTGCGGAAAATATTGTTATCCAGTTTATCTCCGCCGATATCCATGGTGCGCACGGTCACGGGAGCATCTCCTGCCAGGGTGAGCAGTTTGCGGTAAACTTCAAACTGGCTTTCCTCATCAGGAACGGAGTTTTCTCCGAAAAAGAGGAACTCTGTCCGCAGCAATCCGACGCCGGAAGCACCGGCTGTTTTCAGTTCGGAGATCTGTTCCACAGATCCGACATTGATGGCAAGTTCGATCTCAAAACCATCCGTTGTTTCCGGACGGAGCTTTTTATCCTGCTCAAGCTGATTGTAAAACGCCACGGCACTCCGGGCCCGCAGACGGTAGGACTCCTCCGTCCGGGCATCGGGATTGATGATCAGACGGCCGGAAAAACCGTCAATGATAAGTTTATCCTCTGCCGAAAGGGTATTGATGATCTCGGCCGGCACACCGGCAACCGCAGGCAGACGCATGGAGCGGGCCAGAATGGCCGTATGACAGGTGGCACTGCCGGTCTCAATGGCAAATCCCAGGATCTTATTGCTGTCCAACCCGGCCGTTTCGGAGGGGGTCAGGGTATTGGCAACGATGATCCGGTGGTCATCCCGGTCATCTTTGACCTCTTCCGGCGCAGAAAGATTCCGCAGCAGACGGTCGGAGACATCACGGATATCCACCGCACGCTCCTTGAGATATTCATCCTGCATATTGGCAAAAACACGGGCAAAATGCTCCGCAGTATCGTAAAGAGAATACTCCGCCGTCCAGTGTTTTTCGCGGATACGCTGCTCCACTTCGCGGCGCAAAGCCAGATCGTCAACCAGAAGCAGGTGAGCATCCAGGATCCCCACGTCATCGGTCTTGAGCTTTTCCGAAACACGCTCTTTCAGCGCTTGAAGCTGGTTCCGGGTCGTCCTGATGGACTGTTCAAGACGGGCCAGCTCATTTTCGACCATAGCGGGAGCAATCTCCTGCAGAACGGGCACACCGGAACTGCTCTTGCGGCGGACGGGCTGCACCCGTCCCACGGCTATACCGGGAGAAATAGCCAATACCTGAAGGTTCAGATTGGAGGACAACATAAAGGATCATTCCTCTTCAAAATTGACAGCAAAAAAATCACCGATCCGGCGGACAGCCTCTTCGGCCTGTTCTCCGCTTCCATTCAAAATCAGACGGGTCCCTTTGCTCGCCGCAAGGATGATGAGAGACAGCACACTGCGGCAATCCGCAGGATTTTTGGGATCATCCTCCCGGGCAAGGGTCAAAACAGCACCGGGATAATCTGCCAGCATCATGGCAATACGGGAGGCGGGACGGGCATGCAGCCCCATCCGGTTGCCCACTGTCACGACTGTATTTATCCGTTCACTCACCATGATCCCTCTGCCGCAGCGTTGTTTTCTGTTGTTCAAAAACCGCCCTCAGGCAGTTTGGTTATTTATATAATATAACCCCATTTCCCCTTTTTCGCAAGTCCCTCTTTGAAAATAACATTTCCGGCAGAAAAAAGGGAAAAAAGAAACACGGACACAAACAGGATGATGACAGACAAAACGCAGATGCCGTTCCCTCTGACAATATCCGTAAGAGTCCGTTGTGCTGTTTTGAGCGGATACAGCAAACCGCCGGAAAGACAGAACTCCTCCGGCGGGATGCGGTGAAAAAAAGCGCTTTACTGATTCAGCTTCGACGCCCAGAAAGCCGTTTCTTCGATGGCTTCTTCAGGCGTATAGGCGGGCACATATTCCAGCTCGCGTCTGGCTTTTTCGATGGTGAAGCACATGTGGCAGACCAGGAAACGCAGACCGACTTCGTGAATATTGCCGGCATACTTTTTGAGCATATCCTCAACGCTCATGTAGTTGATGTGAGGCTTCTTGCCGAAAACACCCGCGTTGATCTCAAGATAACGGTTGAGCGTCACCGCATGGCTCAGGCAGATGTTGAAGATCTGACCGATGGCGTTTTCAGGATGGACAAGGCCCAGATAGAAGGAGTTGGCCAGATCTTTCACGTGGATGGGCTGAAGCAGCGCCAGACCGTTTTCCGGCAGATCCAGGGTCTTTTCCGCGATGATATCAGAGATAAAATCCGCGCGGCGTCCGCCCAGGTTGTCCAGCGGCAGCATGCCGATACCCGTGATGTAGCAGGGACGGATCACCGTGGCCGGAAAACCTTTATTGAGGAAGAGATCCATCGCCATATTGTCAACGATACGTTTGGCATCCCAGCCGGTCCCGTTGTCAAAACCGCCGTAGCGGGCTGTCTCATCACAGGGGATGAAGGGCAGCGGCGCATAGCCGCCCGTGGAACTGCAGTGCAGATAGTGTTTGACAGCCGTTCCGTATTTGTGGATGAGTTCCAGAGACTTGGGCGTGGGGACCGTGTCGATCACATGGGTGTAGCGGGTCTCAAAGATCTCCTTCATGGCACCTTCATCATTTTTATCAGCCGTGATGCAGCGGAAGCCCGTCACCTGATCGGCAAAGGTCTGTTTTCTGCCGCGGGTGACGATGGTGATATCCATGCCTTTTTCCGCAAGGAGCTTACTGATATTATGTCCGAGCCAGCCGGTTCCGCCAAAAATAATAACTTTCATCATTCTCTTCTTTCTGTTGTTATATTCCTGTCCAAAACAGATGACAGCTGCATTACAATAGTCCAATTTACGTTTATTTCAAGTTTTTTCAGCAGAAAAAAAGGGGAAAAGAGTTGAAAAATCCCAAAAATGAGCTACTGTATCACGGTGTGTAAAATTTATCAAAGGATAACTTGAAGAAAGATCGACTGATGAAAAAAATCCTCGTCATACTGGCAGAGGGCTTTGAAGAGATCGAAGCCGTCTCCGTCGCCGATATCATGAAACGGGCCGGGTTCGATGTCACCCTGGCCGGACTGGATACGCTTACCGTCAGGGGAGCCCACGATATGCCTATTTCGGCAGATGTGCTTCTCAAAGAGGTCAGCTATATCCCCTTTGATGCCGTTTATCTGCCCGGCGGTCTCCCCGGAGCAACCAACCTTCTGGCATCGGAAACTGTGGGAGAGATCCTCAAAGCCGCCGCCGCAAGAGGCAGTGTCGTTGCAGCCATCTGCGCTGCGCCCATCGTCCTTGCCAAACACGGTCTGCTGACAGATAAAACCTTTACCATGTATCCCGGTTTTGACAGCTATCTCAACGGCCTTGTTCCTGAGACAACGCCTGCAGAGCGCTGCGGCAATGTGGTCACAGGCAAAGGTCCGGGAGCCGTTTTTGCCTTTTCCGCCAAACTGGCGGAGGCGCTGGGAACGGATCTGACGGATCTTTACAGCGGCATGTTCGTCAACCTCTGACAGAAGGAAATTTCCACGTGGCAGCTGTTTTTGAATGTTTGAAAAAAGATCCCTCCAGCCGGGCCAGAAGAGGCGTTCTTCACACCCGCCGGGGAGATATCCAGACCCCTGTTTTCATGCCTGTCGGAACAAGAGGCAGCGTCAAAGCCGTCTCCCCCCGGGAGCTGGATGAACTGGGGGCCCAGATCATTCTGGGAAATACTTATCACCTCTTTCTCCGCCCCGGTTTGGAGATCATCCGGGCGGCCGGAGGTCTGCATAAGTTCATCAGTTACGACAAACCCATCCTCACCGATTCCGGCGGATTTCAGGTGTTCAGTCTGGCAACACTGCGGAAGATCACACCTGACGGTGTCAAATTCGCCTCTCATATCGACGGCAGCCGTTTCTTTCTCGGCCCCGTGGAGTCCATGATGATCCAGCGGACCCTTGATTCGGATATCGTCATGGCCTTTGATGAATGTACCCCCTACCCCGCCACGCCGGAGCAGGCCCTCAAAAGTCTTGAGATCACCACCCGGTGGGAAACCATGTCCCGGGAGCAGTCCCTCAACGACGGACAGCTGCGCTTCGGTATCGTTCAGGGCTCAGTTTATCCGGATCTGCGGGAAAAATCTGCAAAGGCCATCACGGCTCTGGACTTTGACGGCTACGCCATCGGCGGCGTTTCCGTCGGAGAGACAGAGGAAGAGATGTTCCGGGCCGTGGAAGCGGCGGAACCCTTCCTGCCGGAGGATAAAGCCCGGTATCTGATGGGCGTGGGGACCCCGAAACAGATCGTGGAAGACGTGGCCCGCGGTATCGACATGTTCGACTGCGTTCTGCCCACCCGTCTGGGACGGCACGGCGGCGCCTTCATCGGCAAGGGCGAGACCCTCAGTGTCAAAGCCGGAAAGTATGCCAAAGATTTCACGCCCATTGATCCGGAATGTACCTGCTATACCTGCCGCAACTTCACGCGGGCCTATATCCGTCATCTGATGAATGTGGGAGAGATCCTCGGCATGCAGCTGCTTTCGATCCACAACCTTCACTTCTATCTTGATCTCGCCCGGCAGATCCGTGAGGCGCTGGATGCGGGAACGTTTGCTGAATTCAGAGACTCATGGCGCATAGGATAAAAAATGTCAGAAAAAATTTTCAATAATATTCTGGAAACCTGCGGCCGCACGCCGCTTGTCAGGATCAATCAACTCAACAACGGTCAGGCAGAGGTCCTTGCCAAAGTGGAAAGTTTCAATCCCGGCGGCAGCGTCAAAGACCGCGTGGGCATCGCTCTGATCGAAGAAGCCGAACGCTCCGGCAAACTCCGGCAGGGGGGACTTGTCATTGAACCCACCAGCGGCAATACCGGCGTGGGACTGGCTCTGGCCGCTGCCATCAAAGGATACAGACTGATTTTGACCATGCCCGATACAATGAGTATGGAACGGCGGAAACTGCTGGCCGCCTACGGCGCGGAGATCGTCCTGACCCCGGGAGAACTGGGCATGCAGGGCGCCATTGACAAAGCCAACAGTCTCAAGGAGGAAAATCCCGGCTCCTTCATTCCCCAGCAGTTTGAAAATCCCGCCAATCCCTTTGCCCATTACCAAACGACCGGCCCGGAGATCTGGCAGGATACCGCAGGAAAAGTGGACGCCTTCGTTGCCGGGGTCGGAACCGGCGGCACGCTGACCGGCATCGGAAGATATCTCAAGGAACGCAATCAAGAGCTGCTGCTCTGTGCCGTTGAGCCGGATTGCAGCGCCCTGCTTTCAGGAGAGAAAGCCAATCCGCACAAACTGCAGGGCATCGGCGCCAATTTTATCCCGGAAGTCCTGGATAGAAAAATCATCGACCGTATCTTCAAAATCTCCGCAGAAGAGGCCGGAAAGACAGCCCGGGCTGCCGCCGCAAAGGAGGGACTTCTTGTAGGGATCAGCTCCGGGGCCGCTCTGGCCGCCGCGCTGAAACTGGCGCAGGAACCGGCTATGGCAGGCAAACGCATCGTCGTCCTGCTGCCGGATACCGGAGAACGTTATCTTTCCACCTGGCTCTTTGACTGACGCTCCAGGAGACGCTCTGTCAATCCTGAACAGCGTTGAACAGGTTCAGCAAGCAAGGCTTTGATCTGTGCTTCATCTCCGCAGATCAAGGCCTTTTTTCTGGCCCGGGTCACGGCTGTGTAGATGAGGGATTTGGAAAGAAGCGGCATCTCTTCCGGCGGCAGAAGAAGCAGGATCTCATTGTATCCCGACCCCTGGGATTTATGCGCTGTGATCGCGTAGGCGATATCGTATTCCGGCAGCATATCCAGAACAACAGGCGTCTCGCGTCCGGGGAACCAGACCATTTTATCCGGACCGATGATGCCCGTATCTCCGTTGAAAAGTCCCTGTTCATAATCGTTGTGCCGGATCATGACAGGAACGCCGGGAGCGTCTGAATCCAGCCCCAGCAGAGACAGGATCATCCCGTTGACGCCGGCAACACCGTAATACTGTGTTCCGTTGACGGCGCAGATGATCCTGAACTCTTCCATCACCTCAAGCGCCTGACCGACAGTTTCCCCGTGCGCGCACAGGCGGACGGCTTCCCGGTAAACGGAGATCTCTTTGCCCAGAAAATCCTTCATCTGATTTTTGCCGGGAAGAGAAGAGATCATCGTCCTGTTTTCCGGCAGCTGCCCGTTCCGCAGGGCCTCTGCAAAAGCGATCAGTTCCGGAGCGCTTTGGGCACGGAAATTTTCCTTCAGCGTGGTCATGATCCCGTGCAGCTGTCCCTGTTCAGGAGATTTTTCCGCCGCTTCGCACAGATCGGAAAAGACATTTCCCGCCTCAATGGAAGCCAGCTGGGCCTCATCCCCCAGCAGGATCAAACGGGTATCCGGCGCCACGGCCCGCAGCAGATCACGCATCAGACTCTGGGAGACCATGGAACACTCATCCAGCAAAATCACCCGGTGAGGCAGACGGCGTTCCCTGTTGTAAGCAAATCCCGACTTGCTCCACCCCAGCATTTTATGGATCGTCCCCCCGTCGATCCCTTCCAGAAAGGGACGCACCTCTGCCGGAGCATCATGGGAAAGCGACTCCCGCAAACGCATGTGCGCTTTCCCTGTCGGCGCAAGGATCAATATCTCCCGGGCCTCTATTTTCAAAAGTTTCCGCATCAAAAACAACACCGCTGAGGCAACCGTCGTTTTGCCCGTTCCCGGACCGCCGCTGATAATGGCAAGCGGTTCTGTCAGGGTTTTCCGGACAGCCTGTTTCTGCGTTTCCGCCAGATGACTGAAATGTTTTTCAAGAAGAAGAGCCGTTTCCCGGAGCCGCTCCCCGTCAAGTTCTCCGGCAGGAGGAAAGGAAAGAAACATATCGGCCAATTCCAGTTCACCCAGAAGCATCTTCTGAAAATAAAGCCTGCTGCCGTCAAACAGAAGGACTTTCCCCAATCCGTCAAGAGGATAACGGCCGACGGCTTTGCTTTCAAGAAGTTTTTCTCTTACTGCCGGATCCGGGATCTCCATGCAGACAGCGCCGCGCCTTACGGAAGCGGAAAGTTCACAAACAGTCTCCCCGGGAAGAGAGTCTTCCTTTTCGCCGTAAAGCCGGGTGATGACAGCCGCAAGCTCGCGGTCTATGCGGGTAAAGATATCTTCTCTCATTTAAGGACCTCCAAAATCCCGGCAATACTTTCATAATCAGGAATGATATGGTAAACGCCGGATGAAGGATCATCCGGATCCACCCCGCGCATATAAACATAATGGACTCCGCCGACATATTTTTCACAGACGGATCTGCTGAAATCAGAGATCACCCCCCGCTGTTTGAGATAGCGCAGCAGAGCTGCCTGATAGATCAGATACTGCAGATGATAGTAACTTTCGGCCATGGAACTTTTGAGCATCTCAGGCGTATATGCCGGCAGCTGATTGCTCTTCCAGTCCACGATATGATACTTTCCCTCATGTTCAAAAACCATGTCGATCGAACCGGTCACGAAACCGCCGTCAAAATGGACAGCGTTGTCGCTGTGAGAACCCGTTTCCACCCCCAGATGCTCATCGGCAAGACGCCGCAGTTTCCCTTTGGAAAAACTGCCGCTGAAACCGAAATGGAATTCCATTTCCGCCACTCTTTTTTCGCGGGGGATATCTCTCAGGTAAAGATCCGGCAGCAGACGGCAGGAAAGCACGGAAAAAATCAGTTTTTCAGCATAAGCCAGTTCCGCAGGCGTCGGCTCACTCAGCCAGCACCAGCGTCTGACCGCCTCTGATACAGCTTTCTCATCGGCTTTGAAGTCAATATGTTCCATGATGCTGTGGAGCATCAGACCGAAATTTTTTCCACGGAGACGCTTGAGCGGATCATCGTTGGAATTTTCCGGCTCCCGGGTATCTTCATCATTATCATTTTCTTTCTCATCCTCCGGCAACGGGAGAGGCAGACTGCCGTGACCGGAGGGTTTCAGCCCGGTGTAACTGGTGATAAAACGGGGAGAACGCAGCGGAGAGGTAAATTCAAGTTCCTCCAGAAGGGACTCATCTTTTTCCTGAACATATTCCGGCAGCTCCTCCGGCAGCTCTTCCACCAGTTCCTCCGGCAGAGCAAAGGGCTGCCCCTCCACCCGGTTGCCCCAGAGCCATGCCAAGGCTGACAGACTTTTCGGACTGATCTCAGGGACGATCACCATACAGGCATGCTGCGCCCTTGTCATAGCCACATAAGCCAGACGCAGCAGTTCCTGGCGATCTTCAAAACGGCCGGCAGAACTGTCGCCGGTATCGTAAACAAGTCTGTTATCCGGACTGCGGTGACAGATGTGATTTGTTTTATTGGGTTCGCCATGCAATGAGGGCAGGATCACCACTGGATACTGGAGTCCTTTGCTGTGATGTTCCGTGCAGATGATGACAGCGCCGGAATCAAGCTCCTGCTCACTGGGAAAAGCGTTCTCTCCCTTCGCCCGGAACTTGACAAGACAGTCGATCACAGCGGCGGGGGAGAGATTGCGCAGGGAGCTTTCCTGATGCAGAATATCCCCCATCTGGATCAGATCGCTCAGATAACGCAAACCGTTCTGTTTTCCGGCAAAACGCATTTCAACGTCGAAAAAGAGCAGCATTTTTCTGAACATGACGTAGAAAGAGTTGTTTTCCCACAAAGACTTCAACTCTCCGAACAGGCGGATCTTTTCAAGGATCTGCGCCTCGTTTTCCGGCCGGATCAGCTCTTCCGGCGTCACGCCGCAAAGAGGCGTCAGCAGTGCCGCTTTCACCATAGAAAGACGGTTGACATTCAAAATACTTTCCAAAACCCGCTGAAGGTGCTCCGCCATCGGACTTGTAAAGACATTCCGGGTCTTTTGAACGACACAGGGGATATTTCTTTTGACCAGTTCCTCGCGGACAAGATCGCCGCTTTCCCATTTCCTGACAAGAACAGCGATATCCCCCGGCGAGATCTTGTGCGGCTCATTTTTACCGCTGCCGGGAATCCGGATATCCTCTTTTGCCGTCAGCAGAGCACGGATCTTTTCCGCAGCCGCCTCTTCGGGACTCAGCTTGCTGCTGAAAACAACAGAAAGGGGACGGGGATCCTCTTTGCCGTCGATCAGCAGCGGACGCGTCCGGGCGGCCTCATCCGCCGGAGCCGTCACTTCAGGCAGCACGATCTCGGGTACGGCAAAGCCGCAGGGATGCTCACCGAACCAGCGGTTGATCTCTTTGAGCAGACCTTCGCAGGAACGGTAATTGACGCTCAAGGTATAACGTCTTTCCCGGGGAACGCTTTCTCTTGCAGCAAGATAAGTGGTGATATCTCCGCCGCGGAAACCGTAGATCGCCTGCCGGGGATCTCCTACAAGAAAAAGTGTACTTTCTCCGAAAAGGGTACGGCAGATATGCCACTGGACGGGATCCGTATCCTGAAATTCATCCACGATCCCCGCCCGCAGACGGCTCCGGACGGCATCGCGGAAAGCCTCATTTTCCAGCGCCGTCCGGGTACGCCGCAGCATATCGTCATAAGAAAGCAGTTTCTGCTCTTTTTTGAAGGCTTCGTAACGGGCGATCGTTTCATCCACAGCTTTATTGCGCAGAAGCGCTCCGCAATCACACCCAAAGGCAACGATGTTGTCGATCGCTTCTGACAAAGGAGAGTTGTCACAAACTGTACTGTACGGCACTCCCGCGCCTTTATCTTTCTGGATCAAGACTTTTGATACAGCATTCTCCATCAGATACTTGATGCTCTCTTCAGAGGGCCTCGGCTGACTTTGATATTCTTTAAGATTCTTGACAAGAGACGCGGCTGTACTTGAGTGCAATTTGGCAAATTGAGAAATAAACGCCTCCACATCCCCTTGCCGGAACTCTTCCCAGCTGGCAAAAAGCTCCTGCTTTTCCAGAGACAAGTCTCTCCCGGCCGGTTCGGGAAGAAAGAGCAGCTCTGGATGCGCAGCCTTCTTCTTCACCCATGTTCTGAGTTTTTCAAGCGAAAGAAAGCTGCTGTAAAAAGCGGCATCTTCACCGGAATAACAGTATTTGCGGAAGGTATCTGCGGCAAACTCACGCAACAGTTCGTCCGGTTCAGCCAGATGCTCCCAGATCAGATCCTCTCCGCCCTCAAAAGCGTGATCTTTCAACAGACGGCTGCAGAAGCTGTGGAGCGTTCCGATGACGGCTTTGTCAAAATCCAGATTGGCCCGTTTCAGTTTGCGCAGGATCTCCTGTTCAGAAAGTCCGGCCTCAAGGGCTCTTTGGACGAGAGCCCCGCCCTGTCCGGAGTGATCCCGGGTGTTGACAGCTTCCATGGTGCTGCGGATCACATGCCGCAGACGGCTTTTCAATTCATCGGCCGCAGCCGTCGTGTAAGTCGTAATCAGGATGCTTTCGATGGGCAGATCTTTTTCAAGCAGCAGACGGACAACGATATTCTGGATATTGTATGTTTTCCCCGTTCCGGCGGCGGCCTCCACCAGATTGACCCCGTCCAGAGGAACGGCAAGAGAGTCAAAGGGCTGATAAGAAACATCGCTTTTGTTTTGCAGACTGCTCCACACAGGAACAGCCGTCGGCAGCTTCCTGGAGGACGGAGTTTTGATCCAGGGGGCGTAAACGATATCAGCCAAACGCTTGAAATCATTCAGAAAACTTTCGTCAAGAAAACTCTTTTCATTGAAAAAATTCCGGCAATATCCACTGGACATGTCTCCGGAAACAAATTTCGCCAGACTTTTTTCAATACTCCGCGTGGAGACATATTCGTAACTTGCATGGAAAAAAAGCGGCAGCGGACGGCGCCGGGTCTCCAGAGCCTTTTCCAGAAGCTCTTTGAGATGCGTTTCCGCCTCCTCTTTTTCCATGGGGAGCCATTCCAGCGTTTTGACCACTTTATTCTCAACGTACACAGCGCAGCTTCCGCCGGGAAGACCGCAGACGGCCCCCAGCAGGTGCGTCAGATAAAACAGGATCTTATCCCTGCTGTTGAAGGCCTTAACGACAGAGAGCTGCCGTCCGGAAAGATCTGAAACACGGACATATCCGCGCAGTTCAACACAAATGCCGCCGTCAAGAAGAAATTCCCTGCTCAAAAGAATTTTTCCGGAACGCTGAAGCTCTTCTTTGAGATCAGAGGACAAAAAATTTGTGTATTTTTCATATTCAGTGTCAAAAGCGCCATTTCCCAGTTCTCCCGGCGGCAGCTGACAGCTGCGGATAAAGTGTTCATGGATATCTTCCCGGGTACGGTTTTCCGCCAGCAGAAGCAGCAGTTCTTCATTGGAAAACAAAACGCTCCCGGGTTCTTCATCTTCAGCGAAAAACGCCTTGACTTTGGCGGTGCTGATACCAGCCCTCTGTTTCATAAAAGCGGAGACACCGTTGGCAAGATCCCAGCTCAAACTTTCCAGATCCAGCTCAATACGACTTTCATCAAGAGGAAGTTCCGGCGGAGGTGTCAATTCATCAGACTCCTTCCGACCCTCCCGGAGTTTTTCCGCGACCCGGCGGGCATGGGAAGAGTAAGAGAAAAGAGAAGGATCTTCTTCCGGCTGCCTCTTTCTGAAATAAGCCGGCGAACAGGCGTGACGCAGATGCCGGGTCTCTTTGAAGCCGAACTCCTGCCGGAGATAGGCAAGAAGCTCTTCCAGAGGCGCCGCCGGAGAAAGTTCTCCGGAACCGGCCTGCCCCGGATAAAAGAACATCAGTCTTTTGCGGGCGGAAAGGATCGTTTCCAGAAAAAGGTATCTGTCCTCAAGCAGCCGTGAGCGCTCCCCGCGGACCGCCGTGGAAACATCAAGACCGCAGAGAGGCTCTTTCCGGGGGAACGACTCCCCCGCCATCCCCAGAACGGCAATGATTTTGGCGGGGATACTGCGCATAGGTACAAGGGAACAGAAGGTGATCCCCCGGGCCAGAAATCCCTGTCGGCCGTCCTGCGCTTCATTCATGCCGGCAAGTTCCTGTTTCAGCACGGAAACGGGGATAGCTCCATCAAATCCGCTGCGTCTGACATCACGTCCCCAATTGGCGATGAAGCGGCGCAGACAGGCCGTTTCCTCCCTGAAAGTCCAGGCGTTTCCATACAGGACGCTGATGATCTCTTCAAGCAGGAGAAGCCATTTTTCCGGCGTTCGGGGAGAACGGATCTCCCGCCGCCAGCGGAAAAGCGTTCTGACAAGGTAAACAAAATCCCCCAGTTCCTCATTGATCATTCCGGCGCCTGCCGCAGGTTTGCGGGGCGTTTCCAGAACAATATCCGCATTTTCAACGGCAACACATCCCAGCAGCAGCCGGTCCAGTCCCTCCTGCCATGAAAAGTCATTAAAGCCGACATCGGCAAACTCTTCGCGGGTATCGGCATTTTCACCCCAGCAGATATGGGCATCTTCAATATACTGTTTGAATTTTTCGATGGAACTGTCATCAAAACCGAACTGCTCTTTGACGGCGGGATTGTCGATGATCTCCATGATCTGCACCGCAGTTCCCCGCTGGAAAGAGAGATCTAATATCCGCAGAAGGTTATCCGCCGTACTGCTGACAGAGACAAGAGAGCGGTCGCTGACAGCATAACTGTTCCGGAGACGCCCGGAGGAAAACACCGCGTCGATATAGGGCGCATAGCTGTTGATATCCGGCGCCATGACGATGATATCATCGGGTCTGATCCCCTCCGGGGCAAAATCCTCCAGAGCCTTGAGGATCTGATCGTGGAGGATCTCCACCTCGCGCCGCATGTTGTGGCAGTTGTGGACAGAGATGGAACGGTCCTGTCCGCAGGAGACAGACAAAAGCTCTTCACTGCGGTTGATGGAGTGGAGAATATTGTGCTGAAGATGATCCAGCATGGTGGGAGACTCTTTATCCAGCACCTCACAGAAACTCTCCTCTCCGAAAAAACCGTTCTGAAGATCAATGGTGTTTTCAAAAAAATCTCTTCCCCATGTCCCCAGATTGGCCAGAAGGGGATTATCCTCCTGGATCTCCGGTTCAGGAAGTCCCTTTTCCCGGGCGTCACGGCGCAGTTTGAAATCCGACCGCATCCCGCCCCAGTATTCGCAGCAGGGATTGAGATAAAAGAGACAGATATCTGTAAAGGAGGCGATCTGCTTCAGACAGTCAGTCATCAGAGGCGGCATGGTCCCGATGCCGAAAAAAGAGATCCTGTCGGGCAGGATCCCGGCAGCAGGAGCCGCCGGGGTACTCAAAAAACGCGTCACAAAACAATCCGGCGACTCCCCTGCCCTTTTCAGCAGGGCCCGGTAAAGATCGCTTTCCCAGCCGGAAGCGTTCCGCTTTCCTTCACGCCATTTGCCCAAAAGATCGGCATGATACCAGATATAACGGTCAAAAAC
>JAFVYP010000039.1 GCA_017508555.1 Lentisphaeria bacterium
AGCATCGACCCAGAAGAAATCATTAGCCTCAACATGGCCATCGCTGAAAAGCTGGTTCATAAATTGTCTGTGACAGGCGAAGGCGGCTGGATTGTAATGACTGCTGTCCCACGCCCATCCCTCAGCAAGAACACCGTATTTTTGCGCCGGAGTAGAAGATCTGTTATGAGCACTTCTCCACGCTTCCCAGAAAACCATTGTTCTGGAAGCATTTCTGGTGATCTGGGAGATTTTTTTAGCATAAACGCCTTGGGTGGCCCACCAATGATTGGGGCGGGGATTCATCCAGGCGTTGTACATGTAGTCCGTCACAATATGGAATGCGCCGCCTGTCAAGCCAAGCGCTGACGGTGCCTGACCGGGGACTGAAGAGGGGCAGACAACTGCCGGAGATCTGTAAACAGAAATGGAATCCGACGCAATACTTGGATGCCCCTGTGCTCCGATTTGCTTTTTGAAACCAACTCCGAGCGCATTTTGAACGGCGATATACCAGAGAAAAATGTTTGTATTACTGCCGCCCACAGAAAGCGTGGAGGGGATCGTCATATCATCGTTGGCTCCGGCGTACATGTTCCAGCCTGTGCCCATTTGCTTGAGATTGTTTTTACAAGTAGAGCCTTTGGCTGCTTCCCGCGCCTGACTCAACGCCGGCATCAGCATCGCCGCCAGAATCGCAATAATGGCAATAACCACAAGAAGCTCTATCAGTGTGAAACTGGTATGTTTCACATGCCTGCAGGCGGTGAAACTGAAAAAATCTCTTCCGAAAAGTTTTTGGTCAGACCTGCGTGACAACATGAAGGAACTTTTTTTCATGATCATAACAACCTTTCTTTTTCAATGGTGGAACGATTTATCTTGTTTTAATTTTGGGATCCCCGATTACGGTTTTTATTTCAGCCTTTTTTCAACCTCCAGAGAACAGCAGTGCTGCTGCCCGGCTGCTCCGCTATGATCTCATATTCGCCGAAACATGCCGGAACTAGTGCGCACTGTAAACGTTCAAGACGGGTGAACCGCTCTGGATGTACCAGGGAACGGATGATCGCGCTTTTGCCTTGAGTGAGAGTGACCGCATGAAGGAATTTGCCCTCTGTCGTGTACACCGCCCGTTCTGTGAAATGCAGACGTTCGATCTCAAAGGGCATCTGCGGCAAAGTATCAAAACGATCCATAGAATACTCTTTTGTCCACTTGACAACTCTGGCGCGCGGTTTAAGATTCTCTTTAACGTAGCTTGCACGGCAGCATTTATCAATGGAAAAATATCTGTCAAGATGCATTTTCATCGGCTTTCCGGTCATGGTACCGGCTTTGTCATCCCAGGTCGGCCGCATGAAGTCATAACCGAAGAAACTGTATTCACCTCCGGCAGCATTGCCGCATGTATCCATTTCAAGCACCATCTGATTGCCCCCGTGTCCGTGAGTCGTTCCCTCCGGGATCAGGAAAAGATCACCGACGTTGGTATCCCAGTTGGCAATAAAATCTTTCCAATTCGGGATTGGTTTCTGCTGCTCCCAGGATTCCCGGTAAAGGCGCTCCCACTCTTCCAGAGAGGCCTCCTCTTTGAACCCCATATTGGTATTGGCTCCTTCGTATGCCTCCACGATATAATATGTTTCATATCTGCCCAGAGGTTCATTAAAGTGGCGCTTGACATATTCCGTTCCCGGATGGTTATGGATCGGCATACTGGTGCGCTCTGCTGGCTGGGGTTCGGGAAAATATCCGTCATCCAGCCAGATTTCCACCGGAATAAGCTCCGGGAAAGCCTCCGCCGGATACTGGCCGACAAAATTCACAGAATTGTCTATTATCAAATTCATGCTGGGAAAATTGACCAGCAGATTTTTTGAAAACTCTGCCAGCACACTTAAATCTGCTCCAGCCAGGCGATTCCAGGCATTGTTTTTCAACCCGGGGATATCCCAGAGATCACGGTAACGGTATGCGCCCCACGGTCCGGGGGAATAGGTGCGTATCTGTTTCAGCGGCTGGGTGGTGAGCTGCTCAAGAGCTTCGCGGAAAAGTGCCGCTGGCATCAGGATCGGCGCCCCTCTGTCATTCATTCCAACGTACCAGGAGCAGGAATTCCATATTTTGCGTTTGTGGCGGAACATGACATAGAAATCGCAGTAATAATACTCTTTCCACTCGTAATCTTTTCGCGGTTCATTTGTTCCGAAAGATACCAGTTCCCCGTTCCACATCTGCCACAATACCGGATCCGCCGTCTGATCAAAATAAATCAGCTGCACATCTGCTCCGGAAACATTGACAAAAGAGGCTCCGGTACCATAAACGATAACGACTTCGCCAGCTTTGACTGCCGCAGAAGCCGCTTTTTCCACTTCTGATACCGCCGTTTGAGAAATGTAATCTTCCAGCGATTCCCCCTCATTGACCCTGCCGAATGCCGGTTCTTCTGTGATCCACACCTGCTTCATGGCAGAGATTTCTGCCTGGTTTTTGAAACAAACTGATGCTGGTATCAGTTGGACCTTTTTTCCGGAAGACGTCAGCTTTTCAGACAGGATACCGGCAAATTCACGCACCGGTGTTCCATACCAGGCTTCACACAGGATCACGCTTTTATTTTTAACCGTTCCGGCGATTTTTTCTGCCCCGGCATCACAGCCGCAAACGATATCCAGCAGTCTTTCCTGCGTAAACCGCAAGTGATTTTCCGCGTTACAGCGGTTTTCGTAAATAGGCATGTTTTTCCCTCCCTGTTTTTTGAACAGATGTTCAATTTTTATGAACAAGAGAACAGTGTGGTTTTTTTACGAACAACTGTTCGTTTTGGAAATGCAATACTATTCTGAAATACGTTTGTCAAGGCTGAAAATAAAAAAAAACGAAAAAAAACTTGCAGTATGATAAAAGTGTTCTATATTATATAACACACAGAACACTCAAAGACAGTAACCGGAGTTTCCTTTATGACAGATAATATCCGTGCGGGGGCAAAAATCAGAAATCTCCGTCAGCGCAGCAATATATCCATGCGTCAGCTGGCGCGCATGGCGGGAATTTCAGTAAGCTATCTTTCAACGATCGAAAAAGATACAGTATCTCCCACACTTGCCATGCTGCGAAAGATTCTGATTGCGCTTGGAACAAATTTCTATGACTTTTTTAATGAGTCGGAGAATGTCGGAGAAAAATACTTTTTCCGCAAAAAATCCATGCACACAGAAACCGACAGTGACAGAGAATATACCTTTGTATTTCCGCACCGCGATTACATAAATTTTGAACTGATGGATGAAATATATATCACCGGGAAAAATATACCGGAGTTTGAAATCCTGGAAAGCGATTTTGCCGGATATGTCGTTTCCGGAAAAATAATAATCGAAATCGGCGATGAAACTCCGGCAGAACTTGAACCGGGCGATGCTTTTTATGTCCCCGCAGGAATGAAAGTACGCGGATACTGCGAAACCGGCAACTCGTCCAGATTGATCACTGTGCTTTTTCCGGCATCAAAACACAACGCCGTTTCCTCCGGCGAGTGATCCATAAAGCATTTGGGAACCATTGTTTTCACCCGGAAAAGAATAAACGCTACCGTTGTTTTGCTTGCGAAAAAGACATGAAACGGATCAACTCCCGGCGGAATGTCGGCAGGGACAACATCCAATATATATCCCGCTGTCCGGTTCAGTCTGATATATATGACGATATCGTCTGCACACAAGTTGCCAAAGCGCCGTTATTCCCAAATGGTTTTTTGAATGAGAGTTTCCATATCTCCGGGGATGGGGGCCTCGAAGGTCATGGGGGTTCCGGAAAGGGGATGGGGCAGGGTGATGCGCCGGGCATGAAGCATCTGGCGTCCGGCGCCTTCGATCTTCGTCCGGCTGCCGCCGTAGATCTGATCGCCCAGAACAGGGATCCCGATGGAGGATAGATGAACTCTGATCTGATGCGTGCGCCCTGTTTCGATATCCACCTCAGCCAGGGAGATCTTCTCCCCGTCCAGAAGGCCTGTTTTCAAAATACGGTAGTGGGATATGGCCGTTTTGCCGTTGCGCTCCACCACAGCCATTTTCTGCCGGTTGACGGGATGGCGGCCGATCAGGTTGGAGATGGTCCCTGTCAACTGCCGCGGCACGCCCCGAACCAGCGCCACATAAGTCTTGTGCGTGGTGTGTTCCGCGAAGGCCGTTCCCAGTTTGAAGAGGGCATCCGGCGTCTTGGCCACGACGAGGCAGCCGGAGGTATCTTTATCCAGCCTGTGAACGATACCGGGACGGCCGTTGACGTTTTGAAAGCGTTCTCCGAATCCCGGATAACGGCCCAGCAGGGCGTTGACGATGGTTCCATCCGGATTGCCCGCTGCGGGATGCACTACCACGCCGGCGGGTTTGGCGATCACCAGCATCTGTTCATCCTCAAAAAGAATGGGGTAATCAAATTCCTCAGCAAGGACCTCTGTGCTTTCCGCTTCCGGCATGAGGACCTCGATGCGCTCCCCGGCTTTGACGGGATAACGGGGCAGCGTCAGCGTCGTGCCGGAACTGCTGGAGACCAATCCCTCTTTGATGAGTTTATGCAAATAAGCGCGTGAAGAGCCGGGGATCAGACGTGAGAGACACCTGTCCAGTCTGGCTCCTGCGCAATCCGGCGGAACGGTGAAATCAAGCTTTTTCTGCTGCATTTTTTCTGAATATGATAAGAAGTATGACACCTGCGGGAATAAGAACAAGGCCGATCAGCTGTGCGGGGGTGAACAGACCCCAGATATGGGGATTGTCGCCCCTGAGCAGTTCCGTCAGAAAACGGACCGTTCCGTAATAAATGAGATATCCGGCCATGGCCGTTCCTCTTCCCCCCTTGCGTGCCAGATACAGAAACAGCCAGAACGCGGCGAAGTTGGCGCCCGCTTCGTAAAGCTGCACGGGGTGCAGGGCACTTGTGCCGTATTTCTGAACGGCGGCACTGTTTGCCGGATAACGGACGCAGAGAAATTCTCCCGGTTTGCCGAAACAGCAGCCGTGGAGAAAGCAGCCCACCCGTCCGAAGGCATGTCCGAGGGCCATGGCGGGGGTAAGGGCATCGAACATGCAGACGGTATCCAGTTTTTTGATTTTGGCATAAAGGATCAGAGAGGCGATCGCCAGCAGAAAACCTCCGTAAAAGACCAGTCCTCCCTGATCCACCCGGATGATGTTCCAGAGACGGTATCTGAACTGGTGGAAAAACTGGATGACGTAGAAGATCCTTGCACCGACAAGTCCGGCAAACATGGCGATCAGCATGATATTGGTGCTGTCGTCGTCGGACATGTTTGCGTGTGACCGGGTGAACCGCAGAACACTGGTGGCGGTCAGAAATCCCAGTGCTGCCATGACGCCGTACCAGTAGATTGTCAAGCTGCCGAGAGTAAACGCGATCGGACTCATTTTTTCTCCTTTTCCTCTGCTTTTTGATTGCTGTTTATGTAAAATAACATCAAACTTGCATATTTTCCAACAGTTTTACTTGATTTAACGGTAAAATGGCTGCATTTTATATTGTTTGCAAAAAAAGACGGTGTTTGCCGTCGGAAAAAAACTCATCCCCAAAAGAAAGGATCAGAATTATGTATATCGGTCGAATCGTTGCTTTCGGACGGACTCCTGATGGAAAAAATGCCGCCATGTATCGTGTCTCCTCCCGTTCATTCCCGAACCGCCGCGCGGTCATTTCCGGAGACCGGATCGCTGTTGTCCCCCGTCCCGGAGCCGAATCTGATCTGGCCAAAAATCCCTATATCAGCTACAACTGTCTGCGGATCGCAGGCAAAGGCGAGTGGGCCGTTGCCACCAATGGTTCCCAGACCGATCCCATTGCTGAAAAGATCGACGCCGGTATGAATGTCCGCGATGCCATCAGCCTGGGACTGCTGGCCATGGATTATGAAAAAGACTCTCTGGATACGCCCCGTATCGTTTCTGTGATCCATGTTTCAGATCCCGTGGGATATCTGGGCATCATCCGCAAAGATGCGCTGCTTGTCCGTGAGTTTGCTCTCAACAACGGCGAGGCCCGTTATGTTTCCACCTACGAGCGTAACTGCCCCTGTGATGACAATGTGGATACGGCGTTCAATGTCGGCTGTGCCGATTGTGCTGCCGAGTATGTTGTTTCCGGCGGTGTCTTTGCCGGATTTACCAATGCCGTGACCAGTGCCGCTGCGGTGGCTGCTGACGGCAAATTTGATTTTGCCGTTAAAATCGTCTGATCTGTCGTATGACAAAAGAAGAGATTCTTGCTCAGCTGAATCCGGAACAGGCGCAGGCGGCAGGAACGGTCAACGGGCCTGTTCTGGTCCTGGCGGGAGCCGGGACCGGCAAGACCCGCGTCATCACTTACCGTATCGCCTACATGCTGGCTTCGGGGATCGCTCCTGAAAATATTCTGGGGATGACCTTCACCAACAAGGCGGCCCGTGAAATGCGCGAGCGTCTTGAGAAACTGGTGGACCCTGCCGCCGCCCGCAAAGTCACGCTGGGGACATTCCACTCTTTCTGCGGCCGTCTGCTGCGGAAAGAGATCTCCGCGCTGGGGTATCTGCCGGGATTCACCATCGCCGATGAGTCCGACCAGCTGGGTGTGTTCAAACAGGCTGGCGGCATGCTGGGACTTGGCGGAGAAAACTTCCCCTTCGGCGCTGCATTTGCCCGTATGAGCCGCTGGAAAAATCAGCTTGTCACGCCCGATGCCGCCAACAAAACCGCTGAAACAGAGTTCGATGTCCTTGCGGCCCAGATCTACGAAAAATATCAGGAGCTTCTGGAACTGCAGAATCTGGTGGATTTCGATGACATGCTGCTGCTTGTCTGGCGTCTTTTTACGGAGCATCCCCAGATCCTCAAACGTTGTCAGGAACGCTACCGTTATCTGCTGGTGGACGAGTATCAGGATACCAACGGCGCCCAGTTCGCTCTGGTGAAGATGCTGGCCGGAGACACCTGCAATCTCTGCGTGGTCGGGGACGATGACCAGAGTATTTACAGCTGGCGCGGCGCTGATGTGGGCAATATTCTTGACTTTCCCTATATCTTTCCCTCGGCCCGGGTCGTCAAGCTGGAGCAGAATTACCGCTCCTGCACCAGTATCCTCAACGCGGCCAATGCCGTTATCGGCGTCAGCGGAAGCAAACGCCATGAAAAGAAATTGTGGAGCGCTATCGGAGAGGGGACCCGTCCCCGGATCGTCGCTCTCGACAACGGCGAAGGCGAAGCTGAATACGTCGCCAACATGATAAGTCAGCTTCAGCGGCAGAGAAATGAGGGCAAAGCGCCTTTCAGCGATTTTGCCATTTTATACCGTTCCAATCAGCTTTCCCGTCAGCTGGAACAGGCTCTGCGCAGTGCGGGGATCCCCTACCGTCTCTTCGGGGGACAGCAATTTTTCCAGCGGCGCGAGATCAAGGATGCTCTGGCTTATCTGCGTCTGATGGTCAATCCCCGGGACGATCAGAGCCTTCTGCGTGTGCTGGCCTCTCCGCCCCGGGGGATCGGGGCCAAAGCCGTTGAGACTCTGAAGAAAAAAAGGATGGAGGAACATGAGTCCATGTTCGGCGTCCTTTGTTCAGAATCCTTCCGGAACACCCTCACCAAAGCCGGTGCCCTGGGGGCCGCTCAGCTGGCGCAGGTCTATGAAGAGTACAGGGAACGTTTTGCCGAACCGGGGGATATTTCCCGGAAAGCGGCGGATTTCCTTGTTGCATGCGGCTACATCGACGGACTTCAGAAGATCTACAAGGATATCAATGACTCTGTGAAACGCAGGGACAATATCGACGAATTTATTTCAGCCATCGCCCAGTATGAATCCAAGTCTCCAGAGCCGCTGACCCTGAACGACTATCTTGAAGCCTGTTCGCTGATGGAGGAGGAGGACCGGGACGATGATGAAAACAGCGATGCAGTCACCCTGTCCTCCATCCACGCCTCCAAAGGGCTTGAGTTTCCCGTGGTGTTC
>JAFVYP010000040.1 GCA_017508555.1 Lentisphaeria bacterium
ACGGACAAAAACGGACAAAAACGGATATCGGTGCGCCGCAGAATACGGCTGGTTTCGCCCAACAACAAAATATCCCGCTTTTTTTGAAAGAAAAGGGGAGCGCGAGGGGAAAAATATACCGGAGCCGACGTTCGGCTTTTTCCCGTGAAAAAAAGTTGTCTTTTCCCCTCGCATCACACCCCTTTACTCTCATAGAACTGCTGGTCGTTATCGCCATTATCGCCATATTGGCGGCGATGCTGATGCCCGCGCTGTCACAGGCCCGTGAGCGTGCCAAAACAGCCACATGTCAGAACAACCTGAAAACCTACGGAACAGCTCTGGTGGTGTATGCCGACAGTCAGGATGGATATTGCCTGCCCCAGCGGACATTCCAGCAGGGGACCCAGCGTATTTTTCTGCGCACCGGAGAATGGCTGCACAAAAACATGAGTTCAGCCTCTGATGAGGCCTGGATTCTTGGAAAAGCGTTCAACGGCTGTCCCAGCCGTACCCGCGACCTGCGGACCCCCGCCGAGGTCAAAAGCCAGAGTGAAGAGGCGATTTCCAAAACCGAAGAGTGGCGGGCGCTGAGTTACGCGCACTGCACAAGTGTTTTGGGAACTTATCATTTCAACGACTCCAACTGCGTTCCGCGCAAGCTGGAAAAATACAAGAGACCCTCTTTCTTCTGGGCTTTTTTTGACAGCGAGTTCTATCAGGTCCAGCCCGGCCAGCTTGTCCATACCCGTGCAACGGATGAGAAAGCTGACGGCCTCTCTTTCCGTCACAACAACTCTCTCAATGCTGTCCATCTGGATGGACACGTCAGCAATCTGATCTACGCCCCTCTGTATCGGGAAAACGTCAGCGCTAATCCGATCAGAAAGAGAGTGCGTGCCAAACTGGTGAGCGCCCACGAATATTGATTTATTCCCTGCTTATGCAGCACCGGAAAAGTTTGACAAAAGGAACTTTCCGGTGTATTTTTTATAATCGTTTTCAAAATTCTCAAAAAACAGGTGGATCATGTCTTTCAACAGAATATTAAAAAACTTTGCAGCCGTAATGACCATCATCTTTGCCGGTCAGAACCTTTTTGCGGCACCGCCCCACTCCTGGGATAAAAAGCCCAACAGCTATTTCTGGCGCGTTTACGGCACCTCCCCAAAACTCATCCGTTATCTGCCGCCCCATGACCGGGGCTGGAAACATACAGATGTCCGCAAAGTCAAAGTACCGAAATCCCGTCCCATCCCCCGGGTGGCCTTCGGCAAAGGCGGTCCGGCAGGACTGGGGATGATCGACAAAGTGGAGATCCCCCTGGAACTGCTGGAGGAATCCGGTTATTCCCGGAATGCCGCCGAAGTGCGCGTGGGGATCCCCTTCCCCCGTTACGGACTTTACAGCCTTAAAAACATGCGTATCCGCCGTCCCGACGGGTATGAGATCCCGGCCCAGTTTGCAGAGCTTTCCCGCTGGCCCGACGGTTCTCTGCGTTTCGTGCTGGCCAGTTTTTCCGCCAATCTGAAAGCCCGCGAAAAAGCGGTCTGGAAACTGGAGGCCGGAACAAAGATCACCGCCGCTAAAAAACGCTCCGCTGTCAAAGTCACAGAAACAAGTGAAAAATTCCTCATCGACACGGGAAGCATAACAACAGAGATCAGCAAAACCAACTTCCAGCTGCCGGTCAATGTGGCCGTCAAAGGCAAAAAAGCCGGCGGATTCAAAAATATGACCATCGTGACCGCAGACGGCCGTAAACTGCGCCCCTCCGGCAAACCCGACCGACTTGTCATTGAAGAAGAGGGCAGCGAACATGTGACCTTTTTGAGCGAAGGAAAAATGCTTCCCGCCGGGAAACACGGCAGTTACAAATATCAGGTGCGCATGCGCTTCCGCAGAAACAGCCCCATCATCAAAATGGAGATCGGTTTTATCAATGCGGATCTGGAATATGAATATTCCGACATCAAAGAGGTCTATTGCGAACTGGAATCCGTTCACGGCAGCCGGAATGTTTCCGCCGGCCTGGGCAAACGCTCCATCCACGGCAAGAGCATCCGTCAGATGACATGGAACAAAGTTGCCAACGGACGCAGCAACCTGAACGGCACTCTGGAAAGCTGGTTTGCCCTCAATACCAACAATAAAAAAGAACGCATTTCCGTTGCCATCGGAGACGCGGCCAAACTGTGGCCCAAAGGCGTGAGCAGCGACGGCAAAACCTTCCGAATCGAACTTCTTCCGCCGCTGCCGGATAAAAACTTCGGGAAGGATTTCCCCCATCAGGTGGCCTACTGTTTCGTCGGCGGCAATCACCGCCACAAATGGGGCATGAAATTCGTTACCCCTGTTCTGGTGGATTTTTCCGGCAGTTCCCTGCCGATCCTCGCGGCAGAGTCAGATCGGCAGGTGGTCGCAGTCCTGCCCCCCGCCTGGTATGAAAAATGCGGCGTCTTTATCGGGGCCAATGCCACGGTTCCCGGCGTGGATGCCAAAATCAATGAAATGCTCAAATACAACGATCTTGCCGCGGAGGCAGATATCGAAAGCGGGTATTTCAATTACGGCGACTGGTTCGGTGAACGCAGCCGCAACTGGGGCAACAATGAATATGATACGCCTTACAGCTATTTCTGCCAGATGTCCGTACCGGCAACCGCAAGCTCTACCGTCTGGCTCTGGCAGGCGCAAGACATCAGGCGGATACGGATATCGTCCATGCCTCTCTCAATCCCCGGGTCCTGGGCGGCATGTCCTATCACAGCATCGGCCACAACGGAACCGCAGACTACACCATTGCTTACTGGAGTCCCACCCGGGCCAATTTCACAGCGTCCGCCCCCAATAACGGCCACACCTGGCTCCGGGGCATGCTTTCAGCGTTCATGCTGACCGGCGAGGCCCGCTGCATGGACAGCGCCCTGCTCTGCGGAGAACAGCTTTACCGCCAGTCTTACATGCAGGGCAAAATGGCCGGCGCCCCCCGCGTGACCGCCTGGATGCTCACCGCCCTCTGCGCCCTCTATGAAAATACCTGTGATCCCCAGTATATGACCGGGGCCCACAATCTCTTTGAACTTCAGTACCGCGAACAGGATTTCAAACACGGCGGCGTCTGGGCCCGCAGAAAACCCCGCCTGGGCAATGATAAAAAGGGACAGACGACTTTCATGCTGGGCGTGATCGGTATCAGCCATCTGGAATATCACCGTCTTTTCGGCGATCCCAGAGCGTTGAAGTCTCTTGAATATATCTGCAACTGGCTTGTGGGCAACTTCGATCCCAAAGAGGTGGGATACTATTATGATGCCGAATGGAATCACAAAGCCAAAACCTTCATCATCTGTTTTGTCGGCCCCTATACCGGCTCCGTCCTTATGTACACAGCCAACAAAACCGGCAGCAAAAAGTACGTTGAAGTGGCCGATCAGCTGCTGAAAATGCAGCTTTCCCGCGGCTTCGGCGTCAAAAAAGACATGTCCATATCCATGCTTCAGCTGAACGAGTGGCTTGGCTTCCGCAAGGAGTGGCAGCAGGCCCATCCCGCGGACAAATTCACCTTTGATCTGGATAACTGGTACAATGAATATCTGGCCCGCCAGACCCCCGCGTTCCACTCCCGGAGCAAGGAACCTGTCGAGTTCCGTCTGACGCTGAAAAAGGATTCCGGCAAGATCCATCTTTCCCGTACCCAGCTCAATATCCGTGAAGCCGATATCCGTCTGACCGATGCCAAAGGCAAAGTCCTCTATGAACGCAAGGCCAAAAAAGATAAAACTGACAATACCTTTGTCATCCCCTTCAAGGGCAGAAAAGGCGATCAGCTGACTTTGAAAGTCTCTGACAACGACAACGGGTTCTGGGATATCGCCATCTCTGATGATTTCTTTGCCGAAGCCAAACTCACCCCGCTTTACATGCTGCGCCGGACCAATCTGCGGCGCTATTTCTTCAAAGTCCCTGCGGGAACGAAAAACTTTACAGTCAAACTCTTCCCCCGCAACGGCGGCTTTGTCAATGCGCTGATCCGCCGTCCGGACGGCACTGCCGCCGCTTACGGCGAAGGCTGCAACTATTCCGTCAGCACCAAGCTCCCCACGGATAAAGATGCCGCCCGCTGGTGGACACGCATCCCTGTGAAAACCAAGCCCGCAGAGGTTCAGAAAGATACCATCTGGAGTATTGATTACGGCACCTGCATCGACGCAGGCCTCGCCTTTGAAGGCATCCCCGGATGGATATCCATCGTCCGTCAATAAGCATGCAAAAGCCCTCATTGCTTGTCATCACCGGCCCGACTGCCTCCGGCAAGAGTTCTCTTGCGCTGAAGGAGGCAGAGCGTCTGGATGGAGAGATCATATCCGTTGACTCCATGCAACTTTACCGCGGCATTGAGATCGGCACGGCCCAGCCCACGGCCGAAGAACGCGCCCGGGTGGTCCATCATCTGGTGGGGATTTATGATTTTTCCGTCCGCGCAGAGGTCTTTACCTTCTGCGATCTGGCCGAAAAAGCCATTGCCGATATCCAGAGCCGGGGCAAACTCCCCATCCTCGCCGGAGGCACAGGCTTCTATCTCAAAGCCCTCCTGGGAGGATTGGATGATCTGCCCGCCGATCCCGCCCTGCGGCAGGAGCTGGATGCCCTTTATGACAGCGATGAGGGCGAAAAAGCTCTCCATGAACGGATGGCCTTCCTCGATC
Source organism: Lentisphaeria bacterium (assembly GCA_017508555.1). Classification (GTDB taxonomy): domain Bacteria; phylum Verrucomicrobiota; class Lentisphaeria; order Victivallales; family Victivallaceae; genus UBA1784. The sequence continues at coordinate 4,689 of JAFVYP010000040.1, forward strand.
CCGCCGCCTTTGAACGCTGGAAAAATTGCCGCAGAAGACTCATCCGCGCGCTGGAAGTCCGCCTGCTGGCAGGAAGATCCATCACCGAATTACAATCCGGACAACCTGAAAAATGCCGATTTCCCAATACCAAAAGCATTTTCATCATGCCGGAAACAGAAGACCTCAAAAAACGCATCTCTCTGCGGTGCGATCACATGTTTGAACAGGGCTGGATCGACGAAGCACGGCAAGCCATCGCCCGGGGCCTGTTTGACAGCCCCACCGCCCATCAGGCCCTGGGATACAGCCTCATCGCACGGCATCTTGCCGGAGAGTTTGATTTTGAAACCCTGAAAGATCTCGTCGAAACCGCCACCTGGCAGTTCGCACGCCGCCAAAGAACCTATTTCAGACATCAGCTGGATTTTCTCTGTCCCTGAAAAGGGTCAACGCCATACTCAACGCCGCAATTGCTCCTGGCGAAGGAGGCCGGTGTGATGGGCAGGGCCGGCACAAACTCTGAATGACTGCGTTGGGGCGGCGCTTATGTCGGACCTGTCGGACCTGTCGGACCTGTCGGACGCTTGGTGCGCCGCGCAAAGAGGCAGGGTTGGCAGTTACCGTGGCGAAAGAGGCCGGTGTGATGGGCAGGGCCGGCACAAGCTCTGAATGACTGCGTTGGCGCGCTGTCTGCGCCGGGGCGGGCCGAACGTCGGCACCGGTATAACTGTCATGCCCTCGTTGGGGCATGACAGAGCTGCAAATCAAGCCTGTTGGTGCGCCGCGCAAAGAGGCTGGGATGGCAGTTACCGTGGCGAAAGAGGCCGGTGAGTTATAATAATCGAAGCCATTACAACTTGCATACCACGCAGGCGGCAAAAGGGTACGCCAACCGATACAAAACAACCCTAAAAGCCTAAAGAGTCACCACAGCAGTCTGCGCCACCAACAGGAAAGAT
>JAFVYP010000041.1 GCA_017508555.1 Lentisphaeria bacterium
CGGGACCTGAAAGCCGTCCAGGCGGCGGATGAAGTTACCGTTGTTGCCGGTTTTGAAAAAATCATCCTCTCCGTCAAGGTGTCCCTCAAAATCAATATGATGTTCCTGACACCACCGGCCGAGGACTTCTGAGTAGCCGGTTGCGAAAAGTTCGGAACAAACTTCCATATATTTTCTTCTGGCCTCCGGCGCACCGGGCAGCTCTCTTGTTCCCTGCCAGAGATAAGGGAGGATATCCTGCATGAAATCGCAGTTGTATTTTTCTTTGAAAAGGGGCTCCATCCGGGGATTGTACCGGACGATCGGCCGTCCCGGGGCGGTGTTCCAGAAGGGTTCATCCGTAAAGATCCCCCGTATGGTCTTGCCGAACTCGCTTGCGAAATGGCTGTAATAAGGTTCGTAGGTCATCTCGATAAAGTGTTCCGTCACCTCCCGAGAGAGGAGATCCGGAAAATCAAGAAAGATCTTGCGGAGACCGCCCTTTTCTGTTTTTTCCAGAAAACAGGCTCTATCCTGCGGATATTTTTTGACCAGTCTGTCAAGAACGCCGCCGGAGGGCCAGCCGCCCTCATCATAAAGCATCATAAAGAGGCCGAGGCGTTTGCACTCCTCCAGCATGACGGCGGCCAGTTCAAAATACTTTTTTCCCAGATAAGAGACATTCATCCCCTTGAAAAAATTGTATTTGTGGAAACTGTCCGGCATGGGATGCAGATAAACGCTGTCAAATCCCGCCTCCTGCATGGATTTGAGCTGTTTTCTGATCCCTGCCGGTGTCGGATCGGCGTTCCAATACCAGAAAATACCTGTGGTGATCTTTTTATCATTCATGGTCAGCGGGAAGGAACAGCCAGCACTGGGGACGTTTGTTTTCATTTTTGAGAAGGAGTTTGTTGTCTTTTACCTGATAGATCCTGCCTGTAAAGACATCTTTCAGCCGGCGGACTCCGGCAGGAACATGGAGTTCAAGCTGGCCCGAACGGTTGACCTGTTTGGCCTGAAGGATACTTTCAGGAGCAATGTTGCCGTCGGCAATGGAAAAGATCTCCAGCATGCCGCTTGCGTTGCTTCTGACCATGAATCCCGGACGGGTATATCGATGGCAGCCGGCTTCCGTCAGCAGCCTGCTCCAGATATCCGCGCGGCAAATGGGAACGCCCGCAAAAACGGCTGTGGAGCCGTCAGCAAGTTTTTTCCGGATAAAAGCCGCTGTTTTATCGGTATAAACGGCCAGAACCTCCGCATTTTTATCAGCGGCGCTGATCCGGGGACTGCGGGGCATCCTGTAATTGAGAGGAGCCATTTGCTTCTTATCAGCAGTCACAGCCGTAAGCGGCAGGGCTTTGCGCTGGAGTTTCAGGGTGATGCCGGTCAGATCCTGCATGGCTTTTTCGGAATATCCCCTTTCCGTCAGCAGACCCGGGGCATAGTGCCAGACGGCCGTTATGCCCGGTTTACGGAGTTTTTTCAGCAGTGCCTTGCGCAAAGGAACGCTGACATTGAAGGCATTGAGAAAGACCACGCACTTGTAGGGATGAGCAGATTTGAGAAAATCCTCATACCCCAGCAGATCGTAGCTGAAGCCGGAAAAGTTGAGCGACTGAAGCGGAAAAGTAATCAGGGTATCGGCCATGGGACGGTTTTTGCCGTAGTCAGGATGTCCGTGGAGCCAGACGGGTTCCGGATCGACGATGACGGCGATATCCGCGCCTTTTGCCGGGGGGGCTGCATAGAGTTTTTTCCAGAGGCGGATACCGGAAGCGATAGGTTCGATGATCTCCGGTATAACAAACGCGCCGCTGCGTCCGAAATTGTTCAGGTGATAGCCGCAGCCGTTGATGAGGCTGTTGGCAACGACTTTGCTCATGGTGGCGCGGGTCTCTTCCGGCGTCCTGCACTGCCAGAATTTCTCAGCTTGTTTGTCAATATGCGTGCGGATATCCGCTTCGATGCTCGACAGCTTCCCGTAACGCTGGAAAGCGCTGTGCAGATTGCGGTGCAGTCCGTCCGTCAGATTGTATCCCCGTGTGGTCGCCCACATGAGATCCACATAGGGCGACTTCAGCAGGGGGTCAAAACAGGCCGTGCTGCCTTCCGGAGAGTAGCCCAGAATGATGTATCCGGAAACACACCCGGCCAATCGGCCCGGAAAATGGGTTTTGATGGACTTCATCATGCTCAAAATATAGGCGTTGAACACCTGATGATAGCAGACATAATAATCCATGACGCGGCGGTCTTTGGGGTCGCCGCTGTCCCGCAGATACATGCCGGACCCCCAGCGTTCCGTCTGATCGGGGACCCGGGCTGTGGCGAGCGTGACCTGACTGTCTCCCCATGCCTTTTGCAGCGCGGCATCTGTTTTGTATTTGTTTTTCAGGAAAAGGCGGAATTTTTCCGTCATGCGTTTACCCGTATCCGGCATGCAGTGGGCGCCGGCAGGCATGCCGTCACCGGAGGGGCCGTGGCCGTTTTTGACACCGAGGACCCGTTTCCCCCACGGCTGGGCCAGCGCATATTTGGCAAAATCGGCGATAGCGCCGTCGATGAGTTGAAGGAATTTATCCGAAGCCAGAGACTGCGTGAAGGGGGTGGAGGCGTAACTGGTGTAGTGGGTATATTTGCTTTTGACTGCAAAGGCGGCGGCCTCATCAGGATTCTGTTTCAGCCAGCGGGGCGGAACGATCTCCCGGTAGGTAAAAAGGACATAGGCTTCCGGTTCCATCGCCAGCAGCCTGCGCATGGAAAGATCTATCTGGGAACGGTAGTCTGCGGACATTTCAAAAATATTCAAGGGCAGACAAAAGATTTTGATCCCGGCTTTGCCGGAAAGAGAGACCAGCGCATCCCTGTCGGGCGCGTTGGAGTTAAACACCGGCGTCACCACTGGCGGATAGACTTTTCCGTTGATCTCAATACCCGGGATATGTTTTTTATAGACGATCTTTGCCGAAAACCGATCGCTTTCTTTGGCCAGCTGCTCAGCGGGGAATCCCTTGTTCATAAACTTGACATAGGCGTCATACTCCTTTTTTTCAGAGTAGAGTTTTGCCACGTTGCCGTAAGTGGACCAGGGCTTGAGATCGGGACCGCCCTGTTCAAAAGCAGGGCGCCATCGGGCGTCATCGAAAGAGGGGAGTTCCCAGCCTTTTGCGGGGGAGCCGCTTGCTTTGAATTGCTCTCCTGTGGAAAGCAGGGAGATCTTTTTGCCGGAAACCAGTTCGATCTCGCCGCGGAGGATCAGTCCGTAACAGCCGACTTTGTTGCGCTTGAGGGAAACGGCAAGGACATTTTTCCCCTGTTGGATCAAAGGCGTCAGATCCACGCCGCTTCCCCGGACATGGCCGAAGGTGGGAGGCAGATTTTTCCAGGGAAGGGGCTTGAGTTTTTTGCCGTTGAAATAAAAGGTGGCAGCTTTATCCCAATAAGCGTAAAACCAGGCTTTTCTGACAGGTTCGTCGATCTGGATGACCCGGCGCAGAGCCGCTGTCATGGGGACATCCGTTTTGCTGCCGGCCCAGAGCCAGCTCACCCGGAAAAAGCGGGGATAAGGTTTGTAATCGTATTTGAACTGAGCCGTGCAGGCCAGACTTGCCGTTGCCCAAAGACACAAAAGCGTTTTTTTCAGCATAAGAAACGGTTCCTTTTATTTGCGCAGGGAAAGAACTTTGCTCTCATAAGAGGAGATCTGCTGCATCATTTCAAAATCACCGGGCAGACCGGATTTTTCGCAGAAATAACTCCAGACACTTGCCCAGGGGAGGGTCTTGATTTTTTCCTGGAGGGCCATGCGGGAGGTGAAATCAAATTCACTTTCAGCTTTTTTCAGCAGTTCCGTGGGTTCCAGCAGGGCGATCAGCAGGGCTTTCTGGAGATTTCTGGCGCCGATGGTCATGGCGGCGATCCGGTTGATGCTGCCGTCGAAATAATCCAGACAGAAGAAGATCTTATCCAGATAACCGTAAACCGCGGCCTCTCTTGCGATGGAAAGCAGTTCATCGTTGAGAAGGATCACATGGTCGCTGTCCCAGCGGACGCCCCGGCTGACGTGCAGCAGGATACGTCCCTGCTGGGCAATAATGGCGCTGAGTTTGTCTCCGATGGACTCCGTGGGGTGGAAATGTCCGGAGTCGAGGCAGATCATCTTGTTGTTTCTGGCGGCGTACATCAGGAAGAAGTCATGGGAACCCACCGTGCAGGACTCCACACCGATGCCGAAAAGTTTGGATTCCACACAATCGAGGATATATTTTTCATCCAGCTTTTCAGAAAAAATGGTATTGAGACTTTCAGCCATGCGTTTGCGGGGCGTGTAGCGGTCAGCGGGGATATCCTTGAATCCGTCGGGCATCCAGAAGTTGCAGACGGAGGCGCTTCCCAGCTCCTGACCGAAGCGGGCGGCGATGCGGCGGACAGCCCTGCCGTGATCGATCCAGAATTTGCGGATCTCTGCGTCAGGATGAGAAAGTGAGAGTCCGTTATCCAATTTGGGATGGGAATAATAGCAGGGGGCGATATCCATTGCGATCTTTTTGGCTTTGGCCCAGTCCAGCCATGAGGAAAAATGTTCGATGGTAAAGCCGTCCCGATCGACGCCGGGGATCATTTTGTCCACCTGGTGCGCCTGAAGACAGACGCGTTTGGTTCCCGGCAGAAGAGCCATGACCTGATCCAGATCGGCGCGCAGCTCATCCGCCGTCCGCGCTCTGCCCGGATAATTGCCTGTCACCTGACAGCCGCCGGTGTGAGCGGTTTCAAAGTTTTCAAAACCCACCACGTCATCTCCCTGCCAGGCGTGGAGAGAGATAGGGATGTTTTCCAGTTTTTCCATAGCCTTTACAGGATCTATACCGTAAGACTGATAAATTTCACAGGCAATTTCAAAGGATTTTTCGATCATACTCATTTTTTTGCATCTCCTGGTGTTATATGTTTATTGGTTCTGGAAGAATATATCACCTTTTTTTCATGGTGCAATGAAAAAAGCTGCTTCCCGGAAAGAAAAAACAAAAATTCTCCATTTTTCAGCGGAAACCAAAGGCTCCTGATGGAAGATACTGCTCAGAAAAAATATTCAAGGCTGGTGGGGGAGGGGGCTGAAAACAGCTGAATTGATCGTGCCGTCAGCATCCTTCGTGCATCTGCTTTGCTCATGCAGATATGTCCGCTTTCTGAATGAAGCTCCTTGTTCCGTTGCTGTCCTTCTTAAAAAGAACGCGCTGTTCCCGACAAGGGTCGATGGTATCGCGGGGAGGGGGCCGAACGTCGGCTCCGTTATCTTTCTTTTCGCGGGAAAAGAGGTTTTTCCCCTCCCCACACCCCACC
>JAFVYP010000042.1 GCA_017508555.1 Lentisphaeria bacterium
ACACCTGTTTGACAAGTTGCGCTCCCCAAAAGTTCAATCAGCGTGAACGCTGATTGAGTGAAGATGTGAAGGTGTGAAGTGTTTGCCTGCGGCAAACGTGAAGTGCGCCCTGTCGGGCGTAAGGATGTGTACTTTTTATAGATCTTTTTGAGGTAATACAACGGCAAAATACCTGTTTGACAAGTCGCGCTCCCCTTTTCTTTCAAATTTTGGTGTTGGGCAGAACAGGCCGTTTGGGGCTGGGTATGGCTCCGTACACTTCCGTACACTTCCGTACTTATCCGTACAAACGCCCCGCGCTCCTCCTTGCATTGCGTGGTGCTCTTTTGTTGGACATAACAAGCTGAATTTACTGACAGGTCGATGCGCGAGGCGTTTTTTTCTGCTGATTTCATCGTTTTCAGTCTCCTTATGTTAAAATCTGTCAAGTTTTAAGACAAGATAAATCGGATTGTTTATTGCATAGTACCTGATTTTGACTCAGAAAGGCGTTTCCCTGCCGTGTCGATACCCATGCTAAATATATTCAGATTCTGTTTCTCCTGCAAGTCTCATAGAAATATATTTGAAGAATAATTTTGGAAGTCTCCTAATATGTAAAAAAATATTTTTATATTATCTTGGTTGGCAATGAAAAAAAGGTGTGCTATTTTATAATATGATATATAATAACAGTAGATGGCAGATAAATTTTTATGGAAATAAATAAGAAAAAACAGGCTGTATTAAGCTGCATGATATCTCGTCTGCAATCAAAAGAATATTCTGTCGGAAGCACGATTGCCATGGTCGGGGAACTGTCAGAAAAATTTGAATTGAGCCGCTACCATGTTCAGCAGGCTCTGACGGAGCTTTACCGGCGCAATCTGATCGTCTGCCGCAAAAAAGGGGGTATCATTGCCGTCCGGGAATTGTTTGAGCGGGAAAAACGTCAGATCATCAGTTTTGATTCCGGCAAAATCCTGATCGTCAACCATATTCCCATGACTCAGCCCTGGAAGATCGTTCATCTCAATGAGCATTTTTTTTCAGCGCTGCTTACGCCGCTGGAGGCGGCAGGATACACAGTTGTCCGGGAAAACATCCCGTTGATCCAGGATGAAAAAGAATTGCATTTGTATATAGAAAATCTCATCCGTCTCCATGCGCCGAAAGCGATCACCGTCATTGCCGGCGGACGGGATTTTGAACGTATTCAGGAAATGTATTACCTCTGCCACAATAACGTTTTTATCTTTACCCGATCCGGTTTTCTGAAGGGCGGCGGCCTGCTCAGTACCTTCGGTATTGCCAACTGTCTTGACGGGACAGCTGCTGCCGAGGCTGCTTTTTCCTCCGGAGCATCAAGAGTCATTTTCTGTTACAGAACAAGCCTTTATGTTCAATTATGGCAGCAGGAACGCCGGGCTGGCGTGCAGCTCTATCTGCGGATGCGTAAAAACGGTCCTGTGTTTGTGGATGATTTTCATTTTTCCCACGATCTGCCCCAGGGCTTGCTCCATCCGGATACAGCCTTGATCGCGCACAATGATGAATTGGCGGCAGAGATCATTGATGCAGCTGGAAAGGCCGGATATACTGCGGGCAAAGACTATAAGATCATCGGTTTCGGTGATGATGCCCGTTTCAGGGATTACGATTTGACGACCATGCGTCCGGATCTGCCGACCATCGGCAGGAGGATCGCCGAGGCTGTACTGGACTCCTGCCGTTCTTTCGGACCGATCCCCGTCCAGGCGATATTGACCCCCTCGATCCTTGTCCGCCGTTCCACCCTTTGAGGCGGGGATCAGCATTTTTGTCCGTAATAACGCTGCTTCAAACAACCGTGAAAAAAGCGGCCGTCCTTGAACAAAGGACAAGCCGCTTGTGTTTGGGGAAAGGGTGCTGTTTTATTTGCAGCGTTTGCCGTCGATAAAGACCTTTTCGACTTTGAAGTCGCCGGAAAGGATCACCAGGTCAGCCGTATATCCCTCTTCGATCTTGCCCAGTCCTTCGAGACCGTGTTCTCTTGCCGCATTGTAAGAGGTGGTTTTGACAAGTTCAGAGAGGGGGAGTCCGGTGACTTCAGCCGCATTTTTCAGGGCATCGCAGATGGCCAGAGTACTTCCGGCCAGAGCGCCGTTGGAGGTCAGACGGGCCGCGCCGTTTTCGACCGTCACAGGCAGACCGCCCAGGGTATAGCTGCCGTCGGGCATGCCCGCTGCACGCATGGCGTCAGAGATGAGCATGATGTGGTCGCAGTCCTTGGTCTGGAAAATCAGCTGGACCATGGGGGCTGAAACATGGATCAGATCGCAGATCAGCTCAATGACCGTTTCCTTGAGCAGGAGTCCAGCGCCCACCATGCCGATATCCCGGTGATGGAGCGGCGTCATCTGATTGCAGAAATGGGTCATGTGACGCAAGCCCTTGTCGTAAGCGGCTTTGAATTCCGCAAATTTGGCGCCGGTGTGAGCGCCGGAGGGAACGACGCCCATGGCGAGCATCTCTTCGGCAAATGCCGGACCGTTGCCGCATTCAGGTGCATAGGCAATGCGCTTGACAGGATAGACCGCGCTCAGACGTCTGACCATTTCCGCATCAGGTTCACGGACAAAGTCAGGATTCTGCGCTCCCAGACATTTGGGGTTAATGAAGGGCCCCTCCAGATGGATGCCGGGGACTTTTGCGCCGGTGCGGTTCCGGGCGTACTCCGCCGCCTGGGCGCAGGTGACGGCCAGATCGCTTTCTGGCAGGGTCAGTGTGGTGGCAAAGACTGTCGTCACACCTTCGAGGATCTTGGCATCGGCAACGGTTTTGAGAGAACCAGCTTCCGTATCGCAGAAGTCGGCTCCGGCCTTGCCGTGACAGTGAACGTCGATGAATCCGGGCAGAAGCATGCTGCCGGAGGCATCAATGGTTTCGACTCCGGCGGGGAGCGTCTCTCCGGAGGAAAAGATCCGTGTGATCTTTTCCTCTTCGACCATGACACTGCCGTATTTATCCACTCCGGGGGAGATGATCCGGGCATTGGTGATGATAAAAGCCATTTTGTTTTACCTTTATTCTTGTTCAGTTGATTTCAGGGAGACTGGCGGCGATCATGGCCTGTCCGTGACGTTTGAACTCCTCATCGGGGACCTTGAATTCCAGCTGCGCGGCGATTTCGGGGAATTCCTCGCTGACCACTTTCTGCGCGATCTCGATGACCAGATCTCCGCCTTTGCCGGAGCTGACACGTCCCAGCAGCAGCAGTTTTTTGACCAGACCATAGAAGTCGGCGAACTGTGCGGAAGCGTATCCCAGATAGATACCGATGGCATAGAAGATCTTTTCCGCACGGGCATCGCCGTTTTTCATGGCCTCCTGGACCAGTTCAAGACGGGTGGGGAAGGGCATGTCAGCGGGGAAATCGAAGCCGGCGATGGGGGCCAGACGGGCCACGGCCTGCTGGGAAAGATACTGAACGGCGCAGCCCAGATCTCCGGACCACTCATCCGCAGGAGCATTTTCTTTGAAGTCGATGGGCACGAAGGCCAGTTCGTCCAGATAGTCCATAATGTTGCCGTTGGCGTTGACGAATCCGGCCGCCACGCTGGTTCCCATGGAAACACCCAGCACAGAGTCGGACTTCATGGACATCGCTCCGGCAAGAGCGGTCACTTCGCCGTCATTGGCCACCACGAAAGGCACGTTGAATTCTGCGGCCAGTTCGTCGAAAAGCGGCCAGATCCGGGATTTGAAATCGCTTTCAGAGACACCGCGGAACAGAGAGACCAGACGGGGCTGGCCGTCCACATAGACGCCTGCGGCGCTGCCGCCGATGCCGTCCAGACGGGGCAGGTGGGCCGCCGCACGCTGAATGGAGTCGCGGATGCCCGCCTTGTGATATTCCGGATCGCTCTGGAAATAGGGGTCCCACTTGATCTCTTCAGAAAAGACGCATTTTCCGTCGATGACAGCGGCGCATTTTCTGTCGGAACCGCCCAGGTCGAAGCCAACACGGCAGCCGTTCAGGTGGTTGCCCAGGGGGATCTCAGGAGACTTTTCTTCGGGAAATTCATCGAAAGAGATGTTTTTGACCGTGAAATCCTGTTTGTAAATACGCTGTCCCATCATGGCGTGATCGAAGGCTCTGGCACCGGAGGGGGAGTAGATTTTTGCCAGTTCGTTGCCGATCTCTTCAGAACCGGCCACAAAAACTTCGCATCCGCCGTACATCCAGAGCATGAATTTGAGAGTCCGTTCCGCCACCAGCAGATTGGCGGCTTTTGAGTCGGCATCAGTTCCGGCAAGGATGTTCATTTTACGGACAGAGACGGCGCCGTTGGGACGCTTCACTGCCAGGGCAAAGGGAACTGTGGCCTGTTTGGCAAACTCACGCAGGTAGAGCGCTCCGGGAATGAATCCGGGATCAAGCTCGCTGACGAATTTAGGGGTGACTGTGATCTTTGACATGGATATTTGTCCTTTCCTTTTTTGAGGCATCTTTTGCCGATTTGACTTGATTTTACTCTGTAACGGTATTAATTTATACCGGATACAGGAAAATAACATGGATAAAAACACAAACTTAAATGCCATTATATTCCGGAATGACATCTGTGTTCACCGTCTGCCGTCTCGTCAGATGCCCCAGGTGAACCGGAATGCCGGACTGTGGATCTTTAACTGGGCGCGGGATTTTACCTCGCCGCGGAATTCGGATGAAGGCATGCGCTATTTTGAATTTTACTGCATGGCCCATCTGCTCCGGGGGAGGGGCGTCTATTGGACGGATAAAAATCCTGAACCTATTGAAATAGAGCCGGGTATGTGTATTTTGACCTCTCCCGGCGTGCGTCATTATTACGGAGCGATCCCCGGCGGCGTGTTCGTTGAGGATACGGTCAATTTCTGGGGACCGGCAGCGGATCTGCTTTTGAGATCCGGCGTGTTCCGTGACGGCGTGTACCGTCTGGGAACGGCGCCGGTCCTCCGTCAGGTGATGGAGCTGGCCTCCGATCCGTCGGAACACGCTCAGCTCAATGCTGAATTTGTTTTGCGTGAGATCCTTCAGGGGATCTACAATGAAAAGTTTTCCCGTGCAGAAAGCCGCGGCGCGGGGGGGGGGATCGTTTCTCTGCTTGAAGCGGTCAAAAAACATCCGGAAAAGCCCTGGAGCGTTTCCGGCATGGCGGAGTTTTGCGGCATGAGCGTCAACGGTTTCAGAGAGTCTTTCAAACGGTTGACGGGAGTTCTCCCCAAGATCTATCTTGACAGATACAGGATCTCTCTTGCCTCCTCGCTTCTGATCGGCTCCGGGCTGTCAGCCAAAGAGATCGCTGCGCGGTGCGGATATCCTGATCCCTTCCACTTCAGCAGACGTTTCAAAAACGTTACAGGACTGGCGCCGGAAAACTACCGGAGACGTTTTTCAAAAAATAATTGAAATATCTCCGGAAAACTGCTCTTTTTTCATGTTTTCTGCTTGACAAAACGAATTTACGGACTATATTATTAAGATGAAAACATTTGAATTGTAACAAAACAAAAACAATAAAGAGGTGAATAACATGTCCCAGCATCCCAGTCTCCGCGTCGGCGGAAAGATCCGCAAGATCCGCAATGTCATGAAGCGTTATGAGCGTCTCAACGTTCTCCGTGCCGAGGGCCGTATCGCTGAAGATAAGGTCATGGGCCTGCCCAAGACCAAGCCCGTCGAAGTCTAATCCGCTTCGGACGGCTTCCGGCAGAGGTCTTGAAATGAAAAAAGAGACTTCCAACGGTCATGTCGCTTTAACGGAGGGTGCTGTTTTTGCAGTGCTCTCCTTTTTTTTACGGTGAATAAGGATGGATACGATGGATTTTTTACAGGTGGTTTTCGCACGCCGCAGTATCAGACGTTACACGCAGCAGGATGTTTCCCCGGAGGATCTGCGTCAGCTGATCGAATTTGCCCGGGTGGCGCCCTCCGGCAGCAACAGTCAGAAACTGCGTTTTACAGTGATCCGTACGCCTGAATTGGCAGAAAAGATTTTTGCGCTCACCGGGTGGGCCGGTCATGTCAAACCCCGCCGCACGCCCGTCTGGGGAAAAGATGCGCCCCGCAGTTTCATTGCGCTGACTGTCAAAAAAGCGCTTTCCAGTCCGACTGTCCAGGCCGATGCGGGCGCAGCAGTTGAAAACATCATGCTGGGCGCTGCGGCTCTGGGACTGGGCTCCTGCTGGATCGGCTCTTTTGATAAAGAGCGCACCCATGAACTGCTGGAACTTGATCCGGAAACAGAGGTCCTTTACCTTGTCGCCCTGGGGTATCCGGCAGAGGAGCCTGTTTGGGAAGATGCCTCTGATCCGGAACACGTCAAATATTACCTTGATGACAATGATCTGCTGCATGTTCCCAAGTTGACGGCTGATGATTTGACGATCTGGAAGTAAGTTCAAATAAAACGCTTGATAAAAAAATCCGGAAAATTTTCCGGATTTTTTTATATCTGTCAGTAAAAACCGCAGTCAGCGTATCCATTGGACATCCAGTAGTAAGAGGCTGAACAATAAGCATAATAGCCAGAAAAATCCTTTTTGCTTTGCGGCACCTGGTGCGGGGAAAGCATTCCCAGATGTGCATCTCCGAAAAAAACGAACATTTTTTCGTTGTGCGGCCAATGGCCTTTTGTTGTTACCTTGTTGTGCTGGATGACTGCTGCGTCGTCATTGACGCTTTCCATGAGCAGCATCGTTTTTTGAGGTTTTTTAAAAGAAGATGATTTACATTTATAGTGCCATGTATCGTCCCACCCCATATTCATATTGTAACTGTATGAACGGTTGCCGCTTTCTGTTTTCGGCATCTTCGGACAGGTGTATTTGGATTCCTCCGCTAAACTGCTGAAACTGAGTTTGGTATCATTGGCAGATAATCCCAGATAGGGAAGCACGGACTCTGAAAACTTTTTTGCCAGCGGAAAATAATCTTTATTATCCTGCATATAAAGAAACAGTGCTTTGCCGATCTGTCCCATATTGTTCCCGCAAGTTGTGGTCTTTGCGGCATCTCTTGCCTTTTGAAGTGCCGGCATAAGCATTGCTGCAAGTATAGCAATAATGGCAATTACGACCAGCAGTTCGATAAGTGTGAAGCGTCGGGCGTTGACCGGCATCATGTTGTTTTTTTTCATAGTAGTTTTCTCCTTTTTTATTTTGCTGTTGTCAACGGTATGATTTCCACATGATCGATCCAGGCTTTTCCCCGGGCATCCGGCGCAAGATAGAAA
>JAFVYP010000043.1 GCA_017508555.1 Lentisphaeria bacterium
CATGCAGGGTCAGAAAAGACAGGGAGGGCGCCGCCGTGGAGCGGCCAAGCCGAAAGTTTGCCGGTTCTGCGAATCCAAGGTCAACTACATTGATTTCAAGGATGCCGAAACTTTGATGAAATTCCAGACTGAAAAGGGCAAGATCCTGCCCCGCCGCATTACCGGCAACTGCCTGGATCACCAGAAGAAACTCGCCATCGCCATCAAACGCGCCCGCGTTATCGCGCTGGTTTACTAATTCAGGAGGAGGATACAAATGGCTCAAGTTAGTTTGATTCTGCTCGATGATGTCGAAAAGCTGGGTCTCGCCGGAGACGAAGTCCATGTGGCTCCCGGTTATGCCCGCAACTACCTCATCCCCCAGGGACTGGCTGCCAAAGCCACTCCGGGAACGCTGCGTCTGATCGAGTCCCGCAGGGCTCTGATCGCCGAGCGCCGCGCCCAGGCTCTGGCGGATGCCAAAGCCGCCGCTGAAAAGCTGGCTGCTGTTGAGATCTCCATTGCCATGCAGGCTACTGATGACGATCAGCTCTTCGGTTCTGTGACCGCCCGTATGGTCGCTGACGAACTGGCCAAGCTGGGCTTCAAAGTCGAGCACAGCCGCATTACCATCGAGCCGGCCATCAAGGCCCTCGGCGGTTATGATATTGATGTGAAGCTTCACGCTGAAGTTTCCACCACTGTCAAAGTCTGGGTGGTCCGTGGCTGAAACAGCGGACACCCCGTTTTCCGGTGAGAGAAAATCTCCCGGATTTGATAAAGAGACACGTCCGGCAGGCATTTTGCCTGACCGGGCGCGTCCGCATGCTGTCCAGGTGGAAAAAGCCGTCCTGGGCGCCATGCTCAGCGAACCGGAAACTTGTATCGACCTGGCTGTCGAGCAGTTCAACCGGAACGATGTTTTTTATATGCCTGCCCACAGGGAGATCTACCGGGTCCTCCTTGAACTCCAGCAGAAAAAAAGCGGCAGTGTTGACGCTGTTACTGTTGCCCAGAAACTCCGCGAAGAGGAAAAACTCGATGCTGTCGGCGGAGAGCTTTATCTGGCAGAATTGATCGCTTCCGTCGCCACCACCGTCAATCTTGAATCCTGGTGCCAGACCCTTCTCAAATTTGCCACGCTCCGCCGGATGATCAATGTCTGCAGCGATGCGCTGCTCAAATGTTATGACTCCAATGCCGATGCGGTGAAAGTGGTCGAAGAGATCGAGTCGGATATCTACAACGTCCGCGGAGAAGAGGCTAACCGTTCCATTGTCAGCATCGCGGATCTTGTTGCCGGACAGTTTGAAGAACTCATGCAGATCGCCGAAGGCAAGCGTGAAGTGGGTATCCCCACGGGATTTGCGCCTATCGACGATTGTACCGGCGGCCTCAAACCCGGTGAAATGTTTGTTCTTGCGGCCCGTCCCTCCATCGGAAAAACCTCTCTTGCGCTCAATGTGCTGCGCAATGTGGCGATGAACCGTGAGAAACCCCGCGCAGTGGCTTTCTTCAGTTTGGAAATGACTGAACAGCAGATCGCCCGGCGTATTTTGTGTACAGAGTCCCAGATCCCGGAAAGTGTGTTCCGCAGTCACAGTTTCCAGTACAGTGATCTTGCCCGCATGACCGGTGCGGTGGATGCCATCAGAAAGGCCCAGATCTATATTGATCCCACCAGCGGATTGTCCATTGCTGAACTGCGGGCCAAAGCGCGCCGTCTCAAGGCGCAGAAAAATATTGAATTGATCGTTATCGACTACCTGCAGCTGATGCACGCAGACGGACGGATCGAAAGCCGTCAGCAGGAAGTCGCAGAAATATCCGGCGGTATCAAGAAACTGGCCAAGGATCTCAAGGTCCCTGTGCTGGTTCTGGCCCAGCTCAACCGTGACATCGACAAGGCCTCCGGGGCCAATGCCAGGCCGAAACTGGCCAACCTGCGTGAGTCCGGTGCGATCGAGCAGGATGCCGATATTGTGAGCTTTCTTCACCGCAACCGTGAAGAGAGCAAAGGCGTGGCCAACTCTGCCAGCGTTGAAGCTGAATGGATCATTGAGAAAAACCGTAACGGAAGAACGGGCAACTTTAAGCTGCTGTTCTATCCGGCACGCATGGAATTTTTGCCGGCGGCGCCCTGCAGTGAGGAATTTGCGCCCCAGCAGCAGTAAAACGAAAAGAAAGATCAGGGGTTTTGATATGACTTTCAAGAGAGTGACCGCAGTTGCGGCGGCTTTGTTTTTCGCCGTTTCCGGTGCGGTTGAAGTGAATAAAGTCACTTTCCGTCAGGAGGGCAAAAGCCGTCTGGCGGAGGTTCAGCTGACCAGTCAGGTCAAGCTGCACCCGGGGGTACAATATACGCGGCAGACTCTGGATGATGATATCAAGCGTCTCCACGCCACGGGCAACTTTTCGGATGTGACCGCTGAGGCCGTTCCGGCCGGAAACGATAAGGTGGATATCGTCTTTACCGTCGTTCCCCGTCCCCGCATTGCCAAGATCCAGTTCAGCGGGAACGCCAAATTCAAGGAACACGAGCTGGGACGCGAGATCACCATTGCCGAAGGCAGTATCCTCAACGATCTGGCTCTGCGGGAAAGCATCGCCAAACTGCGCCGTTTTTATCAGGAACGGGGATATCGGGATGCGGTCATTCCGCCCCCGGCGATTGTTCCTGACGGCAGCGGCGATGTAACGGTGACGTTCAAAATCGAAGAACATCTGCGTCTCAAGGTGCATGATGTGAAGTTTGAAGGGACAACGGTTTTTTCCCAGTGGGATCTGCGTCACAGTATCGCCACCCGTTTCAGTTATTTCAACTATGTGCCGTTTCTCAATGATTATCTCAATCACGGCCTTCTTGACCGTCCTGAGCTTGAACTGGATAAAGCCCGTTTGAGGGATAAATACCATGATGCGGGTTATCTGGATTTTGCCATATCCAAAATCGACATCACGCCTCTTGCAGACGATCCTGAGTATGTGGATGTGACGTTCCATATCCGCGAAGGCAAACCCTACAAAGTGGGCAAAGTTGAGCTTGCCGGCGTGACGGTGTTCAAACACCGGGAGCCGGATGCCCGGATCCGCCTGAAAGCCGGGGAGATCTTCAGCAGGACAAAAGAGGATGCTGCCTGCCGCGGGATCGCCGCTTTGTATGAGACTTTGGGTTATTGCGATGTCTCCTGCCGTGCTGTCCGGACGGAGGATTTTGAAAAGGGGACGGTCGATCTTAGATTTGAGGTGAGCGAAGGGCGTAAATACCATGTCCGCGATGTGATCATCGTGGGCAATACGGCGACCAAAGACAAGGTCATCCGCCGGGAACTGGCCATCCAGCCGGGAGATCCTGTGGATAGAAACCGTATTGCCGTCAGCCGTCAGCGCCTTCTGGGCATGGGCTATTTTGCAAAAGTCGAAGCTGTTCCTGTCAATGCGGATGCCCTGGATGAAAAGGATGTCCGTATCACTGTTCAGGAAAAGGATTCCCGTTACCAGTTCCGTATCGGTGCCGGTGCCAGTGATGTCAACTCTGTTTTCGGTATGGCCGAGATCTCTGCGGATAATTTTGATATCCTCAATCCCAAAGACTGGTTTTACGGCGGCGGTCAGCGTCTGCGTATCCGCGGCGTGTACGGTTTTGAAAATGCCGGCTTCAACGTGGATTTTGTGGAGCCCTGGTTCCTGGATAAACCCATCCGCTTTGAGCTTTCCGGCTACATGAACGAGACGGAATACGAGGCCTGGGATGAGT
This sequence comes from Lentisphaeria bacterium, assembly GCA_017508555.1. GTDB lineage: Bacteria > Verrucomicrobiota > Lentisphaeria > Victivallales > Victivallaceae > UBA1784. The sequence goes on from JAFVYP010000043.1 coordinate 3,737, forward strand.
GGCGCGTGGGCGGAAGGACCTCCTTCCAGCGGAAAATATTTGATGATTTCACCTCCATCGCGGTCGGTTATAAATTTGAAGTTGTCCGTGTGAAAAACGCCAACTACCGTCTGAAGGATTATTTCAAGGCAAACGATCTTTCCGGAACGTTCCTTGTCAGTCAGCCCTCCATCAACATCAACCGGGATACCCGGGACAGTCTGACCGATCCGACAGAGGGTTACAACATCAATCTTTTTGCCTCCATCACGCCGCAGGTGTTCGGTTCCAGCTCCAGCTATTACCGCATGGAGGCCAAGGGCAGCTACTACATCAGTTTCTTTGACAAAGCCATCGTTGCCATGGTGGGTGCCAAGATCGGAACGGTGGCCAGTTTTGACCGCAACGAAGATGTGCCGGTGTTTGAGCGTTACTTCATGGGCGGCAGTGATTCTCTGCGGGGCTTTGAATACCGTTCTGTCAGTCCCACTTACCGGCGTGAAAGCATCGGCGGTCAGACCATGCTGCTGATGACCGCTGAGGTCAGCCATCCCATCTGGGGACCCATCCGCGGTGCCGCGTTCATCGACGTGGGCAACGCCTGGCGCAACTCTTACAGCATGGGATTCAGCGATATCAATATCGGTGCCGGTTACGGATTGCGCATCAAGATCCCCCAGCTCAATGTGCCTATCAAGCTGGATATCGCGTATCCCTGTCTGAACAATCAGCGGGATGAATCCAGTAAAGTGCGTATCCACTTCAACGTAGGATTTACCTTCTGATGGCTGCTGAATTTCCCTCTACTGCTGACGGCCTTCTGGCCGTACTCCGCCGTTTGCGGGCGCCCGACGGCTGTCCGTGGGACCGGGCCCAGACCCGTCATACCCTGACGGCCCATCTGGCCGGAGAGTGTGCCGAACTGATCGACGCCATCGACCGGGAGGATGCCCCCGGCATCTGCGATGAAGCCGGGGACGTGTTGATGAACCTGTTGCTCCAGATCTGCATTGCTGAGGAAAAGGGAGAGTTCACTCTTGCCGATGTCTGGAAGAGCGAGATCAGTAAAATGGTCCGCCGCCACGCTCATATTTTCGGAGAGGAAAGCGCCGCCACCCCTGAGGAGGTCACTGCCTTGTGGGAAAAGATCAAAGCCAAAGAGCGGGCCGGCAAACCCAAAGGCGAGTCCATTCTGGATGATGTCCCTCATTATCTTTCAGCCCTCACCCGCGCTGAAAAACTTCAGAAGAAAGCGGCCAAAACCGGTTTTGACTGGAGCTGTGAGCGTGACATTCTTGCCAAAATCAAAGAGGAAACCGGAGAGCTTGAAGAGGCGATGATCTCCGGTCAGGAAAATGATGTGGATGAAGAGCTGGGAGACCTGCTGTTTTCAGTCGTCAACCTGATCCGTTTCCGCAAACGGCAGGATGCTGAGGCTCTGCTGCGGGCAGCCAATTTGAAGTTTGAAAGCCGTTTCCGCTTTGTTGAAAAAGAATTGAAAGCTGCCGGAGAAAGCCTTGAAAGCGCGAATTTGGACCGCATGGAGGCTCTCTGGCAGGCTGCTAAAAAGGAGGAGTAAGATATGCGCAGTGAATTTTTACCTTTTACAAAACCTGCTGTGACAGAAGAGGATATCGCAGCCGTTAATGCAGTTCTGCGTTCCGGCTGGCTGACCAATGGTCCTGTGAATGCTGAATTTGAGGCTGCAGTGGCGGCCCTTTCCAACTGCAAGGGAGCTGTGGCTGTTGCTTCTGCCACGGGCGCGATGCATATTCTGCTTCAGGCACTGGGGATCGGTCCCGGAGATGAAGTCATCACGCCCTCCATGACCTGGGTATCCATTGCCAATATGATCGTTCTTTCCGGTGCGACGCCTGTGTTTGTGGATGTGAATAAAGAGACGCTCCTGGTGGAGCCTGAAACGATCCGGAAAGCCATTACGCCCCGGACAAAACTGATCGTTCCCGTTCACTTTGCCGGAGCGCCCTGCGATATGGACGGTATCCGCGCTGTTGCCGGAAATATCCCCGTCGTGGAGGATGCAGCTCACGCTGTCGGTACCTTCTACAAAGGCCGTCATGTGGGAACGGGCAACCATGCGATCTACAGTTTCCATGCGATCAAAAACGTCACCTGCGGCGAGGGCGGCATGTTTGTTTCCGATGATCCGGAACTGTGTGACAAGATCCGCCGCTGGAAGTTCCACGGGATCGGCATGGATGCCTTTGACCGGCAGAACAGAGGACGTTCTCCGCAGGCGGAAGTGCTTTCTCCGGGGTTCAAATACAATCTCACCGATATCTGTGCCGCGCTGGGATACAGCCAGTTCAAACGCTGGCAGAAGATCAATGCCCGCCGCACGGAACTGGCCATGCTTTACCGTGAAAAATTAGCCGCTGTTCCGGAGATCCGTCCCCTGGCCGATCCGGCTGGATATGATTTCACTCACGCCTGGCATCTCTTCGTTGTCCGGGTGGACACTCCCCGTATCGACAGAAATACTTTCATGGCCAAACTCAAGGAGCAGAATATCGGGACCGGACTGCATTTCCGCTGCGCTCATCTTCAGAAATTTTACCGGGAACATTTCGGTTTCCAGGAGGGGGTTCTGCCCAATACGGAATACAACAGTGACCGGATCTGTTCTCTCCCCCTCTTTCCGGATATGCTCGACAGCGACGTGGATGATGTGATTTGCGCTATCAAAACAGTCCTCGCCGGAGCCGGGAAATGACAGGATACGACTTCAACGAAAAACAATCCGGCTCTTCGGGAGTCCTGCTCTGGATCTTTGCCATCGTCTCCCTTTTCATGTTTCTGGGCGTCAATGCCCTCTGGGCTTCGGAGGACCGATGGGCAGAGATCGCCCGTGAGATGATTCAGACCGGAGATTATCTTCATCCGGCGATCAACCGTCAGATCTATTTTGACAAGCCGCAGCTCTCGTACTGGTTCATCATCCCCTGGGCAAAACTTTTCGGCTTTACAGAGCTTGCGCCCCGCATCCCCAGCGCGCTGGCGGCTCTGGCGGGCCTCTTCGGCACGCTGGCTCTGGCCCGGAAGCTCTTTGACAGCCGGACGGCTCTGTTGAGCGGATGGTTTCTTGCCTCCTGTTACGGTTTCCTTTTCTGGGGACGGACCGCCGCTGCCGATATGGCCAACATGTCTGCCGCCGTTCTGGCTGTCGCCTGGTTCTATCATTGTGAAGAAAAACCGAACTTCCTGAAATATCTGCTTTTCTGGTTCATTGCCTTCTGCGGCGCCCTGACCAAAGGACTGCCTGCGGTCGCTGTGCCGGTGGTGATGATCATGCCTTATCTTTTCAGAGAGAAACGGTTTCTCAAACATTTGAAATTCAGCAATTTTCTGGCGTTTTTCATGGGGCTTGGCTTTTATTTTCTGCCCTTTATTCTGGCATCGGAGATCCCTCCCGCCCCGGGAATGACTTTTCCGGAAGGACCTGTTTTAAGCGGTTTGGAGCTGGTTTGGAGAGAAAATATCATCCGTGTCGTCAAAGCCTTTGACCATAATGATCCCGTTTACAGTTACCTGTATCATCTGCCCCGTGTGCTGATCCCCTGGTCGCCCTTTTTTCTCATCGCCTTCGGAACGGCCGCTGCCGGATATAAAAAACTTTACAGCCGTCATCAGGAGCTTTTCCGGGGGGTCGTTCTCTGTTTCCTCATGTTTACAGCCTCCTCTTCCCGCAGGTGGTATTACATCCTGCCTCTGGCGCCTTTCTGCTGTATTTTCACAGCGGCCATGTTTTACCGTGATCCGGAAAACAAACTGGTCAAAATGCTCTTTTCACTGCTCCGGTACTGCCTGATCTTTGTTGGCGCCTGCGGACTGGCGGCACCGGTGATGCTGCCCGTTTTCAAGATGATGTTCAAGATCACGCCGCCCCTTCTGGCCTCTGTTGCCATTCCCGTTGCGGGTTTGCTGATCCTTGTGATCTGCATGATGGATAATCAACCCGGCAGTTCCGTTGAAAAGAAAACAGGTATGCCTTACCATATCGGTTCTGTTGTCTGCGGCGTGGCTGTGGTCATGGCGGCTGTGTTTGGCGCCGTTATGCCGGGAATGACTGTTTTCCGGACGGAAAAACCCTTTATTCTGGCGGCCCGTCCCTTACTGGCTGGTATTCCGGAAAAAGATATCGTCTTTTTCCAGACGGATAATCTTGCCAAGTTCCAGTATTATTTGCAGTGGGATGAGGCGGCGGCGATCATCAACAAGCAGAAAAAGGGCGAAAAGAGCCGTTTGAAAGAGTTCATCCATTCTCGCGCCGGCCGCCGTGTGGCGCTGCTGTGTTACGACCGCCCCCGGGAGATCCAGCCCCTGTTTGCTGAATTGGAACAGGCTCAAATCAATACAAAAGAGCTGAAACCCGTCCTGAAAGAGGCCGGCAGTGATAAGCAATGGGTGCTTTTTCTCATTGATGTACCTCTCCGCAAGACGGAAAACTTAAAAAATACCGGAGAGATCCCGGATAAAAAAGGAAGAAAAAAAGATGCTTGAAAAAGATCATACCGTCAATTACATTTCCGTTGTTGTCCCTGTTTATAATGAGGAAGGTTGTCTCCAGGAGCTGATCGACCGCACGCTGAAAGTGCTGGATTCCATGAACAAAAAATTTGAGTTCATCCTGATCGACGACGGCAGCCGCGACAGTTCCCGGGAGATCATCACCCGTGCTTCTGAGGCCCGTCCCAACGAAGTTATCGGCTGTATCCTCAACCGCAATTACGGACAGCACTCCGCGATCATGGCGGGATTTTCCATGGTGCGCGGTGATCTTGTCATCACCCTCGATGCCGATTTGCAAAATCCTCCGGAAGAGATCCCCAATCTGGTGGCTGCTGCCGAAGCCGGCAACGATGTGGTGGGAACCATCCGTCAGAACCGCAGGGATACGCTTTTCCGCAAAGTGGCTTCAAAGATTGTGAACCGCGTTGCCCGTGCCGCTACTGGTGTCCACATGAACGATTACGGCTGTATGCTCCGCGCTTACCGCAGATTTGTGGTGGAAGCCATGCTCCAGTGCAATGAACGCAGTACCTTCATTCCCGTTCTCGGCAACAGTTTCGCCCGGACGACCTGTGAGATCCCTGTGGCTCACGCCGCCCGCAAAGTGGGTGACTCCAAGTATTCCCTGTGGAAACTTATCAATTTGCAGTTCAATCTGCTGACCTGTATGACCACTGTTCCTCTGCGCATGCTGACCTATTTCGGACTTCTGGCCGGTTTCAGCGGATTTCTTTTGAGTTTGTATATCATCATCCGCCGTTTCTGCTGGGCGGACGGCGATCAGTGGGCCAACGGCGGTGTGTTCACACTCTTTGCCGTGATGTTTATTTTTACGGGTATCCACATGGTGGGCATCGGCGTTATCGGAGAGTACATCGGCCGTCTTTATACCGATGTCCGCGCACGGCCCCGCTACTTTGTGGAAGAGGTCACCGGACGCAAAGAGGACTGATATGAAAAACACCGGAAAAGATCCCGGTATGCTTCTGGGGCTGGGACTGGACAACACCGACGGCCACAAGCGTATCACTGAAGGAGATAACTTCTGTCTCGTCGGCGGTTCGGAGGAGACCCATGACCGCATGACGGAAACGGCTATCAAGTTCAATGAAAAATTGAGCCGCCGCGGAAAACATGTGAGTGAACTTTCTCCTGAAGAGTTCAACGACCTCATGCGCGAAGCCTCCGGCCGTTGAAAACAAATCCCCCGGAAATACCGGTATTTCCCCTGCGGTTCCCCGCAGGGGGTTATTTTTCGCGGAAATCTGTTGAAGCGGAAAATTCTCTGACCGTTCTTTCTATACCGGCATCAAGGGTGATTTTGGGATACCAGCCAAGCTCATTTGCGCGGCTTGAATCCATCAATTTGCGGTACATCCCATCCGGTTTGGAAGGATCCCAGCTGATCTTTCCTGTATAGCCGGCAGCGGCTGCGATTTTTTCAGCCAGCTCCCTGATCGTGATATCGGAACCGTATCCGATGTTGATGACCCGGGGATCGTTGTGATTTTCCATAAAATACACAACGGCATCGGCAACGTCATCCACATGCAGAAATTCCCGCAGCGGGACGCCGGTCCCCCAGAGCGTGATCTCCCGGACACCGTCGCGGACCGCCTCTGTAAAACGGCGGATCATGGCCGGAAAAACATGACTGTGCAGCGGATGATAATTGTCATTTGTCCCGTACAGATTGCAGGGCATCAGACTGATGGTGTTGAAGCCGTATTCCCTTGTCAGATAACAGCAGAGTTTGTACCCTGTGATCTTGGCAAGGGCATACGCCTCATTGGTCGGCTCCAGAGTGCCCGTTAAAAGATATTCCTCTTTGATGGGCTGGGGCGCCTGCGCCGGATATATACAGCTGGAACCCAGAAAACAGAGCTTTTTGACGCCGTGTTTCCAGGCCTCTGTGATGACGTTGTTCTGGATCTGAAGGTTTTGTATCAGAAATTCCGCCGGATAGGTGTTGTTGGCCATGATCCCGCCGACTTTTGCCGCCGCAAGAACGACATACTCTGGTGTTTCCGAATCAAAGAATGCCTTGACCTGAAGGGGATCACACAGATCAAGCTCCGTGTGTGTTCTGCACAGCAGATGCCCGTATCCTTTGCGGCGGAAAGCCCGTTCAACGGCACTGCCGACCATGCCTCTGTGGCCTGCGATGTAAATTTTTGAATTTTTATCCATATCCGGCACCACAGTTAAAAACCGATTTCGTATCCGGGTTTATCCAGCAGGCGCAAGTCGCCATCGACCATCAGATCGACCAATTCATTGAATTTGACTTTGGGGGTCCAGCCTAACTTGTCCTTTGCCTTTTGCGCGCATCCCTGCAGCTGTTCCACCTCTGCGGGACGGAAATAACGGGGATCTATACGCATGACGATTTTTCCCGTTGTCGTGTCGATGGCCACTTCATCCGTTCCCTTTCCCCGCCATTCGATCAGGCGTCCGACGCGGGCAAAGGCCCGTTCGATGAATTCTCTGACCGAGTGCATTTCGCCGGTGGCAACGACGTAGTCATCAGGCTGCTCCTGCTGAAGCATCATCCACATCATTTCCACATAATCTTTAGCATATCCCCAGTCGCGGCGGGCATCTATATTGCCCATATAAAAACACTCCTGCAATCCTCTGTGGATACGGGCGACGGCCATGGTGATTTTACGGGTGACGAAAGTCTCTCCCCGCCGGGGGGATTCATGGTTGAAAAGAATACCGTTGGAGGCGTGCAGACCGTAGGCTTCCCGGTAATTTTTTGTGATCCAGAAGCCGTACTGTTTGGCCACAGCGTAGGGACTGCGCGGATAAAACGGCGTGTTTTCAGTCTGGGGGACCTCCTGGACAAGTCCGAAGAGTTCCGAGGTGGATGCTTGATAAAAGCGTGTCTGGATACCGGTCTCTTTGATGGTATCCAATATGCGCAGAACGCCCAGAGCGTCGGCATCAGCCGAGTATTCCGGGACATCAAAACTGACCTGAACATGGCTTTGGGCTCCGAGATTGTAGATCTCTTCAGGCCGGATTTTTTCAAAAAGGCGGTTGAAATTGCTTGTGTCGGTCAAATCTCCGTAATGGAGAAACAGACGGACATCCTGATTGTGAGGATCCTGATAGATGTGGTCGATCCTCATGGTATTGAAGGTGCTGGCGCGGCGGATGATCCCATGGACTTCGTAGCCTTTGGCCAACAGCAATTCAGCAAGATAAGAACCATCCTGACCTGTTATTCCGGTAATCAATGCACGTTTCATCAAAGATTTTCTCCTAAAATATCAATGCTGTCTGACTTTATAATATAGCAGTTTCAAGTTCTCAATTCAAGAATATATTTCAAATTACATCTTTTGAAAATCTTATTTATGTGACATTCAAAAAAGAGGAAACAAATAACTTGCAATTTCAAAACAAAAGAGATATATTATCCCTGGATTAGTGTAACTTCAGAGAATGTTTGCGGTGTTCCGCAAGTGTTTTTATTTAAGGGAAATATCGTGAAAAAATATCTGTTTATATTATTTGTTTTTCTGGCGGGAACAGGCTGTTTCGCCGCCAAATTCAGCGATCTTTCAAATGATGATGCCGGTCAGCTTGTTTTCCGCCGGTCAGATGCTGCCGTGTTTGTGTTTCAGCAGACGGTGGAGGGAAAGTACTGGAAAGTCAGTGTGTTCAGAGGCAGCGGTGAAGGAAAGCTGCATCCCGCCGAATGTGAAGTGCTTGAGTTTTCTGATGATGCCATTGAACCGGCAGATATGGTCATCCACCTGATCTACTGGAATCTTGCCCGTCCGGGTTCATCCAAGGCCAGGGCTCTTTACAGGATCTGTCAGAAGGTCAGTTCTCCGCTGGGAGATAAGGTCAATTCATATTACACGGAACGGAATGACAGCATGCGCCGTCTGGCGCTCGCCCGCAATGATTATCTTTCTGATATCAGAACTGTGGACAGATATGATGATACAGCGTCTCTTATGAACTCTCAGGCGCAGGGGGCAGGCAACTCCAATAGTACTGCGGCTCTTGTTAAAACGCCGGCATCTGTGGCGCAGGATTACATCGACAAGGCCTTGATGATCCTTGAAAACAATGCGGCTCTGGCGGTCATCCAATCCCTGGCCGATAATGACCAGAACCTTATGGCTGCCTTTATTCTTTTCTGTGATTTTCAGCGGGCTTTCTACAACCGGATCCCCCGCATGAGCAGAAAGGATGTTGATGCCGTTCTCAAAGAGCTTAATAAAACCGGACTGGAACTGATCGAAAAATACCGGCAGAAACGTTCCGTCAACAGAAAACGCGAAACGGACTTCAAGGCACTGTGTCCCCGCAAACACGGTCCCTGGGAATATGCTGTTCCGGCAGGGATCAACGAGATGCTTCGCCGGGTGCAGTCCGCTTATATCGCCTTCGGCAGATTGAATACCTGTTCCGCCATGAGTGAGTTTCCCGAATGGGGCAATGCCGCTCTGGAAGTTATGCAGATGACAAATTTTGTCGAGCTGGAACGGAAATTTGATTCCGCGATCAGAATGTATCAGAGACGTATTAAACCTTGAGGTTCAGGCAGATGAACAATTATTACATATACAAAGATGAAGTTCTTGTGGGTCCGTATTCTCTTGAAGAACTCCGGAAAATGCTGGCTGGCAAAATGATTACAGGGGAAACCGTTGCGCAGATTTCCGGCGGCCCCCGGGACGGTACTTATCTGCCTGTCAGCGAGTTGATCGGCAGCAGTGTGGATCCGGTCACGCTGACGACGACCAATGTGGCGCCCCTTTTGAGTATGGATGGCGATGTGATGCGCATTGCCTGTCCTGTCTGCGGACAGCATTACAAGATCCCCTGCGAGGAATATTCCTCCGACAAATACAGATGTCTCAAATGCGAAAGCGTTTTCCGTCTGCCTCCCCGGCCCGCTGCCGCCGGAAAAGAGCCGGAAAAATCCGCTGAAAAAGAGTTCTATTTCGATTCCGAGATCCCTGAAGGAGATCTTCTCTGTCCCCATTGCTGGAAAAGTTTCGATCAGGATTACGTGCTTTACATATCCGTCCACCCCTCCCTTTTCGGAGATCCTGTTCTGGGGGAATATGTTCAGAAGCGCTTTGTTCCCACGGTGTTCAATCAGTCGGGCCAGCCTCTGGATCAGTGCGGTCTTCCGGCAACTGAAATGGCCTGTCCCCGCTGCCATTTGCGTATTCCCGCCAGTTTGCTGGATACGCCGGCGTTGTACTTTTCCATTGCAGGCGCCACCTCAAGCGGCAAGTCTTACTACCTGACTTGTCTGACCCATCAGCTGCGCAAGGTGCTGCCGGAATATTTCGGCGCGGCTTTTTTTGATGTGGATCCCCGGCTCAATGAAACGCTCAATACCTATGAAAAACAGCTTTTCATGTCCCTGACGCCGGAAAAACTGACGGCTCTGCCCGCGACACAGATCTCCGGAGACGGTATCTCCGACAGGGTGCGCCTGGATGATATCGAGATCGAGCTGCCCAAGCCTTTCGTTTTTGAATTCCGCAGTAAGGACAGCATTGATGATATCAATATGATCTTTTATGACAACTCCGGAGAAATGTTCATCCCCGGCCGCGATGAGTGGGTCAATCAGGCGACGTTCCATCTTTCGCACTCCCACGGGATCGTGTTTTTGTTCGATCCCACCAGTGATGCCGCCATGCGTTTGAAATTGTGCGATATCCGCGACCCCCAGGTTTCCAAAAATCCCCGGGTGGTGGATCAGACCATTCTGCTCAATGAAATGATAAACCGTATCCGGCGCCATGCCAATATGGTCAGTTCCGAAGGCTGCAGCATCCCCCTGACCATTGCCGTCGGCAAGTACGACACCTGGCAGGATAAGTTCAGCAAAGAGGTCTCTTCCATCAGTTATGTCACCACAGGAGAGGACGGCGAAAATATCCTGAATATGGATAACATTCTGGATGTCTCCTTTGCCTTGAGAGAGCTGATGCTCAAATACGCTCCCGGCCTTGTCAATGCGGCAGAAAGTTTCTTTGAAAAGGTCTGTTTTGTTCCTGTGAGCAACTTCGGAACGATCGCTGAACAGAATGAAAACGGTGTGATCGGTATCGTGCCTGAAAAGATCACTTCCGTCTGGGTGGAGGTCCCTCTGCTGCTGATGCTTTCCAACAACGATCAGCTGCCCGCCGGACACGCCGGAGAACAGGGGGAACCCCTGGGAACCGTCTTCAAAAACAGCATCGTCTTTGAACATCCGGAAAGCGGCCGCCGGACCAAACTCCCCCGCAATTACAGCGGCGCGTTACTGAAGATCGGCGGTAAATCCTACCGGCTGCCGGAAATCGACACAGAACAGTAAGGCCAGCAGAAAGAAAGCGGATAAAATATGTATGAATTGATTTACACATCCACGCCGCAGGGGCTGATCGCCGGCCGTTCCGGATTTTCCACCGTGGCCCTGACGGAGGGGTTTCCGCCGAACCTGATCTCTCCCATCGAAAATTTGAGCGGATATAAAACGCTGTTTCCGCCGGAGGATGAAAGAGCCGGTTCCAATCCCGTCAACTACTCCTGTCAGCATTATTATTTCGGCAGGACTTTGTATATCGTTCTGAGCCGCATCGCCTTTGCCGGTTTGAGTTATACCGGACGCAGCAATGTTCTGGCGCATCATCTGCTTTTCACGCCTGAGGAACTTCAAAGTATCCCGGGCGGCTCCGCCGCCATTCTCCGGGCAGAGGAAAATTTTACCCCCTGGAGCGGAACACCGGGAATGCTTCCGCAGAAAAGTCTCAAAAAAATCGTGACAGCTCCGCTGCTGGAAGATGGAGCCAACTGGGCTGAACTTGCCGGAGATTGCTATTTTTCTCCTTATACCGCCGATCTTTTCAACCGGAATGTGCCGATCCTGCTCTCTTTTGATCCTTTGAAGATCTCCGGCAAGAGGATCCTGGATCTGATTGCGGAAACCTCTTCGCATCTGACTCAGGAGGAGCTGCTGCAATTTACATTTACGACTTACAGCTATTCTTCCGCCATCGCCAATCCGCTGGCGTTCCGTGCGTATCCGGAGGGATCTGTCCTGCTTGAAAGCGCCCGCCGGTTGAGTTCGGATTCTGTCATCAATCTGGGCATGCCCAATACTGTTCCCGCCGGATGGCGTCCTCCCGGTACAGAACCCGTTGAGGAACTGCTGCCGGAAGAGATGTGGGATACAGAGCCTGCTGTTGCCGCTATTGAGATCCTTGAACCCGAAGCGGCTGAGATCCGGCCCGTCCCTCAGCAAACGTATGCTCCGGAAAAAGAGCTGCCTCAGGTTTCCGCTGAAAAGAAACGTTTTTTACCGGTCATTATCGCCGTTCTTATTATTGCCGCCGCCGCTGCTGTCGTTTGGCATATTGCCAGTTTCAACGGAGCCAAAGAGCGTGAAAGTGAGGATAATTTGATCGTTCAGGAGGAAAGTAAGGCGGTCCGGCCGGAAAAAACATTGCCGGAATCCCGAAATGTTCCGCAGAAAACACTGCCGGCAAAACCGGTCATGCCGACAAAGAAAAGAAAGGCCGCCGCTTTGCCTGCGGCACCTGTGGTCAAAGCGCCGGCCGGGGCGCAGACGGATGGGGAACTGCTTTCCCGCCAAGAGGTTTTTCAGCTGTATCTCTCCCTTTTCCGGGGGAAAAGTTTTATGCTGCCCGCCGGACTTCGGAAAGCAGACCGTCTGACGCTCACCATGGGTGATCCCGGCGGAGCCGGGAGCGCAGATTGGCAGAGCGCTGTCAAAGGAAACGGCAGTGCCGCGGTCACAGTTTATCCGCTCAAGGAGAAAAAGGGGGATTTTTCCACCACACTTGCCGCAGATTTTTCTTCCGCCAATGTTATGAAACTTTCTCTTGACAAGGGATATTTTTCCATAACGCTTCCTCAGGCGGCCAAGCTGTCTCCCTGTATGGAAAATGTCAGTGCGGTGGTTTTTTCCGGAAACGGCAGAAGGCTTTTCCGGGCCGATCTCAGAAAGTTCCCGCCCTATTTCAAAGATATCCTTTCCGGAAATCCCGGAAAACTGACAGTGAAAAAACAGGGGGGTGTTTATTCTGTCAACTGTATCCTTTCTGAAGGCATGTGGCTTTTCAGACGCCGTTTCGATTTGACTGTGAACGGGAAAGCTCAGGGCGGCAGTACATTCCGGAGCCGGGAGCTGCCTGTCAAAATACTGGATTTTTCCGGTATCCTCACGGATATCCTGACAAGGAATCAGGCGTTGACAAAACTCCGGATGGCAGAAAAAAGTTATCAGGATTTTTTGCGTAAGAACGCTGATCTTCTGATACAAACGGCAGAGGGGGCGGATCAGACGTTTTCTCAGAGCCGGATGGCTCAAAAACAGAAATTGGAAGAGCGCAGAGAGAACGCCGGTCATTTCTACGAGCAGCAGAACAGGATCCTTGCGGAAAAGCTCAATGCCGCGTCTCCGGTACTTTTCAGAAAATTGGCTGAGGATATGGAATCAAATCAAACGATCGACATCAGACGGATGGACAACCTGAGCGCAGCTGATCTTGCGGCAGATATCTCGATCGGGGTAATTGAAAGGCAAAAAGATGAATCAAACTGACAGGCTTATTGAAGAGATCAAGATCCTTCTGCAAAGCAAAGACCTTTCTGACGGTCCGCAGCTGCATCGGCTGTATGACCGGGGCATGGATATTTTTTCCAAACTCAATGAGGCGCTGGACCAGTGCCAGACGCTGCGTGATAACGGGGCTATGACTGAAGCCAGCCGTTTGAATTACTCCTACGAGCCCTCTCTCGTGCGCGTGGCGGAAATGCTGGATTGTCCGGAGTGCCGTCAGTTTTTTGATATCTGCCGGGATTACGGTCTGGAGTATCCCCGTTATCCGGATCAAAATCTGCTTGACATTTTAAGCGCTCCTGTTTCCAGCGGAGACAAGCACCTTCACTCTCTTCTGCAGGATTACCGCAAAATCGCCCGGAACGGCTCCAAACAGGAACGGATCGCTCTTTTGAGAAAGATCGTTGAAAAACTGCCCAATTCCCGGCGCTGGCTCAACGATCTGCTTTCTGCCGAGCGGGGCCGCCTTCAGGAGATCGAACAGGCTCTGGCGCAACTGCCCTCTGATGAAAATGAACTGAAGACTCTGGAAGGGTTTTACCGGGAACTCAATGCACCTGAACTGCGGGTTTCTCCCAAGCCTGAACTGCTTGAAAAGATCAAAAACCGTCTGCTGCCCCTGCAGAAGTCCCGGCTTACCGGAGAGATCAATGACAAACTCCGTCAGATGCAGGATTGCTGTATGGAACGGGATTTTGTCCGTTTGAGAGAACTTTTTGACAGCTGGCAAACCTTTTGCAGCAATCCGGCGGTGCATCTGTCGCCCGAACAGCAGCAGGCCGTCCGGGATATGGAAAAACTTCTGACCGTTCAGGAGGAGGAGTCCCGGAAGGATCGGGAATTTCAGCAGCTTGTCAGACGCATTGAAAGAAAACTGGCCGACAACTGTACTTTTGCCCAGGTGGCGGGAGATTACAATCAGCTGCGGCTCCAGGATCACGATCTGCCCGAAAATCTCCTTCAGCGTCTGGAAGTTCTGGAGGAGGATTCCAGACGCCATGAACACTTCCGCAATGTCCGCCGCTGTGTTTACGGCGGAGGCGGCGCGCTTTTTATCATCGTTCTGGTCGTCGGTGCCGTTCTGCTGACGCAGCAGCATCTGGCTGTGAAACACAATTTCAATAATATGAGCAATTTTATTGCCGAGGGAAAACTGGAAGAGGCTGTGGCCGTTTACAAAGACTTGAAAAAGTCCTCTCCGCGGGTGGCGGCCGATGCCCGCCTGATCGCCCTCTGCAATGAGGCGGAGCAGAAGATCCGTGAAAATAAAGAGGAAAAGGCTTTCCGTATCCAGGAGTTTTCCCGTCTGCTCCGGCAGATCAAAAATCTTGCTCCTGCCGATGACCTCTTTGACAACTCGCGGAAATTGGATCATTTTATGGCCTCTGCCCGCAAGATCATGCAGGATCAGCCGCAGAAAGCCCTGGATGAATTCCGGGAACTGGAGACCGCCATCGCCCGCAGGCGCACTCAGCTCAAGCAAAAACGGGAAAAGCTCTTTTTCGACTTTTGCCGCACGACCCGTCAGGAGGCTGATAAGATCATCACCACGATTGCCGGGAAAGAACTTTTCAGTGTCCGCGCCGCTTTTGAAGGGCTGAAAAACCGTTTTGCAGACCGGATGCAGCAGTCGCCCTTTATGCCCGAACACATCCGCAGCCGTGAGAAAAAGGATTGGGATCTTGTCTGCAAGCGTTTTGAGGCGGCTCTGAAAAAGGAGACGATTCTTCAGCAGCTGCAAAAGCCCGCTTCTTTTGACAGTTACATCGCGACCCTGGAAAAATCCCGTTACGATGAACCTGCCGTTGCCATGATCTATCAGCGGGCCCTCGCCGCCAAAGATCTGTGGGTGCGGGAGTGCAGAAATTACAGGGGGTTCATTCCGGAGAAGTCAGATATCGCGGATGCTTCCGCCAAATTCAATGACGGTTTCTTCAAGCAGGATCTGGCCCGCATTGTTCCGGCGACCCGGCGCAGTGCCGGTTTGCGGGACTTTTTCGGTCAGATCAGAAAACTCAGCAAACTGCGTGAGATTGTTTTTTCCACCTCTGCGGGAGAGGATTATTTCTTCTATACCGAAAAAGAGATCGTTTGGGAGCGTCTCTCCCGTCCCCGCCGTCTCAATATCTCCTTCGAGGATATGGAAAAGGGAGCTTTTTATACGTTCAAATTTGATTTTGCTGCCCGGAAAGATCCTTTTGTGCCGGTGAATGTTCCCACGGATCTCTCTTACAAAATGCCTGAAAAATTTGCTGCGCTCTGCGGACAGACAACCTTGGATTCCAAGTTTGAAGTTCCCTTCTGGCCCGGCAGAACGTTCGCCGAAAAGTTCCATGCGCTGGGCAGTGACGGTCCCGGTATCTGTGAGAATCTTCAGCAGGCCCTTGTTTGGGTTTCCGGTGCGGATAATATAACCAATCCTTTCCTGAAAGAGATGTTCAC
The DNA here is from genome assembly GCA_017508555.1 of Lentisphaeria bacterium. Taxonomy (GTDB): domain Bacteria; phylum Verrucomicrobiota; class Lentisphaeria; order Victivallales; family Victivallaceae; genus UBA1784. The sequence goes on from JAFVYP010000043.1 coordinate 19,302, forward strand.
CCTGCGCCTTCTGGAAGCGCTCTGCGCCTGTTCCCCCTTCTTTACAGAGGGCAAAGAGGCGCTGGCCAGGCTCAAGGATCAATATGTGCAGAGACAGAGCAACTGGCGTTCTCCCCAAAGCCAGCCCTCCCGGAAACAGGAGATGGAGCAGGTGAACGAACTGCTGGCGCAGCTGGATCTTGCCCGTATCGTTGAAGCACGGAAACTCCGGGCGGATTTTCTCTGTGCTTTCCATGCCCGCAAACTGGTTCCGGCGGGGGTGGTGAAAGAGTTGTCCGGTGAGAAGGTGCAGATCTCTTATTTCCTCAAAAAGGCTCCTGTTGAAATGATGGTCATGGATCAGCAGGGACTTGTGCTGCTTTCTTCTGCGCTCCGTCAGGGGATCGCTGCCGGAGAGGACAGACGCCATCTCTTTCAGGGACAGGTCCTCTGGACTTTCGGAGACGATATGCGTACGGTCGATTTTGTCAGAAAATGGATCGGCGAGGCCCGGAAACTCAATATTGAACTGGGCGTCAAACCCAGGATCTTCCCCGGAGGACTTACGATCGGAGGCATCAGGTGAAGGATAATTCCGGCAACAAGATCTGTTATGTGAAAAAAAACGGTCTGATCACCGGTCCCTTTTCGATCATCACCCTGAAGGCCCGGATCAATACCAATTCCCTCAATGGCGGGGATATGGTCTCTTTTGACAAGGTTTCCTGGAAGAGACTGGATGTCCTTTTCCCCCATCTGGCCCCGCCGGAACAGCGCGTTTACACGGCCGGAGAGGAAACGGCCGCCTGGCAGGAGACCTGCGGATATGCTGTTGGCTCTCAGACAGCGGATCCCGGTGCTGTCCCCGGCGGCAGCGATCCCGGTGCTGCCGGAACAGCTGACCGTTTTATCCCGGCTTATCCGGCACATCTGGCGGCCCGGTTTTTCTGTGAACTGGCTGTGGTGTTTGCAAGCGTCTGGGATTTTCCCCTGCTCTTTCCGGCCATTGCTCACGGATTCCGGAAAATGACATGGATGGCGTGGGGCATCAATATTTTCTGGGCTGTTCTCATGGTGGTCCTTTTCGGTCGGGAATACAGCCGTCATTTCAGCTGGTTTTTCTCTCCTTTGATGGCGGTGCTTGCCGTTGTGACCGTTTTCGGGATGGCCGCCGGATTTGCCTGGTGTGTGGAAAAATTCTGCAGCAAGAAAGCCGCCCGCAAGAAACTTGATCCTGAGTGGCAGCTTTTCCGGCTTGCCGTCTTTATGGATTCGGCCTTCATCCTCAACGCGTTCATCGCATTGGGACACGGATTCGGTCACGCTCAGCAGCTTTGGGTTTTTCTGTTTCTGCTTCTTACAGTCTCTCTTGTTGTCTGCTGCGGAACAAATCAGCTGCGGTTTTATCTGGAGCGGACAGCTTCCATCAAAAGTGAGCGGCTCCTGTTTTTCTTTTCGCTCTATACCGTTTTGTTGACAATAACAGCTTATTTTTTATTGAAATTGATTTGAAAGAAGGTATTTTATGAAACAAAAACAGCTTTCCAGAAGATTGAGTGACATTGAGTGCATCTGCGGTTTCAAAAGCCGTAAATTTACCGATGTCAATGCGTTGTTTTCCTTTTTGGCAGGCGTGCTGCTGTTCGGAGCGTTCTATTTTCCGCTGAGTTTTTTCCGGGGAAAACACTGGGCGATCGACATGTTTTTCCACGGGGGGACGGAAAACCGTTCCAGTATTCCCTATTACACGGTTTTTCTCGGCTGCTGGGCGCTGGCCATTTTGCTGGTGAAACTGCAGAAACTGAGCGTGCAGAAGAAGGCGCTTGAACTGGATATCCTGCCGGATGATCCCAATTTTGTCCTTACCTGCGCCACGGCACGGACGATTTTGGGCAAGATCAGTATTCTGGTGGTTCATCCCGAAGATTTCGTTCTTCTCGACCGCATCCAGCGCGCCCTGATGAATTTGAAAAATCTGGGCAATGTCAGCGCCGTTGCCGAATGTCTCAACACCCAGGCGGAAAACGATGAAAATTATCTTTCCGGCAGTTATACCGTTCTCAAAGGTTTTATCTGGGCGATCCCCGTCCTCGGATTTATCGGAACGGTTCTGGGTCTTGCTGAAGCCATCGGCGGCTTCGGCGCCGTTGTCAAAAAAGGGGTCGATCCCCAGGGATTGATCGCCGCTCTGGGCAACGTAACGGGAGGTCTTTCCACCGCCTTTGAAACGACGCTGATCGCTCTTGTCATGGCGCTTATCATCCAGCTGCTGATGACCGTTGTCCTCAACAAAGAGGAGTTGTTTCTCGACCGCTGTTCCGATTACTGCCACCGCTGCATCATCAGCAAGATCAAAAGCATCGACCTGGCAGGGGATGAGGATTAAGTTTTTTTATGAGTAAAAAAGACAATTCACCGGCCATATCCTTTTTCAGTTTTCAGGATATCATCACCTCCATCACCGGGATCATGTTCCTGGTGGTCATGATGCTGGTGCTGATGATCCTCATTCAGCCTGACGCGGCGCAGAAGCAGAAGGAACAGGCCGTTTCGGATCAGCTGAAAACCCTTCGTGAGGAAATGCAGAAGCTGAAAACGGCCCTTGATGAACTCAATCAGCGTTCAGAGGTCCAGCGCAAGCGCATTGATGAACTCAAGAAGCTCAAAATGGAAACGCTGCCGGAACTCAAGGCCTCCCTCATCGAGAAGCTCAAGGCGGCGGATATGAACATGATCCGTCTGATGGATGAAAACAAACGCTTCATCCTTCTGCGGAAAGAGGAAAGCACCTCCGGGGAAAAACTTCAGGAAAAATTCAAGGAGACCGCCGATATCAACCTGAAACTCAAAGAGGTCCTCAAACAGCTTGAAAAGGAGACCGCTGACTATCAGAAACTCAGTGAGAAATATCAGGCCGTGGTCAAGTTTGTCTGGAACAAAAGCAATCCCAAGCGGCCGATCCTGCTGGAGTGCAGCGACAGCGTCATCATCGGCAGCTGTCTGGATGGAAAATTTGCCAACAAAAGTTTCAATGATTACAACAGCTGTATCAGCTGGTGCCGCAGTTTTCCTGTGAATGATACCTATTTTATTCTGCTGCTCAAACCCTCCTCCTTCAGTTACGCTGAAAAGTTCTCTCTGGCGCTTTCCAAAGCCGGTTATGAGCGGGGGCGGGAGGTTTTGCCCAACGATCAGACCATGTTGTTCAAGGAGCCTGTCAAATGAGCCGGAAACAGTCAGAAGATTCCAGTCTTGAACTGCTGCTGGATACCATGTGCAATACTTTCGGCGGGGTCATGTTCATCGCCATTTCTCTGGCGGTCATGATCTCCATGCGCAATGCCGTTGCGCAGCAGGCGCCGGATCATACAGCAGAAATAGAAAAACTCAAAAAAGAGACCGCCGTCCTTGCGCAGCAGCTTGCCAGCCGGATGAAAGAGACGGATGAACTTGTCCGGACAGCCCGGCGGATGAAAGATGATCCCCGTTTGCAGATCGTCAATGAGATCGCCTTTCTGGAGCAGCAGCTCAAAGAGAAAAAACTCAAAGAACAGCTTCTGGAAAGGCAGGCGCAGTTGAGCAGAACGGAGCTGGATAATACCAAGCTCAAGACGCAAAAGATCTCCGATTCTCTTCTGGAAGCGCAGAAGGAGGAAAGTCTGCTCAGTCAGAAAAAGGATACCCTTGACAAGCAGTTGGCGGAACTGAAAAACCGCATCAGCGGTATGACGCCTCAAAACATGGTGTTCAATACGCTGGTCAAAAAGGATCAGACACCTTACTTTATTCTGCTGCGGGACGGCAAATCCTGGGCCGTGGGGCCTGAGATCCGCGATGGCGTTTCCCGGCCTCTCGGCAGTGTCAGCCATACCGTTTCCGGAGGGCGTGTCATCTGCCGTCCGGCGGGAGAGGGCGTACCGGTCTTTTCCGGTGACGGATTCAGTTCCGGCTTTCAAGCACTTCTCAAAAGTATTCCGGCCGACCGTATTCCTGAATTTGTCCTTGCCAGGGGGGAGGCGGAAAACTTTTACAAGCTGCGGAACATTCTCAAAAACGAGGGTATTTTCCATGGATTTTATCTGCAGCGTCAGGAAAACGGCGATTTCAGTTATCAATTAACCAATGTAAAGACGCGCTATGAATATTGAGATCAAAAAAATGCTTTACCGGAGCGGTATCCACTTCGGCTTTTATTTTCTGGTGATGCTGATCGGTTTTCTGCTGCTCGTTTCCGGAGGCGGCTTCGGCTCCGGTTCGGGAACAGGAACCGGGAGCGGCAACGGCTCCGGCGGACGGGGCGGCGGTTCCGGCAAAGGGGCTGCTGAAAGCGGCTGGGGGCCCGGAGCGGGGAAGGATGGTTTGACCGGAACAGGCAATATCCGTGTTGAGGGAAAAGAAGAAGCCGGTTCCGGCGGCACGGAGGAAAAAGCCAAACCTGAAGAAAAAAGTTCTCCGCAGGCAGCGCCGGGACCGGCTGCCAGGCAGCCCGCGCCGCAGAAAACGCTCATAACCGTTGTCGGACAGGGGGATCTGTCGGAAGATATGCCGATGATCCACGTGCCCGGAAAACCGGCACCGGCAGCCAAAGGGAGTGCGACGCCGGCGGCCAAAGGCTTTTTCGGTGTCAAGGTCGGCGGCAGTTCCCGTGTTCTGTTTCTGCTGGACGTTTCCGGCTCTATGGGGGCGGGGACAAGCGAGGGAATGCGCCGTATAGATCTGTTGAAAAAAGAGATGGCCAGGACTCTTCAAGATGGTTATAAAGAGGCTGTTGCGGGAAAAAGCAGCAATGGTGTGTTCCGGATCGTCACCTTTGAAAGTTCCTGCGGATTTTATCCCAATTCCACGCGCAGCTGTTATTACCGCAACAGGAGCGATGTGGAGGGTGGTCTCCGTTTCATCAGCAACATGAATGCCGGAGGCGGAACAGCCATGCTGCTTGCGTGGAAAACGATCCTGCCGATCATTGCCGCCAACAAGATCACGACGGTCTGTTTTCTGTCGGACGGTGCGCCCAATGACTGTTCACCGCCACAGCTGCTTGACCTGCTGAAAAAATCCGCGCCTGAGCTTGTGATCCACGGCATCGCCATGGGATTGAAGTCAGATTTGCTCCAGGCGATCTCCAAGCAGCACGGCGGGACCTACCGCGAAGTTTACTGACCGCGCAGCGCGGGCTTTTTTCCGGGGGGAAAGATATCCTGAAAAGTCAGGGGGGATAGCTTGTAATTCTCCGGGAAATGTAGTATATTATTGTGGCAGTTAAAGAAACGGTCCGGCTTGTTTTTGTTTGGTATGTGATGTTGAAAATGGGATGAACAAGGCAGACCCGGCTGTTGAAGTTATCTGCGGCGTTTTTTCTTTTGAAGCTGGACACAATACTGATATGGATATTTTTTATAACATAGCTGTTCCTTATATGTTCTTGCCCTTGCTGGGACTTTTTTTATCTGCGGGGTTGACCTGCGGAGCGATCAGGCTTCTTCCCCGCCTGAAAATGGTTGACATCCCCCGGGGGAGACATCAGCATGAAAATATCGTTCCCAGAGGTGGCGGGATTGCTGTCGGTATAGCTTTTTTTACCGTGACAGCACTTTTGCTGTGTTTTTTTTCCCGGAGAGATCTTCAGCTCTTTCAGGAGTTACAGCAGTTTCTGCGTAATTTTTCCCTGCCGGCTGCGGTGATATTGGCCGTCGGACTTTTGGATGACAAGTTTGAGCTGCGGAGTTATGTCAAGCTGACGTTTCAGGTATTGGCAGCGCTGATGTTCTATTTTGAAGGATGCGGGATCGCTCTGCTGTTCGGATATGAACTGCCTATTTTTCTTTCTCTCCCGATCACCGTCCTCTGGTGTGTTACGATTATCAATGCCTTTAATCTGATCGACGGTGTTGACGGTGTGGCGGCTGGCTTGGGTGTCATATCCTCATTTCTGCTTGCCGCCTGGTCTGCTGTTTCCGGATATAATGATACAATGGTCTTGATCCTGTTATGTTTCGGCATGAGCTGTCTGGGTTTTTTGCGGTACAATTTTGCTCCGGCCAAGATCTTTATGGGAGATACCGGAAGCATGTTTATCGGCCTGTTTTTTGCCTATGTCAGTATGCAGTATTCGACAAAATCCGTCACATTCACAGCGCTGATGGTTCCTCTTGCAGCGGTAGGCGTGCCCATATATGACGTTTTTCTTGCCGTCTGGCGGAGAACCTGGCGCAAGTATGTCAGTAAGAACGCGGACAGCAATATCATGCAGGGAGATCACGATCATCTGCATCACCGGATCCTGAAAGAGACGGGTCGGAGCGGAAAAACAGCTTTGATCATTTACGGCTTGTCTCTGACATTATCCCTTCTGGCGATGGTCACAGAGTTTCTGCGGACAAGTTTTCCCACACTGGTTTTTGTGGTGCTTCTTGTGGCCATATTTGCCATGATCCGTTATTCCAACATTGAACTGTACGATACGCTGACCAGTGTTGCCCGGGGCGTGGATGTTCCGCACCGGAATTTTCTCTTTGCGGCGCTTCATCCGGCCCTGGATGCGCTGCTTGTGCTGCTGGCGTTGTTTATCTGTCAGCATGTTTACGGCAGTAAACTGCTTTCTTTTTCCTGGGGCCCCTGGTGGTATCTGCTGTTTTTGAGTCCTTTTGTCCTGGTGCTGTGTTTTTCAGGAATATACCGGACATTCTGGCTGCGTGCCGGGATCCTTCAATACTACAAATTGACGCGTCTGCTGATTACAGCCGGAACCGCCGGATATGTTCTGAATGGTTTTATCTGGCATTATTTCATGGGGATCGGAGGTCGGGAACTGTTTTCTGCCAGCGGTTATTATCTGGTATTCTGGATGATGGCGGCGGGATTTATTCTGGCGGAGCGTTTTCTGCTGCATTATTATGAAAGTTTCGGATACAGAAGATTATTCATCCGCAATCAGGGGAAACACTCTCCTATGCCGAGAGTTCTGATTTACGGCGGCGGATTATCCTGCCGCATGTATGTTTCCTACATGTACTGCAACTTCGGCAGAAGAGGTGAAGCCGTCAAGATTGCCGGGATCATGGATGACAATCCGGCATTGAAAAATCTGAATATTTACGGTTTCAAGGTATATGGCGGCATCAGGGAAATCGAGTATATTTACCGGAAAAATCATTTTGACCGTGTCGTGATCGCCTGTGATGATTTGGCTCCTGAAAATTTGGAAAAACTGAAAAAGTTCTGTGCAGCAAAGAATATTGAACTGAAAAAATTCATTTGCACCGAACAATGAGGTATAATAACATCAATAAAAATATAATTATTGAAAAATGCTGTTTAACTCATACTATTTTTTACTTGTTTTTTTCCCGGTAGTTTTTATTGGCTATTGGTTTTTTATACGGTTAAAATGTTTTGAAGCGGCGAAAATACTGTTAGTGTCAGGCTCCATTTATTTCTATGGTTTTTTCAAACCGGGATATGTGCCGATTTTTGTCATTTCGATTCTGATAAATTACTGTTTGTGCCGGAAAATCCAGACGGCAAAATCTGAAACAGTACGCCGTTGGGTAACGGCTTTGGGATGTGTGATGAATTTAGGCGTCTTGGGTTATTTCAAATATACAGGATTTCTGTTTGAGAATTTGAATTTACTTTTTGATTGGCAATTTGCAATCCCGAATATTGTATTGCCTTTGGGAATAAGTTTCTATACTTTCCAGCAGTTGTCATTTCTCATTGACTGTTATCGTGGTGACCGGACAACATATTCACTGACAGATTATGCGCTGTTTGTCACCTTTTTCCCGCAGCTGATCGCCGGACCGATCGTGCTTCCAAGTGAAATGCTGCCGCAGTTTGCAGATCCTGCCCGCAAAGCAATAAATTGGCAGAACATGAATCAAGGGTTGTTTTTGTTCGCCTGCGGCTTGGCAAAAAAATGTTTTATTGCTGACAGTTTGGCATTTATCGTCACTCAAGGATTTGATACAGGAACTCAACTGACCTTTACTGAAGGCTGGCTCGTATCATTGTCATTCACATTCCAGCTGTATTTTGACTTTTCCGGATATTGTGATATGGCCTCCGGTATTGCCAGGATGTTCAATATCGATCTGCCGTTGAACTTTAATTCGCCCTATCGGGCAACAGATTTTCAGAGTTTCTGGCGCAGATGGCACATGACGCTGGGACGTTTTATGATGAACTATCTGTATATTCCATTGGGAGGCAACAGAAAGGGAACGGTCCGGACGCTGTTGAATCTGCTGATCGTTTTTTTGGTCAGCGGCTTGTGGCACGGTGCAGGTTGGCTGTTTCTGATTTGGGGCGGCTTGCACGGATCGGGCATTTTGATCCACCGGTTGTGGCGGTATGTCATGGAGAAAAAATTCAACGGCTGGAAATTGCCAAAAATACCTTCAATTCTGCTGACCTTCTTTTTTGTCAACATTTTTTGGATCTTTTTCCGGGCAACGACATTGCGGCGGGCTTGGGATATTGTCAAAAGCATGTTTGACTTTGCTCACATGACAGGCTTTTCCAAAGATTTCCGGCGTGTTATGGGGAGTTTTGATATTTCCCGGGATCTGCTCTTTGCAATTTTTGCCGCAGCTGCGGTGATTGTATTTTTGTTGCCCAATTCAGCAAAATGGCAGCGTTTTTTTGAAAAACATCCCTGTTTACGGATCATCACAACAGCGGGTTTTTTCTTTATCGGTTTTATTTGCATTTCAAGAAAATCTCCATTTCTGTATTTTAATTTTTGAGGTGCTTCATGCAGGAACGGACTCAGTTTTTTATAACTCTGGCAGTGACAGCTCTGTTGTTATCCTGCTGCGTTCTTTTGTATTTTTCCTATCAGGATTTATACCGCGCAGGCAAAATTGGTTCTACGGATGAACGTGAATTCAACGCAGTTATCGGCAGATATTTCAAATTCGATTCAGTGATTGTGGGGACAAGCATGTCGGAAAATTTCAAATGCTCTGAATTTGATAAAGTCACTGGCGGATATTCTCAGAAAATGACTACAAATGGCGGAGATATTTCGGAAATATCTTTTATGGCACACTATGCTTTTCAGCATCAGCAAATAAAAAATGTGTTGTTGGATCTGTTGGTGTACAGCTATTTGTATCCTGAACCTAAATCTGCTCAGCTGAACAAAAAAAAATATGAAAACAATCTGTCTGCAATGGATCATTTGTACGATAGCGTAAAATTGTCTGTAATATTGAAAACTGTCTTGGCCGGTAAAAACAGTTTCGCCGGTGATAAGTTTGATCGGGATAAAATATACAGCTGGGCAGATTTGACTCCTTGCGGAATTAGGCCCTTTTTGCTGTCTTTATTTGAAACAGACTTTATTTTGAAAAAGCATCGTGAAGAAATGAAAAATTACAATGCAGAAACTGTCGAAAAAAATATTTGCAAGTATTTGTTGCCAATGATTCAGAAACATCCTGATATTACATTTTATCTGTACTTTCCGCCATTTACGCCCTTAGAGCTGTTACTTTCTCCATCAGCTCATAAACATTTTCGAAAAACAATTATGGATAAACTTTTACAATATTCCAATGTGAGGTTATATGATTACCAGTCTGCTGGAAGCATTATAAATAATAAGTATAATTATAAGGATATAACGCATTATTCATCTGAAGTCAGTTCATTTATTATAAAACAAATGAAAGTTAATAAATTTCTGGTGACACGGGAAAATAGACAGGAAGCAGAAAAAAGATTTGATAATATTCTTGCGTCTGTGAATCAGGAGATGCTGTGGAGAGACTTGCAAAAACAGTATGATGCAATGAAAAATGACAAATAAAAATATTTACAGATACTTTCCCGAAAAATAAAATATATTTCTATGAGTACACAACAAAAAAATATCAATAAACAACGCATTGTTAAAAATACACTGATACTTTATGTGCGTATGATTTTTGTAATGATTACAGGATTTTATACGCTCCGTCTGCTTTTGACATCGCTCGGTATTGAAGATTACGGGCTTTATAATGTTATTTTCGGCTTGGTTACCGCTTTCAGTTTTTTCAGCGGAGCTATGCAGTCCACCGTCCAGCGTTTTCTTTGTTATGAAATGGGAGAGGGAAGCATTGATAATGTGAAAAAGGTTTTTGGTGTGAGTGTCTTCCTTTTTCTTCTGGTTGCTTTGGCCGTTTTTATTCTGGCAGAAACGGCAGGATTGTGGTTTGTCGATCATCGTATGAGTATCGCGCCTGATAAGATGGATACGGCCCGCACGATCTATCATATCAGCATTTTTATGGTCATATTCAAACTGCTGCAAATACCTTATGTATCTGCGGTGACATCGCATGAAAACATGGGGGTATATTCGTGGTTCTGCATTGGCGATTCTTTTCTTCATTTGGTATCTGTATTGGGACTTAAATTTGTCATGGCAGACAAATTGATTTGTTTTGTCGCATTTTACACCATCAGCAATTTGTTGATTTTGATCTTATATGTACTTTACTGTTGTAAGAAGTATGAGGAATGTCGTGTTTTCAGAAAATTTGACCGGCAATATTTGAAGGACATGGGCTCCTTTTTTTCATGGAGTCTTTTGGGTGCAACGGCCAATGTTCTCAAACAGCATGGATTGAACTTATTGCTTAATCTTTTTTACGGCGTCGTTCTGAACGCGACTTGGGGTATTGCTACTCAAGTTGGAAATGCTGCAAATCAATTGGTTGCAAGTTTTCAGCAGGCATTTAATCCGCAAATTTTGAAATCATATACGACTTCTGACAAAAAAGCATATTTTGAATTGCTGCAAAGCTGCTCGAAATACTCTTTCATGCTTGTCTGGCTGATCGCATTACCCGTCTTGTTGCAGACAGAATTTTTGTTGAAATTGTGGCTGGGTGCTGAATTACCGACTGATGTTGTCATTTTTACCCGTTTGATGATTGTATATATGTTGTTTGAAGCATTGAGTTGTCCGCTGTGGGTGGCTGTTCAGGCCGTAGGAGATATCAATCGCTATCAGATTGAAATTTCGTGCATTTCCGGCTCAAGTTTTATATTTTCACTGATCGCACTTGAATTTGGAGCCGCGGCAGTGTCCGTGGCAGTCATAAGTGCAGCTGTCAACATGCTGGCACTTATTTACCGGATTTTTTATTTGCAGAAAAAAATCGGATTTTCAGTGAGTGGGTACTGGCTGAAAGCATTATTGCCGGTCATGGTCGTGACTCTGGGCAGCGGTATCTGTGGTGTGGTCATCAACCGGTTTTCCGGAGAAAGCTGGTTAAATGTAATATTGTGCTTGATTTTGTCCTCGGTCGTGAATGTTGTAATAATGCTGCTGTTTGCGCTTTCCGGTCAGGAACGAAAATATTTAAGGAATTATTTTTATCAAAAGATTTTTTCCGGGAGTGGTTCATGATATGAAGTATATTGATCTGAAAAGTGATGCATGTACCGGATGTAGTGCCTGTGCCAATAAATGTCCGTCAAAGGCGATATTGATTTCACAGGATCAGTGTGGATTTTATGTGCCGCAGATTGATTTTGAAAAATGCACAGATTGCGGCTTATGCGGCAAAACGTGTCCGGTCGGACATAAAAAAGAATTTGAATGTTCTGATTTTAAGATAAAAGCCTATGCAGCGTATGCGAAGGATGAGGTTATAAGAAGAGAAAGCAGTTCCGGCGGCGTTTTTTCTGAATTGGCTCATCATGTGCTTGACAAAAATGGTATCGTTTACGGCGCGGCTTTTGATGAAAATTTCAAAGTAGTGCATATCGGTATCAGGCGAAAAGAGGAGCTTGTCCGGTTGCGTGGCAGTAAATATGTCCAGAGTTTTATTTCTGAAACGCTTTATGCGGAAATAAAAGAGGCGCTTGAATGTGAGACTCAAGTTCTTTTTTCCGGTACACCTTGTCAAATTGCAGGACTGAGATCTTATCTGCAAAAAGATTACCCGAATTTGCTTTCAGTCGATTTGATTTGTCATGGCGTGCCGTCTCCGAAGTTTTTTGCCGACTATCTGATCTGTTTGGAAAATAAATACGGAAAGATCAAACAATATTTTTTCAGAGATAAAAACAAAAGTTGGAAAATCTTTAACAGTAAGGTTATTACTGAAAGAAAAAATATTATAAAATACATGGGGCAAGACTTTTATTTGTACTTGTATCTGAACCATCTGCAGCCATTGTTGAGAAAATCCTGTTACCAATGTGAATTTGCAAGTAAAGGCCCTATTTCTGATATAACGATTGGCGATTTCTGGGGATATCAGGCATCAAAAACATTGCCCGATGATGATAGAGGTCTCAACTGTGTATTGTGCAGCACCTCCAGAGGAGAGGCGTTTTTTGAAGCAGTAAAGAAAAAATTCAACTGTGAAATCCATGGGCTTGAAGAAATCGAAAAAGGCAATCCTGTATTATTACATCCTGTAAAATACAGTCCCCGTGATCGGGATGAATTTTGGGATGTGTTCTTCAAAAAAGGGATCGGCGGTATCAGAAAAATTTATTATTCACCGTCATTGAAATACCGTTTGATTTTGTTTCTCAAATTTAATTGCAGCTGGTTTTATAATTTGCTGCGCCGGGTGTACAGGTTGGTAAAATGAAAATATTGATATTGACACAACCCCTGATCGAAAACTACGGCGGTATATTGCAGAATTATGCTTTGCAGACTGTTTTGAAAAAAAGAGGACATTCTGTTTGTACGCTGGATTTTGAAATGACCTTGCCGCTATTGCACCATGTTTTCAGGATCTTCTCCGTGATAAAGCAGATTTTACTGCGCATTGCCGGGAAAAATCATAACCGGACGATCCGTCAGTGGATGACCCGGAATGAAAAGAAAATTTGTTACAATAAAATATCCCGGTTTATTCAAACGCATATAAGCAGAACACATCGGGTCAGCCATTTGAAGGGGCTGCGGAAATATGAGGATTTTGAGGCTTATGTTGTAGGAAGCGATCAGGTGTGGCGTAAATCCTATTCTCCCTGTCTGCCTGTTTATTTTCTGGATTTTCTGCCGGAGAATAACAGCGCAAAAAAAATCAGTTATGCGGCCTCTTTCGGTTCAGCAAAGTTGGATTTGGCTCCGAAGGAAATAGAAAAATATTCTCGTCTTTTGCAGCGTTTTGATGCGGTATCTGTTCGGGAACCCTCAGGGAAATTGCTCTGCAAAAATAAATTCGGTGTTAATGCGGAAGTTGTTCCTGATCCAACTATGCTGCTGACCGCAGACGATTACAGAAAGGTGATGGGAACTTACAAAGGGTGCGCCAAGGGAAAACTTGTAACCTATATTCTTGATGAAAACTCTTCCCAAACAACCCTCATCAATAAATTTGCCGCAGAACGAAATTTGGAAATCATTCGTTTGCGCGGAAGTTATACTGTAAATGATATCAAAAACAGTGTTCCGGAAAAAGCGGGGATCGACTTCTGGCTCGGTGCGCTCGAATCCGCAGAGTATGTTATAACGGACTCCTTTCACGGGACTGTTTTTTCCCTGATTTTCCAGAAGGAATTTTTTGTTTTTGTCAATCACGCCAGAGGGAAAGAACGTTTTGATATGCTTGATGAAAAATTTGATATCCAAAGCCGTTTTGTAGATCCGATGGCGGGAGAGATAATTTTACAAAGCAGTTTGAATTATACTGATATTGGAAAAAAACTTGAACAGTACCGGTTGGTTGGTGAATCTTTTTTGCTGAGAGCCGGTATGTAAGAGGAGATAATTGGAAATGCCAAAAGTTTCTGTGGTGATTCCCGTTTATAATGTGGAAAAATATATTGAACGGTGTGTGCGCTCTCTTTTTGAGCAGACCCTTGACTCCGTCGAATATATTTTTGTTGATGACGGTTCCCCTGACAACAGTATCTCTGTTATGGAAAAGGTACTGGCCGATTATCCCCATCGCAAAGAACAGGTGAAGATTATCCGGCATGAAGTCAATCAGGGAGTCGGTTTTGCCAGAAATCACGGCGTCGCTGCCAGTACGGGGGATTATGTGATCCATTGTGACGCTGACGATTGGCTGGATTTGGAATTGTATGAGGCCATGTATAAAAAAGCGGCCGAAACCTGTGCGGATATGGTCCATTGCGGATTTGAACTCTGTTTTCCCTCCTCCCGTCGTCAGAAGTTCAATATTCCGGAAGCGCTGGGGCCGTCTGAGTTGATCAGCGCTTTGCTGATTGACCAGTCTCTGGGGTCTCTTTGCAACAAAATGTTCAGAGGAACGATCGCCCGTTCTGCGAAAATCATTTGTCCGGATCATATTTTTATCAACGAAGATGTTTTGCGGGTTGCTCAAATGCTTCTGGAATGTAAAACCCTTGCTGTGGAGACAGAGTATTCTTATATGTACAGATATAATCCTCTTTCAGCCAGCAAAGGCCGGTTTTCCAGGAGAAAACTTGACAGTATCCATCAGGCTGCGGATCTGATGAAAGAGGTTTTGCCGCAGGAAAAATTTTCAACAGCCGTCACGGAGCTTGAATGTAAAAATCTGATGTATCTGATCCGGTATCCGGAAATAAGTTCCTCCGCTGAATTTTATTCCCGTGCCGGAAAGATCGGCAAAAAAAAGATCAGGACGCATGTGCAGAATTTGGGCAGGGGCTGCTGCGTATTTTTGAATATTGCTCTGGTCAGTTACCGTTTGTCGTGTTACCTTTACCGTATCGCCCAACCGGTAAAAGATTTTGTCCGGCGGCTTACAGGTAAAGACAGGATATGATGAAACATTGTTGTTGAGAGGTTATTATGATTCCCAAAAAAATTCACTACTGCTGGTTGGGGGGTGATCCGTTATCTCCCCTGGCAGAAAAATGTATTGCCTCCTGGAAAAAATATTGTCCGGATTACGAGATCATACTTTGGAATGAAAGCAATTATGATTTTACCAAACATCCTTATATGCGGCAGGCATTGGAGGCCCAAAAATGGGGATTTGTCCCCGATTACGCCCGCCTTGATATCGTTTGGCAGCATGGCGGGATCTATCTGGATACGGATGTTGAATTGGTGAAAAGTCTGGATGATTTGCTGGAAAACAAATTTTATGCCGGTTTTGAGTCTGATAAATTTGTGGCTCTGGGATTGGGGTTCGGCGCAGAAGCCGGACATCCGCTTTTGAAAAAAATGATGGAGGACTATGACAACTATTCTTTTGTCAATGAAGACGGTACGCTGAACCTGTTGCCTTCTCCTGCCATCCAAACCGAGCTGCTGCTGAAAATGGGATTGTCTGCTGATACCGGTGATATTCAGACGATGACTGACGGCGTTGTGATTTATCCGACGCGTTTTTTTGCCCCCAGAAATGCCGCAAGGCTTCCGGAAGCATTGCCGGACTCTTATTCTGTTCATCACTACGCGGCCAGCTGGTGTGACGATCAGATCAAACGCAAATTACTGTTTGCTGTTAAAAAGATCATCAATGTCTGTTTCGGGGAAAAGGCTGTTTTTTTTGTCAAATTGAAACGGAAATTTTTTGATCGCGGAAAGTGAAAGCGTCTGTGTTCAGGGAAAATGTAAAAATGAATATCGCAGTTATCGTCCCATCCAGAAAAAAGGCAGGACCTGTCATCGTTGCCGCAGATCAGATAAAATTGCTTTCTGAACGCGGACACAGCTGCAAGTTGTTTTATCTGGATGACGGTCCTGATGAAGTTCAGTTTGTTTGTCCGGCAGAAAAAATATCTTTGCGCACATCTGTTGACTTTTCTGCGTATGATGTTGTTCACTGCCACGGCTTGCGCCCCTGTTTTTACATTACCCGTCACAAACCTTTGTGCTGTAAAACGGCGTTTGTGACGACACTTCACAGTTATATATTCCGGGATTTCTGCTGTACTTATGGGAAACTGAAGGGCATTGCCGGAGCGCTGGTCTATTTGTGCCTGCTTTTGCGTTTCGATAAGATCATTACTTTGAGCCGTGATGCTCTCAGATATTACAAACGGTTGTTATTCTTCAAAAGGTTTGATTTTCTTTACAATACTGTTGATCCTGTTCTGAATAAATTGCCGGAAGAGCAATATCAGAAACTTATGAACTTCAAACAGGAGGCTGTTTTGCTGGGGATCAATGCTGTTTTGAGCCGCGGCAAGGGGCAGCAGCTTGTTTTGTCTGCATTGCCGGAACTGCCCGGCTGCAAACTTTTTCTTTTGGGCAGCGGTCCCAATGAGGCTTCTCTGCGCGCTCTGGCTGAAAAACTTGGTGTGGCAGACCGGGTTTGTTTTGCCGGATTCAGAAAAAATGCGGTGGATTATCTGCCGTATTATGATTTGTTCATCCTGCCGACTTATTCTGAAGGCTGTCCGCTGGCGCTGCTTGAAGCTGCTGCAAGCGGAAAAAAAATCGTTTGCTCAAACATCCCTGTTCTGGTGGAAATGTTCAAGGAGTCTCCTGTGGTATTTTTTGATATAAATCATCCGGAAACGTTGGCTCCTGCAATACAGAAGGCTCTGGCAGAGGAAGAGGTGAGAGAAAAAATGAACTGTTGTTTTGAAGAAAAATTTTCCAAAGAAGCTGTTGCGGAAAAATTACTTCAGATTTATGAAAGTTGTTGAAAAATTTTTGATGATAAACGGTGTGAAATGAAATTTTCAGTTTTACTTTCCAGTTATTTCCGGGATGATCCGGAAGAGTTGTCTGCCGCTTTGCGCAGTATCTGGGACGATCAGACCGTCAAGCCTGCAGAAATCGTCATCGTCAAAGATGGCCCGTTGACGCCCGAACTGGATTCGGTTATCGGCGGCTTTGCAAAAACAGCTCCTGTCAAAATCGTTCCGCTGCCTGAAAACAGAGGTCTGGGGCTGGCTCTGGCGGAGGGCGTCATTTGTTGCACTTATGATTATATTGCCCGCATGGATGGAGATGATATCGCCCTTCCTGACCGTTTTGAAAAACAAACAGCTTTTATGGAACAAAATCCTGATATTGCCATTTGCGGCGGTACAATCCGGGAGTTTTCCGGTTCGCCGGAAAATATGACAGGTTTTCGCCGTCTGCCGCAGAAAGATGCAGATATCCGCAGATTTTGCAAATGGCGCTCGCCTTTTAATCACATGACTGTCATGTACCGCAAAGAGGCGGTGATCGGGGCCGGAAACTACCAGCATTTTCTCTCTTACGAGGACTACTGGCTCTGGGCCAGGATCCTTCAAACGGGCAGGAAAGCGGCCAATCTGCCTGATGTACTGGTCAATGTCCGTGCCGGATGCGGTATGCTCAACCGCCGCAAAGGATGGCGTTTTTTCAAAGCGGAGATCTCTTTAGCGGAAAAATTGTATGCGATCGGTATCCTCAACTTCGCTGAAATGCTGCGGAACATGTTTTTGCGGGCCGCCGTCCGCCTGATGCCGGGATGGCTTCTCGGATGGGTTTACACCCGTTTCTGCCGGAAATGAATATCAAAAAAAAGGAAAAAAGATGGATGTTGTTGATAAAAAAACAGATACGGGAATGTCAAATTCTGCCGGAATGGGGAAAGCCGTATGGGCAGCATTGGCGGGGATCCTGCTTTTGAGCTGCATTTTGATCTTGCTGCAGAGAACGATGGAGCCGCAAATGGGACGGGATTCCTGTTATTATCTGGTTCTGGTCGATCTCTGGCATACCGGCGGTTTTCAAAGTGTTGTGGATTTTTTGGGAGAATTCTGGTTTCCTCCCCTGCATCTTTTTCTGCTTGTTCTTCTTGCCCGGGCCGGTTTATCTCCGGAAAGCGCGGCCCTGGTTATCGGTATGGGATGTGGTATGCTCATGCCGCTGGTTTCCTTTGCCATTGCGCGGGAATTGTTCCATGATAAACGGCTTGCTCTTGCGGCGGCCCTGCTGACTGCGGTCAATCCGTCGATCATCGGTATGGCAGTGCAGGCCCAACGGGATGTTCCTTATCTCTTCTGTGCCGGGTGGTGTATTTTTCTGCTTATTGCCGCTGTCCGCCGCCGTCAATGGTTCTGGTGGTGCGGTGCCGGAGGTGTTTTCGGCGTATCCATGCTGATCCGCTATGAAACGGCTGAATTCCTGCCCTTGCTTGGCATTTATCTGATCGCTGTTCTGTGGAAAAAACAACAGAAATGGTATTCTGTCATCCGCGATTTGAGCCTCTTTGCTGCAAGCGCTCTGATTTCCATGATTTTGCTGCTTTGGTGTTCCGGAACGCTGGATTATATGAGTCGGGCTTATTACCGTTACTTTGAAGGACAGACCGGTGCTCTTTTCAGGCTTTATAAGAAAGGAGAGAGGAAATGATGACCATATTGGAAGTTTTTTATAAAGATATCCCGGCGATCGTCTTTGAGCCTCTGGCTGTGCTGGGATGGTGCGGACTTGTTCTGGCGCTGATTTCTTTCCGCAAAGAACGGAGCGTTCTGTATTTGACAGTGACCTTTTCACTTGTCTTTATGATCCTCTGGCGGATGGTGATCCAGATTATTTCTGCACGTTATGCTCAGATCCTGATATTTCCGATGACTGCGGCCGCGGCATTTTTTATTTTTCAACTGGAACATCTCCGCAGGATTTTTCCGGCTGTGCCTGAAAAATATGTCAAATGTCTTCCTGTTTGTATTCTGGGGATCCTGACTGTTGTGTGCATCCTCAAAAACTTGAATTATAACACTTATACCCCGGTGATGGATATTTCCCGTCTGGTCAGGGAAGATCGTGTTCCCGGTAAAGCCGTTATTTATACCATGGATCTGGACCGCCTCAGACAGATCGAATATTATTCAGGGAAAGAGGTGCATCATCTCAAACCTTTTCCGAAAAATTATGACCGGGTCCTGACGCCGGCGCTGTGTCGGCAGATCATGGCTCAGGCTGCGGAAAACGATGCCGCAGAAACTGTTTATATCTTTGCCGTTTCTGCCGGAAAAAAAGCGCCCATTGCCGCAAAAGAGGTCGGTATGTCCGACGCGGCATGGCGATTGTTTGCTGAAAAGCCTTTCAACCGTAAGGGAAAAAGGGTTTTCAGAGTTTATAAGTGTTCTCTGAAAAATCCGGCCGTTTCTCAATAACCCTCCGTCGGGGGGAGGCACCTTTTCATGTGAAAAGGTATTTCCCCCTTCCGCAGGAAGATCATTCCGGCAGATAACGTCCGCCGGTTGTCCATAAAATATGGGTCACACGGGCGGGATCGATCTTCCGGAGACGGCAGAAATCGCCGGAAAGAACCATTTCAGGACCGGCAAAGCCTGCGGCGGCAGAGGGTTCGATCTTCAGATTTTCCAGCGTTTTGGCCTGCTGCCTGAATTGCTCCATGCGCTCATCGGTCAGGGTGATGCATCCGGCCAGCAGATTCTTCATCAGTTTGCCCACGAAAGAGGAGGGACGGGCTACGGCAAGGCCGTCGGCAATGGTCTTGTTGGTGAGTCCGATATCATAGACGCTGATGGCGTCGTTTTTACCGGTTGCCAGTCCCAGAGCCATGCAGGGAACATCCACAGGTTCCGCGAAAAAGCAGTGGACGGCCTCTTTGAAAATCATTTTCAAGCCAAAACAGATCCCGCCGGGAGCGCCGCCGACACCGCAGGGCAGATAGACGAAAAGCGGATTGTCTTTATCCGGAAAGATCTGCCGCAGTCTCAGCTGATCCCGCAGTCTCAGCGCCGCAACGGAGTAGCCCAGAAACAGCTCCATGGAGTTTTCGTCATCGACAAAATAAGAGAAGGGATCCATTTGTGACTCTTTCCGTCCCTGTGCGACGGCTGCGGAATAGTCTCCTGCGTGTTCGATCACTTCGACGCCCCGGGAGCGCAGCAGCTGTTTTTTCCACTCTTTGGCCTCGCAGGACATGTGGACCTTGGCTTTGAATCCCAACGCGGCGGCGATGGTTCCGATGCTCAAACCCAGGTTGCCCGTACTGCCGACGGAAACGGTATAACGTCCCAGCAGTTCCCTGATGGCGGGGGTATTGATCTTGCGGTAGTTTTCTCCGCAGGAGAGGACCCCCGCTTTCAGACAGACCTCTTCGGCAAAGCACAGCACGTTGTAGATCCCGCCCCGGGCCTTGACGGAACCGGCCACCGGCAGGTCATGGTCGGCTTTGAGCAGAAGTTTGCCGCCGGGCAGAAGTTCTTTGCCCAGACGGGGGATATCCAGCAGACGGGATTCGATCACGCCGAACTGTTCGGCCGCTTCTTCAAAAAGCTCCGCCAGAAGCGGGGCAAAGCGGAACAGACGGGCTTCGGCATCCAGAATGTCTCCAAGACCGCAGGGAAGGGCTTCTCCCGGCTGTTCATAGTCAGGATTCAGCCAGCAGAGCGCCTGACGCTGACGCATTTTTTCAAGAAAAGTATCCATATCGTTTCCTCTTTAAGGGGGGTACTTGTATTAAATATACTCTTCCAGGATGGAACAGACAAGTTTTTTTTAGCTGTGTGTGAAAAAAAATCATGTTTTCGGAAAAGGGCGGGGGTGTTGCTGTTGCCAAAAGAGATATGTTGTGTTATATTGTGAAAAGACAAGGTGCGTGTGCCTTGGATGCAGAAATGATATGCCAACTTTGATATACGGGGGTAAAAAATGGGACAGTTCCGGTTCAACCGCGTTTTGCTCAAACTCAGCGGAGAGGCCTTGAAGGGCGATCTTGAGCATGGTTACAAGTCAGAAGCGATCAACGTGATCGTCAACCGCATCCGCAAAGTGCTGGATCAGGGCGTTGAAGTTGCACTGGTCGTGGGCGCGGGCAACCTGTGGCGCGGCCTTGCCGGCAGCAGCGGCGGCATGGACCGGGTCAAGGCAGACCACATGGGGATGCTGGCGACCATGATGAACGCCATTGCCCTTCAGGAACATTTCCGCATGGCTGGTGTCTCCTGCATCGTCCAGAGTGCTTTCGGCGTGGACGGCATGCTGCCCCGTTACAGTGCGGAAAATGCCCGTCAGGCGCTTTCTTCCGGCAAACTGGTCATTTTTGCCGGCGGAACGGGCAATCCTTATTTCACCACCGATACAGCTTCTGCGCTGCGGGCCATTGAGACGGAGTGTGATGCTGTTCTCAAAGCGACGAAGGTTGACGGGATCTATTCCGATGATCCCAAAAAGAATCCAGATGCCGTCCGTTTTGATGAGCTTTCTTTCGATAAGGCTCTGGAACTGGATCTCAAGGTGATGGATGCCGCGGCCTTTTCTCTCTGCCGGGATAACGGCCTGCCCATCATCGTGTTCGACTTTGCCGAACCCGGCGCGCTGGAAGGCGTCCTTGCCGGAGACACCTCCTTTGGGACGATCGTCTCCTGAAGCCGGATCGGGGAGTATCAGATATGGCCATACATCCCACCGCTGTCATCGCGCCCGGCGTCAAACTGGGTAAAGACGTGCATGTCGGTCCCTACGCGGTCATCGAACCGGATTGTGTTCTGGGGGACAACTGCTGGATCGACGCTCATGTCAAGATCGGCCGCTGGACGACTGTCGGCGCCCGCACCCGGATCTATTTCGGCGCT
This sequence comes from Lentisphaeria bacterium, assembly GCA_017508555.1. Classification (GTDB taxonomy): domain Bacteria; phylum Verrucomicrobiota; class Lentisphaeria; order Victivallales; family Victivallaceae; genus UBA1784. The sequence continues at coordinate 40,737 of JAFVYP010000043.1, forward strand.
CTTGTGGGAGATGATCCCCAGGATCACCGTTTCAAAGAGGGTACTTATGCGCCGACAGTCATCGGCTGCGATACCACGATCCGGGAATATGTGACGATCCACCGTTCGCCTTTTGAGGGAAAAGTGACCTCTGTGGGAGACGGTACGCTGCTGATGGCTTTTGTCCATGTGGGACATGACGGCCGTATCGGCAACAGGGTCACGGCGGCCAACCATACGGCTTTTTCCGGACATGTGATCGTGGAGGACGGTGCTGTGATCTCCGGACACGTTCTGGTGCATCAGTTCTGCCGCATCGGCGCCCTGGCCATGATCGGTGCCCGGACGATCATCCGGCAGGATATCCCTCCCTACTGCATGCTGGCTGAAAATGAGTGCGTCTGCGGGCCTAATGTTGTGGGATTGCGGCGGGCCGGATTCGATAACGCCCGGCGGTTTGCCATCCGCAAAGCGGTCAAGACCTTCTTTTTCAGAGGACTCAATGCCGCCAACGCCATTGAGGAGATCCTCTCTGAAAATCCCGGCAACGGAGATATTGAGCATTTTGCGGCGTTTATCCGCGCCACAGAACGGGGCATCATGCCCGGAGATCCGAAACTCAAAGCCATCGGCTCTGCCGATAATGAGGAAGAAGAATGAAAAAAGTTCCTGTTTTACTGTTTTTGACCGGCTTGTTTTGCTGGAACTTTCTGACCGGCTGTGTTTCTCCGGAAAGTGTGCTGGGGAACAGTGAACGTATAGACGGTCCTGTCATCATCGGCGCTCTTCTGCCCATGACGGGCAGGGACAAAGAGTCCGGAGACCGGATGCTTGCAGGACTGCGTTTTGCTGAATATGAACTCAACAACCGCCGGGGGATCGGCGGCAGACGGATCAAACTGGTTCCCTACGATACCGGCAGCACCGGAGCCGGGGCCGCCGCCGCTTTTGAGGCCGCTGCCGGAGACGGCGCTTCCGGTATGATCGCCGGATACTCCACTGCGGAAGCTGAGGCTGTGGCGCCTCTGGCTGTCCGGCACAGGATCCCTTCTGTTTTTCCCATGGCGACCACGGATGCCATCGGTCCTCACCCCTGTCTGGTGCGCTGCGCTTATACGGACCGGCAGCAGGGGGAGGGGCTGGCCGCTTATTTGTGGTACTGGCGGCAGCTGATCCGTATCAGCGTTCTTATGGATGCTGATCCGGAGGCCGCCTACGAGCGGAATACGGCCCGGGCCGCCGCCGAAGCTTTCCGGGATCTGGGCGGTGTCATTACGGCCGCGCCCCGTTACACGGGGGAGAATTTTGAAAAGGCTCTTGGAGAAGCGTTGATAACCGGACCCCAGGCGATCGTTGTTTCCGCCCGGGGTGCCAGAGCCGCCCGGATGATCCGGGCCCTGCGTGAAAAAGGGTACGCCGGCGCGATCTGCGGGCTGGATGCCTGGGATACTCCGGCATTTTTCCGTGAGCTGGATAAAATGGATGATCCCGGAGACTGTATTTACGTCTCTTTTTTCACCCCTCAGAGCAAGACAGAGGAATTCAAGGATTTTCAAGCCGGATTCCGTCAGAAATATTTCCACGATCCCGGCAGTTGTGAGACCATGAGCTACGATGCGCTCAAGCTGCTGGCGATGGGGCTGAGTCAGGCCCGGACGCTGGATGATTTTACGGAAAACTGGCTGGCCATCCGCAATCATTTCGGCGCGGCGGCCACCTACACCATGCTGCCCCGCAGCGGTATCGACAGAACGCTTTTTATCAATGCTGTCGATCCCAAACACGCTGACGGCAGAGGCACTTCCGGACGTCTTATCCGCAGTTTCATGCACTCCAAACTGGCCAGTTACCGCTATTGATTACTTCCAGGGGAGCGGCGTTTGATTCGGCGGAACAAATCCCGCCAGTTCTCCGGCGTAAACAGGATCGCTCTGGTCATAGGTCAGGCCCAGATGCTCCACCATGGGCAGAACAGGCTCGTGGGGCAGCGGACAGCCGCAGCTGGGACCCGGACGGAAAACGGGCATGAGATACTCCGTCATCCGGGCGGGAGCTTTGCCGCTGATGCGTTCCAGCATGATCTCCACGCTTCTTCTGCCCAGCAGTTCAAAGGGCTGGACGACTGTGGCCAGAGGAACGCCGGCAAATTCTCCGAAATTCAGGCCGTCAAAGCCGGTGACAGCTATATCCTCCGGAACGCGGATGCCCCGCCTTGTCAGATAGGAGATCAATCTGCCGGCCACATAATCATTGGCGCAGCAGAACGCGGTGAGGCCTTTAGCCATAACAAGGTGTTTCAGCTTTTTTTCACATTCTGTGACGGCGCTGATATCCACATAATTTTCTTCATCGAAAAGCAGACCTTCATCGGCCATGCCCAGTCTGACGCCTTCGAGTTTTTCCGCACTGCTCAGACAGAACTGAGTCCCGTTGGTCACATAACCGATCTTTCTGTGGCCGTGACAGCGGATCAGGTGGCGGACGGCATTGCGGCAGCCGGAACATTTATCCACAGAGATCTCGCTTTTTGGCATGGACCCAACGGCCAGGACAGGACAGCTGTTGTTGCAGTGGGGGACGATGTTGTAGCAATCCAGCAGGATCACGCCCTCCACGCCCCGGCTTATGAGAGAATTGATGGCTTCGCAGTTGGTCCTGTCGTCATCCTGAATGTAAAAATAGACCTGATAATCTCTTTTTTGCAGATGTCTTGCCACGGTGGCCGCAAGATCCGGGAAACCGCCGGGGGAGACTGCCGGCTGGATGACGCCGATGGCATGGGAGCGTTTTCCCCGGAGACATCCTGCTGAAAAATTGACCACATAGCCCATCTTTTCAGCTGTTTCGCGCACCTCCTGCGCCCGGGCTTCGGTGACGCGGCCGTGGTATTTGTTGTTCAGCACCAGGGAGACGGTTTGAAGTGAGCATCCCAGCTGCTGGGCGATGTCTTTCAATCTTGTCCGCATAAAAACCTCTTTTCTTTCAGGAGATAATATAACTGTACGGCTGAATTTTTTCAAGCAGGACTCCGGCCGGGAGAGTGTATTATACATCTCCTGCTGCTCTCTGTTCTGCTGTATTCAGAGCCGTGCAGACTGCCTGAGCAAACCTTTTTTGGCGATAAATTCTGTAAAAAATCGGGTTTTTTGCAAAAAACTGTGGAAAAAAAAACTTCCTGTGATATAATATATCATTGTCAAATAGTCTCTTTAAGAGAAAAAAATAAACCTTTAATAATTTATCGGAGGTAAAAATGCGTGCATTGTCCAAAGTCGCTCCCGAATGGTGGGATTACACAACTCTTGACAAATCCATCCTGGATGCAGCTGCCAAGATCACCATCAACGATCTGAAGAAACTGGAACGTCCCGGCTTCAAGATCAATATTTTCGACACCCTTCAGGAGTTCTATGCCGCTGAAGCTCTGGAGTATGTGAAGTGCTGGCAGCAGGCCACCGCCGCCAATCCGGCCGGTATCTGCGGTCCCATCGGTCCCACCGAGCAGCTCCCCATCGTTGCCCAGATCGTCAACGATCTCAATATCAATTTGAAAAACTGCCACTTCTGGGGCATGGATGAGTGGATCGTCGATGGCAAAGCCGCTGACATCAACTTCCCCCTGGGTTTTGCCAAGGCTGATATGGATCTCTGCTTCAACCGTATCCGTCCCGAGCTGCGCATGCCCAAAGAAAACATGCACTTCCCCACGGAAAACACCGAAGAGTACACCAAGAGCTACGACCTGGCCCGCTGCATCATCATGCAGGGCGGACAGGGAGAGATCAAACACTGAGCTTTCAACGATCCCGTGCGCCGCGAAGGTGCCTACAAGGATAACCCGCCCAGCCCCGAAGAATACCGCAAGAAGGCCACCCGTCAGGTTGATCTCCACCCGATCACGCTGATCCAGAATGCCCGTACCTCCGGCGGCGGCACGGTCCAGAACGTTCCCAACGGCGCCGTTACCGTCGGTCCCGTGGAGACCTGGAAGGCTGAAAACGTCTCCATCTGGCACCCCGGACACCATGACAATCCCTTCGGCCAGCGTCTGACCGCTTACATGATCTCCAACAAGATCGCTGACAGCGCTGTGCCCATGTCCCTGCTCTCCGATCACCCGAGCGTTATCTTCAACTATTACCGCGGCGGTTTCGGCGTCTGCGACGTGGAGATGCATTAATCATGGCTAAGACAGCATTTGCGATCGCCTGTCATCCCGACGATATCGAGTTCGGGATGGCGGGGACTCTCCTCAAACTCAAGAAGGCCGGCTACGAGCTCCATTATATGACTATCGCCAACGGCAGTCTGGGAACCAATCAGTACGATTACAAGACCATCGTCGCCATGCGCCGCGAAGAGGCAATGGCCGCCGCCAAACTGATCGGCGCCCATTACCATGAGAGCATCTGTGATGACGTGGAAGTCTTTTACTCCAAAGAACTTTATGCGCAGATCGTCCCCGAGATCCGTGAGGTCGATCCTGAGATCATCCTGACCCATGGTCCCTATGATTACATGGAAGATCACGTGAACGCCGGACGTCTGGTGGTCAGCTCTGCCTTTTTCCGCGGCATGACCAACTGCAAATGTTCCCGTCCTGTTCCGCCTGTGAACACCGATGTTGCGGTCTATCACTCTGCGCCTCACAGCCTCACCGATCAGCTGCGCCGTCCTGTTATCCCCGGCATGTTCGTGGATATCAAAGACGAAGTCCAGACCAAGAAGGACATGCTCTGCTGTCACCGCACCCAGAAAGACTGGCTGGATGTGAGCCAGGGCAATGACGCTTATCTGGATGATATGGAGTCCCGTGCCCGCTATTACGGCAAGATCTCCGGCAAATTCACCTTTGCCGAAGGCTGGATCCGCCACAACCACCTGGGTTTCTGCGGACCGGATTTCAATCCCATGCTCGATGCCCTCAAAGAGGACTGCTTTGTCAATCAGAAGTTTGAGGATTCCCTCAAACTTGAAAATTATCTCTGAGGTTCAACGTGAGTACGTTTGTAGGAATTGGTCTCGGTCCCATCCAGACCGGTATTTTCCTCGCCGGAGCCGCTAAGGGCGGCTTCGACCGTATCGTGATTGCTGAAGTCAACGATAAACTCAAGGACGCTGTCAACAAAGTCGGAAGCGTGACTGTCAATATCGCCGCCGATGACAGAGTCTATACAGAGGTTTACAAAAACGTTGAAGTTTACAATCCCAACGATCCCGGCGATCTGGAAAAACTCATTGAAGCTGCCGCGGAAGCCTCCGAGCTGGCGACGGCTCTGCCCAGCGTGAAATTCTATGCCTACTGTGCGCCCTGGCTCCGTCAGGGATTTGCCCGGCAGCCGGAACGCGTCCGTTTCTTCTACACGGCTGAAAACAACAACCATGCCGCAGAAGAGCTGGAAAAGGCCATGGAAGTCAAGTTCCCCAACACCTGGTATCTCAATACCGTTATCGGCAAGATGAGCGGCGTGGCTCCTGCTTCCGCCGACCGTCCCGGTCTTGCTCCCGAGGCTGAAAACGGACATCTGGTGGAGGAGTTCAATACCATTTATATTTCCAAATGTCCGGGGATCGAAAACCGCAAAGTGCAGAACCTCTATGTGAAGGATGATCTTTTCCCCTTCGAGGATGCCAAACTTTACGGTCACAACGCCACCCATTTCCTTCTGGCCACTTTGGGAAAAGCCAAAGGATGCGCCACGATGGATGAGATCCGTGCCTTCCCCGAACTGATCGAGATCGCCCGTCAGGCCTTCTTCAAAGAGTCCGGAACGGCCCTGCTTAAAAAATATGCCCATCTCAACGATGAGCTGTTTACGGAAGCCGGATTCAAAGCCTATGTGGATGGACTGCTTGTCCGTATGACCAATCCTTTCCTCAAGGATGCGATCGACCGCATTACCCGCGATCCCGAACGCAAATTGAGCTGGGATGACCGGGTCATCGGAACCATGCGCCTGATTTTGAGTCAGGGCGTCACTCCCGCCAATTTCGCCGCCGGCGCCAAGATCGCCGCCTGCGAGTGGGCTGCCGGAGAGGACGTTAAAGCCAAATTGGCTGCCCTCTGGCCTCAGCCCTGGGGCGCTGAACATGACAAACTCATTGCGCTGATGGATCTTTGAGTTCTTCAGCCCGTCAGAAAAGCTGCTGTGACCTTGACCGGGATACAGCAGCTTTTTTTTTCGCTTTGTTCCCGAGAAGGGTAGATGGCATCGGGGGAAGAGGAAAACTTCTTTTCACGTGAAAAGAAGTTTTCCTCTTCCCCCGAACCCCCAACTCTTTTCAAGAAAAGCGAAGTATTTTCAGTTCTGTATCATTGTATCTACCCA
>JAFVYP010000044.1 GCA_017508555.1 Lentisphaeria bacterium
CGATGAAAAGACCCTTTTTGAAAAGGAATCGACCTATCATATCTGGATCAAAACCTATGGTTATATCAAGGATCCTGTCATTACGGCGCGGCTCAACAACCGGATCCTGGCGCAGGTCAGGACAGTCGGTAATGAAAAGACGGATGCCAAAGGCAATTATGCGGGACCAGGCTCTTATTACTGGCAGTATATCGGCAGTTTTACAAGCAAGGGCGGCAGTTACACGCTCTCTTTTACCGCGCCCCGGCTGTGTATGGATGCCCTGCTTGTCACCGATGACGGCAGTTATCATCCGGAAAAATTTGAGGGACGCAACAACAGGAAGAATCACTTTTCTGATGTTTTTTGCGCCAATGAGATCTATGCTGAATTCAGTAATTTCGGTGTGGCCGAGGGGGTGACTGCGCCCGTTTCCTTCCGGATCACCAAACCGTCACGGGTGATTCCCCGCAACGGAAAGCCTGCCAAATTTCATTTCAGCGTGCCGGAATATATTGAAGTGGCGGGGGCATCCAGTCACCGGGCAACGGTCAACTGGGGCCAGCCAAATACCTGGCTTGGACGCAAACTGGCCTGGCGGAAAAAAGGTACAAGCGTCAGTAACGGCGTGAAAATGAACGACTATGAGATGGATATCTACTATCTCTGCGGTAATCAGTATTGGTGGTTCCTCCGTGTCAAAAAGGGCTTTTTCAAGGAAAACAAGCGTGTTCCAGTGAAGTTTTATCTTGAAAACGGCAAAGAAAAACAGACCGTGGAGACCATGTATCTTACCATGACAAAGATCCCGAAAGCCCGTCCCTTCAAAAAAATATATGTCTGCGGGGGCGGCGGAGAGTTTTCCGGTTTCTGGAACGGCTGGGAGGGTCTCTGGCAGACCACGCGCCATGCGGGACTCAGTGCGATGGGGCTCTGGGGATTTGAACGGGGACTTCCTGAAGCGCAGAAGGCTTTTTTGTCGCGGGCCCGAAAAGAAAACATCCGTATATTCGGAGCCATGTCTCCCTTTGCGCCTCCCATCAGTATTCCGGCCCGGGAGCGGGCCATCGGTCTTGACGGAAAGTATCACAAACGGGGAAGTCACTATGTGCCGGCGCTTTATCAGAATGAAAACTCCCGCCCAATGGTGTATATGCGGGATTTTCTGCGCCGCAGTGCCGCTGCCGGAAGTCAGGGGATCCTGCTGGATGATGAGTGGTCCAATCAGATCTTTGATAAAGTGGACTACCATCCGGAAACCAAAAAGCTTTTCCGCAAATACGTTGAGGAAAAAGGTGAAACATATACGGCCCCGGAAACTGTTGTCAAAAACAAAAAGAAATATGCCTCCCTTTACAAATTGTGGGTGGATTTCCGCTGTGAGCGCATGACCTCCTTTTACAAGGCCTTCCGGGAGGCCTATGTTTCCGGTCTTGCGGATAAGAGTGATCCCTTTTTCTGCACGGGTATCCAGGGGCGCGGATCGACGCCGCAAAAGATCAGAGAGAGCAACTTTTTTGACTATCGCCAGCTGGCAAAATATTGTGATTATATCATCATCATGTGCTACACCTATCTTTACACCCCCCAGTGCGCCGAGGTGGGAGATACGCTGGAACTTTATAATGCTCATATCGGCCGCAAAGGATGTGTCCCTGCGCTGCTGTGCGATTACGAAGGCCATGAGATCCCGGAGGAACACAAAAATATTTTGAAATATCAGCTCTGGGAAGCATTGATGCAGCAGGCCCGTCTGGTGGAATACTGGATGAGTTACGGTATGTATAATCCCCGCAATCTGCGTCATATCGCCGAAGGTATCCGCCAGCTTTCTCCTTATGAGGAGATCCTTCTGGATGGCAAGGCTGTTGACAGTGTGAAAGCGGCAGAGAAATTTCTGCGGATCAAGGCGTTGCGTCATGGCAAAAAACTGTTGATCTACGGTGCCAATTACCAGCATCCGGCGACTTTGAAAACCATGATCTCCATAGGTCTGCCGGTCAAAAAAGTGACAGCTCTTGCGACGGGAAAGACGCTGGCGCTCAAAGGCAGCAGTTTTCTGTTTGACTCCTCTGTCGAACGCGGACAGCTTTTTCTTGCAGAATTGAAGTGATTTTTTATAAAAAAGGTTGCTTTTTAAGGTGACGGAGAGTATATTCTTTGACCGGTATTCCAACGTATTTCAAGCATATATAGGGAAATTATGATGTTGAATGATATATTGAGCCGTAACTGGATGCCTTGCACCGGCATCGAAGAGATCGAAAAAAGCTGTCCTGAAAGTGTTTTCTTTCTTGAAGCGGATTTTATCCGTCACTACTATCCCATCGCAGAGCTGCCTGAGGACAAAATGGCGTATGTGATCTCCATGGCGGAAAAATTCAATGCCGCCGTGGAGAGCCGTCAGCTGTGCTGGTATCTGTATCATAAGTTCACCCGGATCAATATCCGTGAATACCGTGAATTTCCGGAGTTTATCCATCCCTACGGTTACGACACGGGGATCATTTATCTTCTTGTGCTGCTGTCGATCATTCCTGAGTACGAGGAACGTGCCCGGAAAGAGGGGTTCCCCATGCGTTACGCTCACGATGCGGCCACGAGGATCGGGACATTCCCCACCTATTTTGCCCAGGTCTTTGAGGGACGTTTCGGCATCCGCGCCCGTTCGCTGCACTTCATGCTCAACTTCAAGGATGAGCCCATGTACCGCATCGGCCGTTTTGATTTTGTGCTTGAAAAAGGCGGCTTGCGTTTTCCCCGGATCTATACAGACGGAACAGAGGTCATTCTTCTCTGCGACGGGAACTGGCGCATCGACAAAACCGGCGAGCGTGTGATGCCGGGCCGTGCGCCGCAGGAGGGCGAGTGGCTGACAACTTACAGTGATGACGGTGTGACTGCCCGTGGATATCTGATCGATACATCCAGAGGATACGCACAGAAAAAAGAGGTGGAGCTTCCCCGTTCCCGCTGGCGCTACGCGGGGGGGCCGGAATCCCACGTGCTGCATGTGCATATTCCTGCCGGAGGAAAAATGCTGCCGGAGCTGTGCCGGAGATCCTGCGAGGAAGCGCTGGCATTTTTTGCTGAAAAATATCCCGAAAGTCCCATCAGCGTCATCTATACGGTATCGTGGATCGCCAACGATGCCTGGCTGGATTATCTGCCCAACTCCAATATGGCTTCATTGATCCGGGCATCGGCGCTGTATCCCTCTCCGCACACCTACAATGCCGGACTTTATTTTGTTTTCGGACGTGAGGATGCCGATTACGGCACTTATCCCCGGAACAACTCTCTGGAAAAGGCCATGCTTGCCTGTATTGAGGACGGCCGGCCCCTGCGCAGTACCGGTATGGTTTTTCTGCCGCTTCCTGCCGGCAGATAAGGAGGAGGGAAAAGATGAAAAGAGCTTTTTGCGGCGTTTTGTGTCTCTGCGCTTTGGTGCTGAACGGAGCTGTGCTTCGTTTTGAGGCGGAAAAGGTGTTGAAAGATCCGGCATCACTTCCGTTGAACGTCCATCAGAGCGGCTGGTCGCTCTGGTCTCAGGATAAAAATGCCAAAGCCTGGAGCGGCGGCGTTGTCCTGCGCAACTTCAAGGCCGGAGACATGGCACCGGAAAAGGCCGACCGCCTGTATTTTGAGATCCCTGTGAGCGTGCAGGGACGCTATGCGCTTTTTGTCAGATGCGTCCGCAACGTGGGATTTTCCATCGACGGCGGCAAAAGCTGGATACGGTGCAATGGACGGAAAGCCCTGATCCCTGCGGGATATTTTGCAGCGGGAGCAAAGATCAAAGTCATTGCGGCCAACTGTTTTGCCACGCCCGGCAACAAGGGGACGGTCTATGTGGATTGTTTTGAACTTGTTCAACTTCCCGAACCCCGGCTGGAAAATCCTGCTTTTGCCGGAGACGTGGTCAAAGGGCAGCTCAAGGGCTGGCATTTCTACACGGTCAAAAAATCCCAACTCCGTAAAGAGGGGAAGGCCGTTGAACTTTCTTCAGAGGGTCCTGGCTGGAGCTGGCTTTTTATCAATAACAGCCGGATCGCCTGCCGGGCTCTGGATCGTTTTTCCGTGACATGCAAGGCTGTCAACAAAGGAAATAAGCGCAGCACTGTCCAGCTGCAGTTTGTGGGATACGCCGGTCACAGGATCGTCAATCACAACATTTCCGAAAAGGCTTTCACACTCAAACCGGGAGAGGCAAAAAGCCTCTCTCTTGCCGTTGTTGTTCCCGAACAGCCGGGATTGGAAACCGTTGCTTTCCGTCTGGTGGGATATCCGGGGAAAATCAGCTTCAGTGATTTTCAATTCCGATCCCACGGTAACAGTCTTGAGGCGTTTGCGGCCAATAAATTCAACTTTTCTTCCGTCAGCAACTGGCGTTTGAACAACGGCAGGCTGACGCAGGCCGGAAAACAGACGTTTGCTGTCGGAAATGCGGGGAAAGCCCTTTGGACTTTAAGCAGTCTCCATCCGCTGCCGGCGCTTGCCGGCAAGGGACTGCGCATCCGCTTTACGGCCGCAGGGAGCGGGGCCAGGGTCCGTGTCCGTGCGGTGGGCCTGCTGGAGGGGGAACAGTGCCGCATGGCGCTGAATCCGGCCAACTTCGTCAAGCTGGAAGGAAATCGGGAGACCGCTGTTGAAACAGTTGCCTTTCTGCCCGCAACGGCTTGCAGCCATATCCGGCTGGATTTCGACGGAACGGGAGATGTGGTGCTCAAAAATCTTTCAGTTGAGCTTGCTCCCCGTCCCCGGGGAACGGTGTTGTCTCCCCGCAAAGTGAATATCCGGGAAGTGACGCATCCCCGCAAAGAGGGCAGGGGATTGATCGTCCGTCCCCTCGGAGACGGCCGTCTCTACGCCTCCTGGCGTCTGACCTCTTTGGATCACAAGGAGATCGCCTTTGACATATTTGCTGAAAAAGACGGCAAAAAGACCCGTCTGAACGCAGACGCTCTGCGGCAGACAACAGATTTTATCATTGAAAAACCTGTTGCGGACGCCGTTTATGCAGTGGCACCGCGTGATCCGGGCCACGGCGTGACGGGACGGGCCCGGGCGGATAAAGAGGCCTTCCGTTCTTTCAAACTCTCCGATCCCATGGCAAAGATCTGGTCCATCACCTGTGCGGATCTGGATGGCGACGGGGAGTATGAATACGTTGTCCGGGCGGCCACGGACAGCACAGATCCGTGGCATACGGCGTGGCGGGCCTCCAAAAAACCGTTTTTTATTGAAGCCTTTGCCCGTGACGGCAGGCGGTTGTGGACTTATGATCTTTCTTTCAATGTTGAAAGCGGTGTCTGGTACACGCCTTTTACAGTCGGCGACTTCAACGGAGACGGTAAAGATGAAGTTGCGTTCAAGGGCAGTGACTGGTCCGAAGGGGACTGGCGTGAGAAGTCCGGCGTGAACAAAGGGAAGGTCCTTGCGGGACCGGAGTATCTGATCGTTCTTGACGGTGCAACGGGAAAAGAGCTTGCCCGTGCGCCCTGGCCCTGCCGCGAAAAGTTTTTTGACGGCTACATGGGGGATAACTATGCTGCCAGAAATCAAATCGCCGTATTCCGTCCTGACGGCAAACGCGAGTGCATCCTTGCGCTGCGGGGGACCTACGGTCTGATGACCGCAGAGGCCTGGAGCATGGAGGGCGGCAAACTTGTCAAACTCTGGAGTTACAGCAACAGCACTCTGCCCCGCAAATGGTGGGGCCAGGGCTCCCATGCCACGCGGGTCGCAGACCTTGACGGAGACGGCAGGGACGAAGTCATCCTCGGCGCGGCGGTGCTGGATGATGACGGATCCCCCCTGTGGACAACAGGTCTGGGACATCCGGACTATATTTTTGTCAGCGATATCACCAAAAAAAATCCCGGCCTTGAAGTGCTTTCCATTTACGAGACCGGGGGAAAAAAGGGCGGTATGACCTGTGCTGACGGCAGGACCGGAAAGGTGATTTGGGCTCTTGACAAGCCCCATCGGCATATCCATTGCGGGTATGCCTCTGACATGGATGCCCGTTTCAGGGGCTGGGAATCCGGCGGGGATGACAGCATCAACGGTGGGCATAACGGCCCCAAACGCAGTTATCATTATTCACCTGACGGCGTGCTTCTCGGGCTTGACGGAACGGCGCCTTATAACAATTACCGGACCTTTATTCCCCGATTTGCCTATTTTGATGCCGATCTTCAGCGCGAAGTGATCGAGCCGTCCGTCCGCGACCACCGGGGCGGCGACTGCGGCGCATTTTTAAGCGGCGCCTGGTATGGACAGTTTGACAGCGAAGGAGACTGGCGTGAAGAGATCGTCATCCGCCGTCCCGGAGGATTCCGGATCTGCGGCACGCTTCTGCCGGCCATGGACAGACGGGTGACCCTGATGGCTGATCCCGTTTACCGTTACTCTGTTTACGGCAACGCTTCAGGATACAGCATGACGCCCTCCATGACGCATCTTCTGAGTGATTTGGCGCCCAATCTCAATCTGACCATGCTCCGTGAAGATCAGCTTGAGATCACCGTTTCAGCGCCTCTTGGAAAAAAGGCGTCAGGCCGCCTTGTGCTGACGGCTCCTGAGGAGGTCAAGCTCTGGAAAACGGATTTCAAAATTTCTCTTGCTCCCGGTGAGATCAAAACGTGGACCGTCAAAGTGGCCAATCCCCGGAATGACCGCCGTTTTATCCGTGCCGGCTGGCATCTGGCTTGCGGGACTGTTTTGAAGGGACAGGTTCCGGCTGCCTCCAAAAATCAGGCGCAGCTGGTCATTCCCCGCAGCGATATCCATGTGGAGGCTGAAGATTTTATTTCGGAGGAGGGCGGTACTGTCCGGCGGCGGAGCGATAAAAAGGGAATGCACAAAAAGTGTATTTCCCACTGGGACGACAAGTGGCATATCATCACCTGGCGTTTCTCTGTCAAAAAAGCGGGCCGCTATACACTGATGCTGCGCAGCGCTTCCGGCGGAAATGCTCAAAGAAGATTGTATATCGACAGCAAGGCCGGCGCCGTGCTGGATATTTCCGGCACCGGCGGCAACGGCGATACCTATGTGGAGAGGCAGAGTCAATATCCTCTGACCAACGGCAGGCAGTTTTTTGTTGACCTCAAAGAGGGAACCCATACACTTTCTCTTGAAAATCTGGATGGCAATGCCCTGAATCTGGATTGCATTTTGCTCAAAAGGATTTGAAAATGCAAGAGGTTGTGAAGATATCCGGTCAAAAGGATCATCTTCTCTTTGACAGGGAACGGGGATATTTTGAAACGGCCTGTTATACATTTCCTCTTGCGGGTCTTGCCGCCTTTTCCACGGGAAAACCCTGGCAGCTGTCTCCGGCGGCTCTTGAGCTTGGAACCGTTGGGCTTTGCGGCAATAAACTCTGTCTGGATTGTTCGGCTGCTTTTTTTGATCTTGATCTTGAATTTTCTTTTGATGCCGCCGGTTTTCTTTGTGGAAAAGCGGTTTTGACAGCCCGGGAGGATTTGGAAGATTTTTCTTTTTCTCTCTGTTTTCCCATTCCGGGAAATGCCCGGTTGACACTGCCCATGTCCTGTTACAACGGCAATCCGTCGGCGGCTGCAGACCGGATCGTTCCCCGTTTTCCGGCATCGGGAAACGCGGCTCTTGTGTTTGAGGAGAGCCGTTATCCGGTTCCCGGGGTCAATGCGGAGTTTGAGGACAAGTATCTTTCGCTCTTTCTCCGTCCGGGGGAGGGGTGTTCTCTCGGGGCGGAGCGGAGTGCTTCCGGTGCTGCCTGCTGTCTGATTTCATCCGGCTGTACGGCTTTCAACGGAAAACACGATGAGGCCTATGAGTTCAAATGCCGTTCGGTGCATCATCCCAAAGGATACAGGACTCTGAAAGCGGGCGGGCGCTTTGCGATGGAGTTTATCCTCCATGCGGGGAAAAAGGCTTGTCCGGGGGAGGGGTTCCGTGATCTTGTTCAAAGCGGCTGGCAGATTTTTTCTCCGGAACCGGCAGCGGTTCTTTCTCTTGATGAGGTCATTTCCCGCAAGGCCGGGGCGCTGTCGGACCGCTGGCTTAAGAACGGATATCTTGCCGTTCTGCCCGGCAACCTTTACAATGCGCCGCAATATTATATGTATGGATGGACAGGGCAGTGTTTCCGTCTGGCCCTCTGTGATATCCGCTGCGGCGTTCTTTTCGGAGACAGCAGCAGGATCAGCCGGGGATTGAAAGCGGTTGAATTTTTTGTTGACAATGCAGAAAGCGCCCTGCCGGGGCTTTATCATCTGCGGTATTTTACCGATAAAAAAGAGTGGAGCCCCGGTGAATTTTCCGGTGTTCCTGTTTTTTCCTCCCGGGCGATGGGGGAGACCTTTTCGGATCTGGCAAGGATCCTGCAGTTCTGTTGCGAAAACAACATACCCTATCCGGAAAAATTTGAGATCTGCGTCCGCAAGGGGCTGGATTTCATGCTGACGCATCTGCTGGAAGAAAAGATCCCGCCCGTGTCGTGGGATGTTGCCGGAAACCCTGTTGAGTCCCGGATCACCTCCGCGGGGACCAGTATGCTCACGGGATTGTTTGTTATGTACGAGCTGACCGGAGAAAAGCATTTTCTTGACAGCGGTATCGCTCTGCTTGAACGTTTCTGGCACATTGGCGGCGACCGTTTTGATACCCCTTTTTCCCATGCGACTCTCGACTCCGGCTGTGAGGATAAAGAGGCGGCGGTTCCCTTTTTTACAGCCGCCGCCAGCGCCTTCCGTCTGACAGGGGATCTCCGTTTCAAACATTGGGCCGAGGCCTCCGGCGATTGGCTTCTGACCTGGGTTTACTGCTGGAATGTTCCCTTGAGGAAAGAGAGCATCTGCGGATATTATGGATTCAAAACCTGCGGCTGGCCTGCTGTCAGCGTTGAAAATCAGCATCTGGATGTATTTTTTCCCGCCTGGGAGATGTTTTCTTTCGGTACGGCAACCGGCAACGAGTTGTTTGTCAAAGCGGGAAAAGTTGTTTTTGCCGCCTGGAGTTACGGGATATCAGCCGGAAAGGGAGACTGGCTCATGCCTCGCCGCGGCATGCAGGCTGAACAGTTTTTTCAAACGGAATGGCGTTTTTCTCTGGCTGAGAGATATGATGATTTCGCGCCTTATTTCAGAAACCAGCTGTCAAAGTTCGGTTATTCAGCCCAGACCATTGACGAAAAAAATCTGTGCGGCGGCTGTAATCCCTGGGAGATCGCCTGGATCATTTCCCTGGTTCTTGACGCTGCGTTGAGTTTTAAGGAAAATCAGTCTCTCTGACTGTCTGCACGTTTCAGGAACCTGTATCCGGCAAAAAATCCTGTGAAAAACTTGACAAACGGGGAAAAAGGTGTATCTTATCCTGTAGAAAGTCTCTGAAAAAGGCTTGAAAAAGATGCAAAACAGTGACAGTGAAGAAGTTTACTCTGTTTCCGGACTGATCGCCGGAAAAGAGGAAAAGTTACTTCCGATCCTTCAGGACGCTGAGAGGACCGGAAGCTTTGCTGTGTCTTTGCACGGGGAAACGCCTGCGGCGGGTCTTTGCATCGCCCTGCCGGGAATGGCTGTTGACCCCGGGGAAGAGTTCTCTGTTAAGGAGAATGCTGATCCACTGTATTGTGTCATCAAAAGCAGGGCTGCGCAATTTTTTACAGTTGTAAGCGGTCTTGTAGAAACGGTATCCAGCCGGATCAGGCGGACTTGCCGGACATTTTTCCGGCGTGTGCGTGACAGGCGGATGCCTCATCCGGTTCTCGCGGGCCGTGCCGGAGGGCTGCGGCTATGAGAAACGTATATGGTGCAGACAGAAAATCAAAGAAGATACAAAGAAGCTGAAAAGCCCTTTTCAGTTTCATTGTATCTTTTTTGTTTTTTGCCGGGACTGATGGATGAAGTTGTGAGAGGTTATGAGAGCGTGATACCGCAAGGGGTTCTCAAAGTCTCCCGGAAGAAAAAGTGAAAAATAACAAAAGTTTATGTATAAAATAAAAACTGACAACCAATAAAAAAGAGGTGAATCATGGCTGACGTAAAACTCTACGTAAGTTCCAGTTACTCCAGCGGGACAGAGGGCTGGGGAACAACACATTTTTCAACTGTCACGGATGCTGTTAATGCGGCTTCCGCAACAGAAAGCACTGTTATCACGATTGCAGCGGGAACCTACAATGAAGACATCACCCTTGATGCCAGGTCAATGGCGCAGAAAGGCAATATCACGTTTGCCGCTGCCGAGGGAGAAAAGGTCACTCTGACCGGTCTTGTTACTATCGGTTATTATGAAAAACGTGTCGGCAGTCAGAAATGGGATGCTGATGTTGCATTTGAGGGTATTACTTTCGATCAGGCAGCTTCTGAGAAACATTCCATTGATATCCAGCAGGTCAATGATTTTTCAATGACCGGTTGTACCGTTTTCGGAGACGGTGAATACGGTATTCTCGGCACCAATGTTGACAATGGTGCGACTATTTCCGGTTGTACCTTTGAAAATGCCGGTATCCAGAGTGCCGGTAGTTTCGGTACGAATATGCTGATCGAAGATTGTGAGTTCAATGAATCCCGGGTGAATATCCAGAGCGGAAATTCCGTGACGATCAAAGATTGTACCTTCGATTGCACGGTCACGGACGCAAATGTCGGAGACAGTTTCTACTGCATCCGTTCCAATGACAATGCCATCAATATTGAAGGAACGGTTTTCAATATTGATGCTGACTTGAGCGAGGCCGTTTCTGCACAGGCCAAATGGGGCGTCCTCTGGCAGCGGAATGCTGGCGGCACAAAGTGGGTTGCTGAAGATATTGAGGTCAACTTTACCGATGCCGCAATGGCCCAGGAAGAACTGCTTTTCAACAAGAACGCAACGACCAATGCGGCCAATGAAGCCGGACGTATTTACATCAGCAATCTGACAAGTACCGATAACGATGTTACAGAACTTATGGCAAAAAGTGAAGGTATCGTGACTGTCAAATCCGAGGATGTGACTTTCGTCCTTGATGATGGTGTCGTAACGGGCAAAATCGTTGACAATCAGTTTTGTGTCAGTGCCGAAGTTGCCAGCCTGACCAATGGAGATACAGTTGTCATCGGCGGCTGCACTTATATTGTGGGTGAAACTGCTTTTGCCACGATCAATGCGGCAGTCAATAAAGCCAAAGAGACCGAAGGAAAAGTCACGATCGAGATCGCTTCCGGAGAATATACTGAAAATGTTTCTTTCGGGACTCGTACTTTTGTTGAAGATGGAAAAACTTATGTCGGCGGTATCACGTTCAAAGCGGCTGATGGAGCTGACGTCAAGATCAATGGTTATTTCCAGTGTAACGGTGTTGCCGGAGATCTGAAGGACATCGTTTTTGACGGTTTTGAAATCACCAACTCTATCAGGAACGGCGGTTATTTTGCTCCGATCATGTTTGGAGATAATTACTCCGGAAAAACAGCCAGCGGCATTGTTGTTTCAAATTGTACACTCAATTCCACAGCAGTTGGCGGTACCAGCAGCGGTGTTGCGTTGACAATGGGCTTGGGTTGTGATGGAGTCACGATCTCCGGCAATACGATCAATGCCGACTGCGGTGTTTACGGCGGCGACGGCAATCTGATTGCCAATACCCTTATTACCGGTAACGTCATGAACGGTAATGAGGCCGTTCCGAGTTACGGCTACTGGGGCGTTGTTTACATTTACAACAGCGGTTCCGGCAACGAGATCAGCGGCAATACGATCAGTGATTCTGCTCTTTATGCTGTCAAAATCAACAAGGGCAACGGCGTTGTTCTGACTGATAATACTATTGCCGGTTGCGGTGATGTCAAATTTACCGATGGTTCCATCATCTCCGGAACGACTGTTGACGGCGAGGCACTTGCTGACAGCTTTGAGGCTTATACCGGCAGTGAAATTTTCGTTTACAATGGTATCGCCGGAGAAGCCGGTGACACTGTGATCATTGACGGCAAATCCTATATCGTCGGCACGAATGTTTTTGCCGATGCCAACAGCGGTGCCGCCGCCGTGATCGGCAAAGCCGACAAAATGGTCATCCTCAAGGGTGCTGAAACCACTTACAACGCCAATCAGTGGTTCTTCCTTAATACTGTTGGTGAAGAGTTTGAATCCGGCAAATGGAGTTACGACTATGTGGTCGATGCATCCAAAACCTGCGATCTGCAGGTCGATGGAACCTTCCAGGCATATCAGATCCTGATGAATAACGCCGAAACCACCGTCAGCACGACCGGTAAATTTTTCGCTACCGGCGAAAGCATGCGGATCATGGGCGGCACGTTGTCCGTTGAAGGTATCCGCGAAGCCGATGCCGGAGTTCCCGATGAAATTTTCACCGGTTCATGGGGCGGCGGTACCCGGCCCGGTGCCGACACCCAGATCAAAGCCGGTTACTTCCAGCTTAATCAGGGCGCAACTGCCAGTTTCAATAACACGGTCTTTTTCGTGAATGCCGGATGGATGAACTTCACCGATGCCGCAGCTGAATTCAAAAATACCTACATCTATCTCGGCAGCGGCGGTTCTTACGCCCCGATCGCCGTGGAGCTCGTCGACGGTGCTGAAGTTTCTCTGACTGCCAACACCACGCTGATCAATGATGCAGAGTTTACCATGAATATCACTGTGGATGCGACTTCCACGCTGACCATGGATGCCGACAGTATGATCTCTGCCACCACGCTGACCGTGGCTGACGGCGGTCAATTCATCATCGACCCCACCGGTTTCACCGGATTCAAAAAGATCGTCGATCTTTCCGGCGAAGCAAGCCTTGAAGGAAAAGTTGACTTTATCAACAAAGCCGAAGATGTCACTGTTATTTACGGTGCCGATGGAGATATTTCTCTCACCGATGCTGATATGAGTACGCTCTATGTCAGCACCGCTTATGCTGATCTTGAATACGGAACAGCGATCGAGGGCAAAGAGGGTGTTTATTTCGGCATCAATGCCTTTGCGGATTTTGATTCTGCGGTCAATGCCTTGACTGACAACGATACCACCATTGCTTTGTTGAGCGATGCCACGATGACGGCAGATGCCAACTATAAATTGAATGTCATTTCCGGTGATGGCAATGATCATAAATTGCAAATAGACTCCGTTATTGATGTGGATGCTGAATTTGCCAAAGAAATCAATATTGATGCCTCTTTGTTCATGGCCTACTACAATAACCACAACATTGTCATCAATGGTGATTTGAAGGGCGGCTTCTATAACTACACCGGTTCACTTACTTTCAACAACAGCAAGATCACCAACAGCTATGAAAATTCCAATATCGGCGGTGTTGTTACGATCAACGGTGATGGCAAGTGGACTGTTGACAATCCGCAGGCAGACAACCTTATGTTTCTCAATGTCGGCCGCAGCGATTGGCTGGGACAGGGCATTTTGAATTTGAATGACACTGTCGTCAAGGCGATCGCATTTAGTGTCGATTCCAACAGTGCCAATGCCAAATCTCAAATCAATGCTGTGAACAGCACGATCGTTACCGTTTTGAATGACGGCGCGTTTGGAAATTTGACTGTCGGCGCCAATGGTGAAGTCAATTTGAAGGACAGTGATTTGATCGTTGTCGGAACTCTCACCAACAACGGTACGATCAACGTTTCCGGCGAAAGCACGCTTGATATTGCCAGTGTCAACGGAGGAAAATTGGTGTGGGATGAGACCACTGGAGCGCATGTGGTCAAGTTGCTTGACGGCGCTGTCATCTCCGATTCCACTGTCGGCGGCTATGTCGATGTTGTGGGCAAGGTCACTTTCCGTGGTGATAACACTTTTGCTACGATTCAGGATTTTGAAGTCGATTATATTCTTGACAACGAGGCTGTGAACAGCTCTGAAATGATTGTTGAGGCCGGTGCTTCTGTCACTTTGAACGGTGGAAAGCTCGGTATCGGTTACGGTGACAAAATCACGGTCAACGGTACTCTGGAGGATGCCAAAGCTGCTTTTGAGGCCGGAACGCTTACTGAAGATGATTTCGCCCTTGATGCTCAAAAAGGAATTTATCTGCAGGCTTCCCGCGGCGGAGATGTCAGCACTTTCGATATCAACGACGCTTATGTAAGACTTGGTGATCAAAACAATAATTTTATGAATGATAAAAAGACCACCAATGGAACCCTCAACGGTACTTATAATTTCAAGTGGAATAATGCTGTTGTCACTGCGGAAGCTACATTCAATATGCTGGATTCCGGAGATCTTGACGGTCAGTATAATTTTGCTTTGGAAGATACTGTTTTCAAGATCGGTGCAGTCACAGAAGATACTTACGGTGATGCTTACCGTGGTTCTTTCAACTTTGCTGACAAGGATTCAACTTTTACAGCAACGAACTCCAAAGTGATTTCCATCGGTAAAGAAAGTCAGCAGTATAACGCTGGAACGCTTGCTTTTACCGAATCTGTATTAGATTTTGATGCACAGTTTGTCAATGAAGGTACAGCGGAATTCAGCGGTGAAACTGCCGTTTTGGATGCAACCAATATTGTCAACAAGGGAACGATCATCCTTACTGAGGGAGCTGCATTGACCGCAGACAGTTTATCTTCTGCATGGGCCTCTTTCCAGTACAACACTGTCGGAGAAAAACCTGAGTATGTCACGGTCGTAGCTTTCAATGACGATGGTAAGGAAATCGGCCGTACGACAGCTTATGCGGATAACAACTATAATAATGTTGCCTGGATTCCCGGAGCATCATACAAGTTCTATACAGTGGATGAAAGCGGTGTTGAAAAGGATATCACCAATAGTGTCACCTTTGATTCTGAGAGTATTTCCAAGGCAAGTGAGGCAAACCTTACCCTTGAAAATGCTTCGGTCGATGTAAAGAGCTTGCATGTCGCCGGTACGCTGGACATAAATGACGGTTCCCTTACGGCCGGAGCTGTGATCAATGAAGACACGATCAATGTTTCCGGAAACAGCACGCTGAATATCAGTACTCTGACCGGAAATGCGATCAAGTTCACCGATGGTACGCTGGTTGACTCCAATGTCCAGGGGCAGGTCAATGCCTACGGCAATACGGTGTTCTCCGGAACCAACAACATCAAGCTCGTTTATACCGGACGTGATTCCAATTATGCCGATCCTGTGACAACAACGATTCTCGGCAACTTCACCACGACCAATCTGCTGACCGGAACAGTTAACTCTGAAAATAAACTGTATATCGGTTCCGCTGATGCAGAACGTACGACGGCTCACTTCGGACAGCTGGGCGGATTCGGAAAGATCGCTGTTGATAATGCAGATGTGACTTACGATTATGCGTTCATCAGAAACAATTTTGATGTTACGGACAGTGTTCTGGAAGCGACCAGTATCAATACCTATTTTGCGGGTAATGCCGTTGTTGTTGTGGATAACTCCTCTTGGACAACCGGTGCCTACACTGCTGTCGGCAGCTACGGTGGTTATATGTACGGTAATGCCGATTTGACTATCCGGAACAAATCCACTCTTTCTGCCGGTCGTTTTGATATTGAAAATGGCGGCAACTACAATGTCAATGTGACGGTGGAAGATGCCACGCTCGAAGGTACTGTGCGGATCACTCTTGCTGCCAATACCTCTTTGAGTCTTGTTTCCGGTGCTGTTGCCGAAACTTCTCTTGTGACCAACAACGGAACAATCAGTATCGCTGCTGCCAAGTTGAATGCTGATACAGTTACCAACAATGGTACGATCACTGTTTCCGGCGAATCAACCATCAATGTCGGTACTTTGTCCGGCACTTACATCCGCTTTGAGAACAGTACGCTGGTCGGCGAGTCTAATATCGGCGGTAATATCCGTACTTATGAAGACTTTGTTCTTGCCGGTACACTTACGGTCAAACAGACCAATATGTATGGCACATCCGTTGTCAAGGACGGTGCTGTTTGGAACGGCAGCACCACGATCGTCGGCGGCGGCAGTGAATTTACCCTTGAAAACGGCGGTACGGTCAACTCCCGTTTCTTCAACGTTGTCGGAGGAACTGCCGATATTGCCGGAAATATCGTATTGTTGCACTCCGATCCCCGCCAGAAGCTGCTCCAGATCCACGAAGACGGTGTCGCCAACCTGAACAAGGGCGGCGTTATCACCATCGACGGACATAATGCGACCATCAATGCCGGCGGCACTTTGAATATCAACGGCGGTACTTTGAATATCACCAAATGGAATCAGTATGTAAACGATCCGGAAAGAGGCGGTATTCTTTTTAACGAAGGTACCCTTACTGTTGATGCCTCTTCTACTCTGATTGCCAGCGTCATTACCGGAACAGGTTCCATCACCATTGATGCGGCTGGTTTCACCGGCTTCAAAAAGATCATCGACCTTTCCGGCGCGGAAAGCCTCGAAGGAAAAGTTGAATTTATCAACAAAGCTGATGATGTCAGAGTTATCTACGGTGCCGACGGAGATATTTCTCTCACCGATGCCGATGTGAATACGCTCTATGTCAGCGCTGATTATGCCGATCTTGAGTTTGGTGAAGCGATTGAGGGCGAAGAGGGTGTTTATGCCGGCATCAATGCCTTCGACAGTCTTGAGGATATCGCGGACAAGATCGATACCAACGGCGGTGATACGACGATCAAATTCGCGGGCAATATCGAGACCGGCAATGTTGATTTCAAATATGGCAGCGGTAACATCACCTTTGCAGCTGATAGTGCGGTAACGATCAAACAGACCAGCATAGCTGATTGGACTTTTGTTGTTGGTGATGTTGCTCCCACGATCACTATCGGTGAAAATGTCACCTTTGAAGTTTATGACAATGCCAGCGGTCTGTATGTCTATTACGGTGCCGGCTTGAATGTTGAAGGTACGGTCACCGGCGGTGCCAACTGGGGCTGCACTTATCTGGCGAACGGTAAACATACGGTGGCTTCCACCGGTACGATCAGCACCGGCCGTGTGCATATGGCGTGGAGCGAACTTGCGGTCAACGGCACAATCGATACCAATTACCTGTTGGTCGAAGATGGTGTTTTCACTGCCGATAATGCGATCATAGATGCCGGAGCGATTCATGATTCCAATAACGGCGGTCTGCGCTACGATGCTTCCGAATTTTACATCAATGATTCGGTATTGACTGCCAACACTGTGACGATCAAACACTCAGACAGCGTGTTTGATATTACCGGCGCAAGTCAGGCGAATGTCGGCACTCTTACCAACGCCGGCACGATCACTGTTGCGGATTCCGTCTTTACCGCAGGCACCGTGGTCAATACCGGAGCTTTCACCATTGCCGGAGCCAGCACTGTCAATGCCTCCGTTACAGGAGATGTCCTGATTTCCGAGGCGGGAGCCGTTCTTTCTGATGACTCCTGCATCACCGTTGTCGGCGATATTACTGCTGCCGGAGACTTCAGCTTCAGCTGGAACGATGTGACCGCTGACAGCATTTCTGTCAAGGGAACGCTGAGCATCGACAATGTGGATCTTTCCCGCGGCATCGTTTATGCCGGAACGATCACTTACGGTTCTCTTGTCATCAACGGTTCCAATGTGGTGGAAAACACCATCGTTGTTGACGGCAGAATGTATGATGTTACCGTTAA
>JAFVYP010000045.1 GCA_017508555.1 Lentisphaeria bacterium
CATTACAGAACGCGAATAGGAGCAAGACAAAAGCACACCTTTTTTGAATCATCTTTTGCTGATTATCTCAGATATTTTACGATTTTTTTGCAAATATAACTTGACAAATAGTCTCTCATAGGAGAAAAGCGAAGTATTTTTAGTTTTATATCATTGTATCTACCCGTATCGGGAACAGAGCCAACATAAAAAAGGGGCTGTCTGTATCGGCAGCAAAGCTCTGATTTTGGCTGAATTTTCAAAAAATGTCTCAAGGCGTATTTGCAAAAATGAAGGGACAAGTGTATTTTACAAGTGATATTACAACTAATATGATAAGTATGAATACTTAACAGGAGCCTTGTTGTTGAAATGAAAATTTTACCGTTTCTTTTTGCATTTTCCGCGCTTTGTGCGGCAGAGTACAAAGTCATTCTTCCGGCCGGTCCCGGACCGGAGCAGATTTATTTTCTTGATCTGGATAAAACTGGTGCGGACAGCAGCAGCTTCAAACTGACGACGGCGGCGGGGAATGAGCTTCCCTTTTCCTTTGACATGCGCCTTTTGGATCCCGATATGAAGGGGCGGAAAAGTCCTGACGGCTACCGGACCTGGTCAACGGCTCCTGCAAAGGAAAACCGTTTCTGCAAACCCGGCTGGCTTTCTTTCAAGAGTGTTCCCGGCGCGGAAAAGTACATTTTCACCTTCCGCGACGGCGCGGAGGAGACCGTTGCCCGTCCCGATCCTGCGGTGCGGGCCTGGTGGATCGAATTGTCAAAGGCTCCTCAATTCAAAAATTTGAAGATGCTCTATTTCAAAAAGGGCGATCTGACTCCGCTGCCGGAAGGCGGATACAGAGCCACCGGGATCATCCGGTTCCGCAAGAACGGCTTTGATCTTGATCCGCGGGGCGCAGGACGCCGTATTCTGGGCTGGATGCGTTTGCGCAGTCCCGGCGGCCGCCATCATTTTTCAGTTCAGTACCGCAACGAGACCAGCCGTCAGGCGGCGGCGCTCACCCCCTATTTCACGCTGCCGCCCAATGAAATTGTGGATCTTGCCGTCGTGGGGATCGTCTGCAAAGATCCGGCACAGGTGATCCGCAGCAGAGGCTACGCTGTGTGGATATCTGTGGCAAAAAACAGTTCTCTTGATCTTTTTGATTTCCGCGTCCAGCTGCCGCCTCTGGCACAGGAGCCGGCTGTCAGGATGAATTCATCCATTTTCAATGCGGATGATGAGATCTCTTTTTTTCCGACCGGGCTGGAAAATGAAAATATTTTCCCCTTTGTCTCCGGAAAAATCAAGGGGTTCCGCGTGGGAAGTGTCACCGGAAAGATCTCCGTTGCCGCCCGTCTGCTGGATCAGAAGGGCCGGGTGCTTCTTTCCGGCAAAGATAAAATCCATCTCCGGAAGATCGAACCGGGCCTTTATACGGTCGAAGTTTCGCTGCTGGCGGACGGCATGCTGCTGAAAAAACAGCTTATGCCCATCACTGTCCAGCAGGGGCCTTTCTGATACCTCAGTTGCTGTCCAGGGGACAGTTGGCGATTTCCAGCGCCCGGAGCGTTCCGTTGAAGCGGAAGGCTTTATCCGGCGTATCGTGTGCGCCGGCGGCTTTGGTGAGTACGTTGGAAACGGCAGGTCCTTTGCCGGAGGGCGCACCGCCGATGCAGAGGATCCACGCATCGGGGAGTGTTCCTGTGATCTTCTGACGGGCGGCCTCTTTGCCGTCGAGGTAAACACGCAGCGTTTCCAGATCATATGTCAGCCGGATCTTGTAGAAACGCTCTTTTTCCAGTTTTTCTTTTACCTGCCACCCGGCTTTGCCGCAGGTGGTGACGATTCTGCCGTGGAGACGGCCGTCTGTCACCTGCACGGAAAGATTTTGTCCCAGCACATCCAGCAGGGTCTGACTGCGGAGATCTTTGAAACTTGCCTCCAGACGCAGATCAAAAGCGCTGCGGGAAAACAGCGGCTGACAGAGCAGAAGTCCGCTGCCGGGAACGAAATCCAGCACCCAGCGGTCTTTCTCTTTTTTCCAAACGGGCTGGCGCAGAACGTTCCAGCCTTTGGCGCTGTGGCTGCGGTAATCAAAGCCGCCGCAGACAGCAAACTCCTCCTTATCCCCGTCCTTGAGGGGCAGCAGGGCGCCGCAGCGGGGAGAAAAGTCAAAAATCCTGTGCCGTATCATCTGCCGGGGGACTGTGACCCGGAGGACTTTGTCCGTCAGGATATCCCGGAGGGGCAGGGTGAGCTGACCGGCGCTCTCTGATTTTGCCATGACAGGGCGGCTGCGGAAAACACGTCCTTTTTCTGTGACAACGCGTACAGAGTAAACCGTGTTTTTATCTTTGCGCAAGGGCGCTTCAAGCGAGAAGGAAAGCTCTTTTTTGCCGATGGGACGGGGCAGTTCGATCTGCTCCCTGCAGTGTTCCACCGTGCGGGAGACGCCGCAGGCTCCTGCCTGACGGAAGAGGCCGTTGGCGATGAGACTGGCCACCGTGACCTTGAAACGCTCTTTTCTGTCGGAAAATTCCAATTCCGCATCAGGATCGGCAAAGAAAAAGAACTCCCGGATACAGCAGCCGCCGCCGATCCGTCCGGAAATAAGGTTGGGGGACAGCTGCTCAAGTTTCATGCCGGTCAGACTGAAGATATGAGGCGTGCGCAGACGGATCCTTCCCTTGAGCGCCCGGACGGTCAGGCGGTCATGGGAAAAGCCGTGGGCAACGGGAGTCATGCGCATCCAGCGCAGCATGACCATACCGGCGGGAGTCCTGTATTCGTTGTGGATATCCACGGCTTTCAGCACGTTTTCATTGGCAAGAAGTTCCACGGACATGATTTTTTCAGGCAGCCGGATTTTGCCGTGAGCTTGTATTTTCTGTCCGGAAATGACCGTTTTGACCTGGATCCCCCCCTGCGGCAGATCCCGCAGAGGGATCTTGACATAGGTGTTGTTGACGTTGGGCGCGGAATAAAGACGGATATGGGGCAGACCCTCCCGGAGAGAAAAGGTTTTCCCCTTCCAGCTGATCTCAAGCTCAGGAAGAAGATAACGGAATTTGCCGTATTTGTACGCCGGTTCCAGATAAAACTTTTCCTCAGTCTGTTTATGGGAAAATCTGACCCTGTCAAAACTTTTGATGCGTTTGCCTTCCGGCGAAAGCAGATGGAGCCTGACAGAGCTGGGGCCGCTGTCTTTTTCCGGAAGGCCCAGAAGTTCAATGGGGATGGGGACGGCCAGATCATTGCTCTGACGGAACGACAGGATCACATCCGGAAACTTTTTTTCCACTGCGGAAGTTGTTTTGTTCCGCAGGGCATTGACCACGCGCACATTGGTCAGGGCATTGGAAACAAGGGGTTCCACGTGGGTGTTTTCGTTGATCTCGTTCCATTCCGGCATGACGATGTAATCGCAGTTGGCTTCCAGCGCTGCGGTCAGACTTTTGCGCATGCTGCCTGTGCCTTCATCATCCAGATTGCTGGCTGTGCGCCGGGTCTGGGTGTAGCCTTTGTGGGCGCTCAGGCCGAAGATCTTTTTGCCGTTGTATTTTTCTTCTGCCAGAACAGAGACGAAAACGGGAATGATGTACTCCCGGTAGGCCTTGATGCTCAGAACATTTTCCGGAAAGCCTGTTTGTTTTTCGTTCAGATGGTTGGAGGCCGAAAAATTGACGCCGTCAGCGGCATCGAGGTAACGGCGGATACGGGCTTTGATCTCCTCTGTGAATGCCGCAGAGGGCTTTCCCTCCGTTTTGCGGTAATGGCTGTTCATGCCGTAGCCCGCCGCACGCATTTCGATCGTGAAAAGGACCTTTTTACCGTATTTTTTGCGGAAGGGCTTCAGGATCTTCACCCACTGTTCCGGCTTGAAAACCTCTCCGTGGTAGGAACTGATGACCAACGAGCCCTGATGTTTGAACACCGCAGGAGAGGAGAGGGTCTCATCTATGACTTTGAAAGCCAGTTTCGTGTTTTTGAGCAGGGGCGGTGTGGCCTCCATAAAGATGCAGTTTTTCAATCCTGCCGCCTCCGCCGCGCGGATGGGATTCAAGTGCCGGATACTGCGCCGGGAATAAAAGAGCCCCAGTCCGTCCACGAACATCCGGGCTGTTTCCAGCTGTTTCTGAAAACCTTTGACGGAGTTCTGTTTGTCGTACTCCGGCAGAGGGGAATCTGCCAGATCACGGTTGTAGAACAGCGGTCTGTCAACAAAAGTACCGGTTCCCGCCGAATAGGAGGAAAGATAGTTTTTCACCAGATCGTATTTGCTTTGGATACGGGGAAAGATCACTGTTTTTTCAAACATCTTTTTCCGGCGGAGTGACAGATCGGCCGTAAAACAGGTTTTTTCCTCGAAACGCAGCTGCGTGAACTGCATCTCAACGGCTTGTTTGTTCAGCCGTCCTGTGGAGTTGAAATAAAGACGCAGCTGCGAAAATTTTTCCGGCAGTCCGGGAAAAGCGAAGAGGAGACTGCCGTCTTTCTGTTTTTCCCCCTTCTGGACCGCCACCCTCGTTTTGCCGCGCAGGGAAAGGGAGAGATCTCCGGATTCAAAACCTGTTCCCTTCACACGGAAATGCACGAAGTCCCCTTTTACCTCTCCGGGAAGTATCCTGCGCATCAGAGCCGCCCCCTTGTTTTGAGGAACAGCCTTGAGTGTTCCGTTGGCAAATGAGGCCTTCCCCGCATAAAGCACATGCCAGTTTTCCAGAGTGAGGTCTGTGCTTTTTCCACACAGAAGCCAAAGAGAAAAAATCGCAATGGTCAGTAAAGTCTTTTTCATCAGTTTTTCAACCATCTGCTTTTGAGTTCATAACCATTGCATCCGTCGATTCCCGGGGCGAATTTGGAGATCAGCGGCATTTTTCCCTGCATGATCGCCGGACCGGTGAATGTTTCCACATGTCCGTCCGTGTGAACGATATTGACGGCATTGCCCCCCTGGTGACGCGGTTTCAACCGGGGATGCGCATAGCCGATATGATAATTATCCGCCGTGATGGTGTAATAGGTGGCATCGGCAAATGCCGCGTATTTGGAGTGGCTTTTCAAATGTGTGATCTTATGGGGACTTCCCAGGGTCCCCAGGACACCTGTACTGTGACAGTAGCTGTAATAACGTTCAGGAGTCCCGTCGATCTCCACACCGTCTTTTTTGGCGTTGGCATCCGTTGCTTCCGGACAGCCGTTGATGCTGTCTCCACGCTTCCAGACGTTCCCCCGGGTCCCCGGCGCGATCATGTGGCGGAGAACTGTCCGCTCATCACACCAGATAACTGTCCCCCCGTTGACCACTTTCCGGGACATGTAGCTCGGTATGAGAAAATCATCGTAAGCATCCGCATATTGCCCGATCATAATTCCCCATTGCTTCAAATTGGAGGTGCAGGTGGACTGCCGCGCCTTCGCCCGCGCCTGCTGCAACGCCGGCATCAGCATACTTGCCAATATGGCGATAATCGCAATCACCACGAATGAAACTTGTTAAATTAGGGTTTTGGTGCTATATTATGGTGAAATGAAAAACTAAATTTGGAGGAAAATTTATGAAAGCTCTGATTTATGCCCGTCAAAGCAGTGGTAAAGATGATCTATCTGAATCAGTAGAAGC
>JAFVYP010000046.1 GCA_017508555.1 Lentisphaeria bacterium
GAAGGTTTTCGCTTTCCCCCAAACCCCCTTTCACTTTCAAAGAAAAGCGGGGTATTTTTGTTGTGGGTGATACCGGCTGTTTGCGGCTGGGTCTGGCTCCGTACTCTTCCGTACTTATCCGTACCCATCCGTTCAAAAGATCCCTCCCTGGCCAAAAAGGAGAGGTGTTTTTTTGCTGCCGCAAAAACGGTGTGAGATATGAAATGACGGCCGGTTTGTTCTGTGTTCAACGCATCATGTTTCATTTTCAGCCCCCTTGATTTGGATGGTAAATATTTCGTTGTGTATATAATATACTCTTTTGCCAAACGTTTGTCAAGTGTGTCTGCAACGGTGTTTTTCCGGCAGGATCCGGAAGGGGATCATCGGGAGGAGATTTCTTCCAGACGGATGTGATCGACCCATATTTTTCCGGTTGCAGCCCTGTGGGCGAGGATCACAACGCCCCGGGAGGGCGTATCTTTTGCAGTGACGATCTCAAAACTCAACCGGTGCCAGGGGTGTGTGCCGGATAAACGGCTCAAACGCATGGGATGTATGGCTTTTTTTCCGGAAAAAAGCGCGACATCGAGGCCTTCTCCCTTGACTTGTTCCAGTTTGCAGAAAAAGCTCAACCGGTATTTTGTATCGGGTTTGAGATTTGTCACAGGAAGCTGGAACGCCAGCTGACGCTTGCCGCTGGTGCTTTCAAGAAGGACGCTCTGACCGCCTGAAACAAAACATTTTTTGTCAAAAGAGATTTTCTGATGGGGTTTGTCTCTGAAGGAGAGATAAAACCGTTTGGATTTCAAGTCGCGGATATCCAGTCCTTCCAGAGTACCGTCTTTCACAAGATTTCCGTCAGCTTTGCCGGAAAGATCCAGAAGCCCCCAGTATTCCGGCAGCTGAAAATTGGGCGGATTGGTTATGGCAAGATAAGCGTAAAAGGGCTCTTTTATTTTCGGAGCGCCTTTTTCCAGAACGCGGTGGCGCGCCAGCAGGATCGGAAAAGCGTTTTTGTGTTTTCCCAGCAGGGTACGGGGGATACGGAGTGTTCCCTGCCAGCTGCCGGCGCTGCGCGAGACCTGGACGGAGGCCTGGTTTTTCTTTTGCAGCCCCGTGCCGGAAACAATGGTGTCAAGGACACCGTTGGCGTTGACGCAGAATTGGATGTAATTTTTTTTATCTCCGGAGGGATTGAGGAATATCTCCACATCTGAATCCATCCAGACTCCGCCTGTGGCATCCCGGTCAGCTCTGGCCCGGAGATGTTTCATTTCCGGCTCTTCGCAGAAAAAAGAGATCTCAAGGGCATCAGGTTTTTCTGTAAGTTTGAACGTTGTGATCACTTCAGCCGTATCGCCTTTGCGCGGTCTGGCCCAGACTTTCTGTCCGGGGCGGAGAGTCCAGGCGTCGATAGCGTTCTGGACTTTGGCAAATTGGACTTTACGGGCGCGGAGGGGCGCAAAAAGTTCATTGCGCATGAAATGTACCCGGGCACTGAATGATTTTTCTTTTCTGACGGCATGTGCAGCTTTCTGCCAGAGAAGATCCAGTTTCCGGATCAAATCATCTGTGATGATCTCCGTCCAGATCTCCCTTTCAGAGGCGATGACGGCTTCGCCGCCCAGAAGGGAATCTTTCATGTCTTTGATGAGTTTTTGATCCCATATCTTTTCAAGGATATCGAAATAAGTGCGGATAAAAGGAGCGGCTTTGCCGTACATGAGAAGAAAATATTCATCTCTGACAGCCTTGAGGTCGGTGTTTCTGTTCCAGGTGTACTTGAAAAACAGATAGATATTGAGGTGACGGAAAAGATAGCGATCTGTGCTTTCAGAAATAAACGCACCGGAAAACCACTCTCTGCGCTCTGTAAAATAATCGCAGAGGATATTGTGGTGCAGATCCGGGATCCCGGGGAAACGGCGGAGCATGTATTTGCCGGTCCAGGCACGGAGCAGGATACGGCCTTTGCATTTTTCCATCCATGCTTTCAGGACAGCATCATTGCGTTTGAGTGTCGGCGTGTCGCCCTGAACGCCGGGAAAGACCACCACCACCGGCAGGATGTTGTCGGGAATGTCACAGTCAGGAACGATATCGTAAGGTACATAGGCCAGCAGGATCAGGCGGGCATTGGGGACATTTTCTTTTTTCAGACGGCGGGCGATGCGTGAGGTGAAACGCCAGACTTCCGTGCTGATCTTTTTGCGGATCTCCGGATCGGAATAGATCTCTTTATCCAGTCCCGTTTTGCGGCACCGGGGACAGGCGCACCAGTAGAAGGCGTCCTCGTGGGTCATATTGATCCCCCGGGGGGAGAACATGGATCTATCCCACTGTTTCAGGCCCCGGCTGGAGGCGGGTTTGCCCAGATAATAGGCTTTGATATCCTGAAAGATCTCCTCTTCGATGGCGCTGTTGAGGCAGAATTGGGTTTTGTATTGCTCCCTTGTTTCCGGGACTCTTTGGCCGTTTGCGTGGAGCGCAAAATATTCCGGATGGGATTTGTAAAAGCGTTCGAGATAATTGCCGTGCTGAAGCGCATTGCTCATATTGGGGGCGATGGTATTGGCTCTCAGACGGAGCGTGTTGAGCAGATGCGTAGAGGGTTTTGAGTATTCTTTATGGCCGGGATACATTTGGCCTGAGGTTTCAACCCAGGGCAGATAATTGCGTTCTTCCATATCAGGATAATCCAGAATATGGATGTTTTGAGGCAGAGAGAGCTGTTTTTCAGGGATAAGCGTTCCGTGGATACCGGGAAAATAAAATCTTGCTCCGGCAAATCGTTCAAGAAAGTCATAAGTGCCGTAAAGACTGCCTTTTCTGTATCCGAAACCGCTGGGCCGGGAGAGGGCGGCAGGATTTGCCGACGGCGTGTCGATGCCGAAAATAAAAAGATCGTTGTTTTTTCTGATGATGCGGAAAGCGCCGTCGGGCAGGGCGCTCATATCCTGCATGGAAACAGGATAAGCCGAATTTTGTCCGATCAGGATATTGAGTGTCCCCGGGCGGGGGGAGGGGGACTGGCGGACCCGGTTGCCTGCGCGTTTGAGCAGGCGGAAAGCCTCTTGTGAGGCGAATGAAGCCATTTTGTTGCCGGGGGCGGCGACAAGGGTGATCTCCTGAACTTTCCGGACAGGACCGGAAAGCTCAGCTGTTCTTTTCAACGCTGCCGCCGGGAGTTTTCCCGGCAGCAGGAGACAAAAGAGCGTCAAAAGAGATATCTGTCGGATATTCATGGCAGCTCAACAAGCTCCACGTGATCGACCCAGCACTTGCCTTTGGCATTTTTACCGACGGAAAGCTGGAACCAGGGGGAATGTTTTTTGCCGAATACTTTCGGGGCAGTAAAGACCTTTTCGACCCGGTACCAATCGGAGGTGCCGCGGATATAGTCTTTGTAAGTTCCCAGCAGCCAGATGGCAGGGGCGGGCGCGCCGCCGAAGCGGAGAAGGCCGCGGAGACCGGGAGAGGCGTTTTCTGTTTTGACAAAGAGGCTCAACCGGTATTTTTTGCCGGGTTCGACTGGAATGTTCTGCACGAGGAAATTGTTTTCTTTATCCAGACAGACGCTGACGCCTTTGGTGACAAAGGTGGTTTTATCCAGATGGATGGCTTTGGTTCCGGTCCAGCCTTTGAGAAGCATGTATCTGTTCCGGATCAGAGCCTTGTCAAAATCTCCGGCTTTGATGAGATTTTTGGGCGCATCCTTTCTGTCCAGCGCAAGGATGCCGCAATTTTCTGCGATATTGCGGTCTTTCTGATACCAGACATAGCTTTGTGTTTTGACTTTTTCTCCGGCGAGGGTACGGGTGCGGGTGAAGTTGGCCATGAGCTTGCTTTTTCCGGCAAGTTCGGGCATGGCGTTGCGGGGGATCCGCACTTCGACAAAATACTTTTTGCCGGGGACCACAGAGCATTTTGCCTCAAAACCGGAATTGAAACGGACATCCACGCCCACTGTCATATTGCGCAGATCGCACTTGGCTCCGGCGGCATTGACCATGTACTGATAGATGAAGTTGCTTCCGGCTTCGGCAGAAAGGAAGATCTCGATGCCGCTGTCGCGCCAGATCTCCGCGCTGTCAGTGCCTCTTGTGAGCAGGGCCTGGATCTTATTTGTCCGGGGTTCTTCGGCCTCGAAACCGAAATAGAAATACTCTTTATCATAGAGGGCTTTGACAGTGGTCTGGACCTCGACGGTTTTTCCCTTCTTCCGTTGGCTGGCAGTGAGATTGACGGCTTCGGCTTTTTTCCATGCCTCTTCATCCAGTTTGCCGTCAAGAGTGATCTTTGCTGCGGGATCAGCATAGATCGTCCAGGCGGAACGGTTGTTGTGTTCATTGGCAAAGATTTCAGCGCCTTCAAGGACAGGTTTCCAGAAATTTGCGCGCATGAAGCGGAGTCTGGCTGCGGCCTCTTTGTCTTGGGCGGCGGCTTTTTCTGCCTGAACAAGGAGTTTTTCAAGTTCAGCGATCTTGGCAGGAGAATAGATTTTTGTCCAGATTTCTCTGCGTGTGGGCAGGACTCTCTCTTCGCCCCAGGCGGTATCGTATGTTTTGTGGCCGATGATCTCGATCAGCCAGAGCCGTTCGATCTCATCGAAGAATTTGGCCATGAAGGGCGCGCCTTTGCCGTACATCAGCTGATAATGTTCCTTCAGGAGCTGATTGACATCGGTGTCGAAATTCCAGAGGACTTTTCCGGCGACATAATGGTTCATGAAACCGAAGAGCCAGACATCGGTCCCAGATTCGACAAAACCGCCGTAAATGTTGTCTCTGTGGGGTTGGTAGAATTCCGCCATGGCTTTGGGGGTATAGTTGGGAATATGCGGCACGGCGGCGACGGCCTTGGTGGGATAGGTCCATGTGCTGACTTTATGGCCGAGTTTTTTACGCCAGTAGCTGATCCGTTTGTTGCCTTCCTCAAGTCTCTTTTTGTCCTTCACGGACCAGGGACCGGAAACGGCCACGCCGAGATTGATGTTGTCCGGCAGTTCCATTTGCGGTTCGCCGGAAAAGACCCCGTAGCTGTTGACGATGACCATTCCTTCGATTTTTTTCTCTTTGAGATATTGAGCGATATTGACAAAGAAACGCCAGATATGATCGGTCTTTTCCTGTTTGGTCTTGTACTTTTTGCACTGGGGACAGAGGCACCAGAGCATGCCGTCATTGGGGGCGGGATTGACATGGAAGGTGTTCCAGCGGCTGCTCCATTTGGAAATGCCCCGGCTGGAAGCCGGTTTTCCGGTCAGCGCCGCTTCGGCATCTTTGCAGACCTCTTCCAGCAGGCCTTTGGAGCTGTAACACAGGTGACCGTGTTTGTGATAACTCATGGCGTTGTCGCGTCCGTCGCGCCTTCTGCCGTCGGCGGTCATGGCGAAAAATTCAGGATGGGTGTCCCGGAAGCGTTTAGCCAGTTCAAGGTCATTGAGACCGTGACAGGAGCGGACGCTGTTGAGAGAGCTGTTGCGCCAGATTTTCGGATTGCTTTCTTTCATGCCCGGATAAGCATAGGCCGCCCTGCCGCCGCCCCGGTTGCTGGGATGGGTCCAGATCCAGCGGAACTGGGTGTCGGGACGTTCGGCAATGTCGATGGAGGGAATGCTCCAGTTTTTCTTTTTGGGAACGATCGTACCGTATTTGCCCGGAAAATAATAGCGGACACCGGCAAAACGCTCCAGAAAATCATAAACGCCGAAAAGCGTCGCCCACTGCTGCATTTGGGAAGCCTGGGTGTCCACACCGGTAATGAAGATCCTGTTGCCGATGGTTTTGATGTAAAAGCCGTCCCGATCCAATTTGGCAGGATCTATGCCTGCGGCTTTGGATTCCGGACAGATGCCCAGATAAAAGGCCGGGACTTTGCCCGATGCTTTTTTGACGGGAGATATCTTTTTTCCGGTGAGCGTACTCAAACGGGCGGCAAGTTCGCTTGCGGCCCTGGCGGCAGCCGGATTGACCGGCTGGACGATCTCAAAGTTGACTTGACCGTTTTTGACCAGCTGGAGCTGATCTTTTTGACCGATGCTGATAACGCGTTTGGAAACAGCATAGGGCCTGAATAACGGCTTTGCCGCCGCTTCAAAAGTGAAGACGGCGGCAAAAACGGCTGCCATGGCAAGTGTTGTTTTCATGCTTTATTTGACCTCAACAAGCTCCACCTGATCGACCCAGCATTTGCCGGTATCTTTGGAGGAGGTGAAGATATCCAGTCTGGGGTTGTACTGTTTACCGAATTCTTTCGGCGTGGTGAAGACCTTCTCTTTTTTATGCCAGTCGTTCGTGCCGCTGACATAGTCCTGGTATGTGCCGAAAACATAAGTTCCGCCGGCTTTGCCGCCGCCGAAACGGACGAGCGCCCGCAGGCCCGGCTTGGCATTTTCGCTTTTGACATAAAGACTGATGCGGTATTTTTTGCCGGGCTGGAGGGGGATCGTCTGGATGAGCGTATTGTTTTTCCCCTCCAGACAGACGGAAGCGCCTTTGGTCCGGAAAACTTTTTTGTCGATCTGCAGCTTGGCATTGCCGGCCCAGCCGTTGACGCACATATACTTGCCGGATATGAGCGGCTTGTCAAAGTCGGGCGCAACGATCAGATTCTGATTGGCTGCCGCAGGCTTTTCCGCCGCAGGTTTTTCCGCGGCAGGTTTGGCGGCAGGTTTGGCGGCAGGTTTGGCCGCAGGTTTGGCGGCGGGGGCAGCAGCCGCTTTCACAGAGAAAGCGGCAGCGAGAAGAACGGCAGTGATAAAGGCATATTTTTTCATTTTATTTGACCTCTTTTTTTATTTGGCTTTGTTCCCGATACGGGTAGATACAATAATATAAAACTAAAAATACTTCGCTTTTCTCGAAAAGGGGTGGGGTGTGGGGAGGGGAAAAACCTCTTTTCCCGCGAAAAGAAAGATA